>NZ_JAVSNJ010000013.1:0-74750 GCF_032144095.1 Sphaerochaeta sp. PS
CAGTTAAGCGCCCTCACGCCGATGGTACTACGGTTTTCCGTGGGAGAGTAGGTAGCCGCCGGGCCTTTTTCTTTTTCCTGGCAACAGGATCCTTTTCTGGTGGCGCACTCTTTGGAGTGCGCTTTTCCTTTTTTATGGGATTTGAAATATGCCGCTGAATCATGTTTTTTGCGAAAGAAAACGGTAAATTGGACTCTGGATTTTCCTGTACTTTTTCTCTCTTTCTCCCTATTGAGTGGAAACAGCTTGCGATAGCGAGTATACTGGTGAGAGGAGGAGCTTGTGGCACTGATCCGATTCTATAAACCTACTATTCGCCGTAAAGATATGGATGCTGTATTGCAGACAATGGTCGATGAGAAGATTGGGCCTGGAGAACGTACCGGTGAGTTTCTCCGCCAGTTCTGTACCCTTGTCGGCATGCAGGAGGGAATTGCCCTGCGCAGCTATGTCGATGCGCTGACCACGGCCCTGAAGCTTTGTGGCATCACGGAAGGGAGCCTGGTAGGGGTAAGCATCCTCTCCCCATCCCTGTATGAAACAGTCATAGAAAACCTTGGGGCAAAGGTGCTTCTCGGTGATATCGATCCTGAGCATGGCTGTCTTTCCCTGTCCGAGGCGACCAGGCTTGTCTCTGAGGGGGCACAAGCTCTGCTTATCCATGAGCCCATGTGCCAGATTCCCTATGGGTGTGACTACAGACAGCTAGGGGTGAAGGTGGTGGAGGACATCACCCAGAGCCTGGAGAGCGTATACGAAGAGACAAAAGCTGGCTCCTTCGGGAATCTGGTTGTCTGTGCCTTTGAGGAGGACTGCATTGTCTCCACCGGTGGGGGGGCTGCCTTGGTATTCAACGACCATGCCTTCAGTGCCCCACTGAAACACCTCTACAGGCAGGTCAGGAACTACGAGGAACTGCCGGACATGAATGCCGCCTTGGGCATCATCCAGCTGGCAAACCTCCCTGCCCAGGTGGCGAAACGGACAGAACTCTACAACCTATACAGAAAATCCCTGCTCAAGACAGCCCACAAGCTGTTTGGGATAGGAAATATCGATTTCATGCCAAATGGATATGGCTTTTGTGTCGTACTCGACTCCAAGGCTGAGGATGCCATCAAGTTTGCAAACAAATATCAGGTATCGGCCAAAAAAACATTTGAGGACAGCTTGGGTAGCCTCCATTCCCAACGATTTGACCTCTTCCCCCATGCTGTGCCACCGCTACTGCGGGCTCTCTCGTTTCCAACCTACCCATTTCTCAAGCAAGGTGACATAGAGATGCTGATGAAAGTACTATCCCATCTTCCCTAGGAGTTGTCATGAAGAAAAGAACATTGGAAAACGTGCTGATCATTGCCAATTGGAAGAAGACAGCCTCCCATCAACTCTCCGAGACCATTGCCAGATACCTTGGGGAGCGTGGGATACGTTCCACCATCTTCAGGACCTGCGAAGAGAGCGAGCCCCTTGTGGTGGAGGAGGGGACAGACTTGGTCATCTGCCTTGGCGGTGACGGGACTGTGCTCTACTGTGCGCGGTATCTGCAGGACCTTGGTATCCCGATACTCGCTATCAACCTGGGGACCTTCGGCTACATCACCGAGATCTCCGTCGATGAGTGGGAGGAGGCCATTGAGCACTACCTGATGGGAAGGAATTCCATCAGCCGCAGGCTCATGGTACGCGTCGCTGTCCTCAGGGGAGGAAAGAAGGTCTTTACCGGACATGGCCTCAACGAGATGGTAGTAACCTCCAGTGGCATCAGCAAGGTCATCAACCTCGCCTTGGCCATCGACAAGACCGACGCCGGGTACTTTCGTGCTGACGGCATAATTGTGGCAACTCCGACAGGGTCTACCGGATACAGCCTGGCCGCAGGCGGTCCCATCCTCGATGTGGACCTCTCCTCACTGATCATAACCCCGATCTGTCCCTTCACCCTATCGCACAGACCCCTGGTCATCAGTGGGGAATCGAAGATATCCATCAGCATCCTCAAGGGACAGCGTACAGGCCTGATGCTTTCCATAGACGGGCAACAGACCTGCACCTTGGAGGAGGAGGATATCATCGTTGTAGAGAAATCCAGGAGCAAGGCTCTCCTTGTCACAAGCGAAAGGCGTAACTACATCGAAGTAATACGTGATAAACTCAACTGGTCCGGAGGAGGTTTCCATGCTTGAGCGCCTTGACATCCACCACTATGCCCTTATCGATGATGTCTCCATCAATTTCGGTGAGGGGTTTTCCGTCATAACCGGAGAGACTGGAGCCGGAAAGTCCATAATCCTCGGAGCCCTCTCTCTGCTCCTTGGAGAAAAGGCCGATGCCCAGGCTATCCGTAGCGGCTGTGAAGTTGCTACCGTCAGTGCCAGCTTTTTTCTGGGTGACCGGATTCCCGTTGGAATCGCCCACTATCTTGAGGAGAATGACCTTGGCCTCGACGAAGGATGCCTCCTGCTTTCCCGGAGCATCAAGACAAATGGGCGATCGGCCATCTCCATCCAGGGCCGTGCGGCGACCCGGACCGACCTGAGCGCCATCAGTGAAGAGCTGTTGGACATCAGTGCCCAGCGGGACCACCAGAGCCTGCTTTCTCCTGCCAACCAGCTTCAGGTGTTGGACGCATTCGGCAACTGCCTTGGGGTGAAGGAGAGCTACCAAAGCCTGTACAGAAGATGCCAGGCCCTTCAGCAGGAGAAGGATGCCCTCAAGAAAAACCTGGAAAGCTCCCTACGGGAAGCTGAGTTTCTCAAGTTTGCCGTTGACGAGATAAAAAAAGCTGATCCCAAACCTGGAGAGGACGATGAGCTTACCGAGCAGATACGGACCATTTCGGCGTATGAGCAGATCCATGACAGCCTTAGCCTTGCAACCAACCTGTTGCATGGCTCGGAAAATGGGTCCAGCCTCCTTGGATCGCTGCATCAGGCGGGTAAGCTCATAGAGCACGCCAGCTCAAGCGACCCCAGCCTTACCAACCTGTACCAACGGCTTGACAGCTCTTTCATCGAGGTACAGGACATCTACGAGAGCCTGAGAGACTACCTCTCCTCCATGTCCTATTCGGAAGAGGAACTTGACCGCCTCCAGGGAAGGCTAGCCCTGTTGCAGAGGCTCAAGAAAAAATATGGGCACTCCATTGCCTCCATGCTGGCTTACAAGGCTGAGAGTGAAGAAAAGCTCAACCAGAGCGAACATGGTGAGGAACTTCTGATAGATCTGGAAAAGAAACTGAAGCTCACTCTCGGCGAATTGGAAAAGGCTGCACAGGTGTTGCACCAGGTTCGCCTACGGTCCGCCCTCGTCTTACAGAAAGAGATTGAGGAGACCCTCAGGACATTGGGGATGAGGGAAGCCCTCTTTACCATCGAAGTCAACCCTACCGCCCTTTCAGCCAGTGGAGGGGATGAGATAGCTTTCATGATCTGTGCAAACCCAGGACTGGAAAGCCGGCCCATCAAGGATGTGGCGAGTGGGGGAGAGCTGTCACGTATCATGCTTGCACTTAAGACCACCTTGAGTCATCATGACAGTGTGGGTACCCTGATTTTTGATGAGGTAGATGCTGGCATTGGCGGCAGTGTCGCCCTTTCGGTTGCCAAGCAGCTGAAGAAGCTGAGCAGGAGCCACCAGGTCATCGTAATAACACACCTCGCTTCCATCGCAAGCCAGGCAGACGAGCACCTGGTCGTCTCAAAAGAGGTTTCAGACGGGATGAGCTTCAGCCATATTGATGAGGTACAGGGCCATAGAAGGGAGCAGGAGATTGCCCGTATGCTCAGCGGCGATGGTGAGAGTGAGGTGAGCCTGGTCCATGCCAAGCAGATGTTGGATACTGTCGCCCAAGGGTAAAGGAGAGTCATCATGCATGAATGCAAGAGTAAAGAACAGGGATTTTATGTTGGTGAAGATGCCTCCAGGCCCCTTGCCGAAATATCCTATTATTTCAGGGACGAAGAGACGATAGTCATCGACCATACCATTGTTTCGGACACCTTGCGAGGGCAGGGTGTCGGGGGCATGCTGGTACGCAAGGTCATCGAGAAGGCAAGAAAGGAGAACCTGAAGGTAATTCCTCTCTGCCCCTATGCCAAACGGGTCATGATACAGAACCCCGACTACCAGGACGTGCTCTCGGATGATGAAGCCTAGGGGATAGTTCCCACTAGGGAAAGAAAAAGCCTCCTACAGATGCAGGAGGCTTTGTTCGTTAGTGGCTAATGGATGGAAATATCGAAGTTCAGCGCTTTTCCCAACGCGTTTATCAGGTCTATGTCAGTATCCTTGTGGGGCTTCTTCTCCATGCTCAAATACGGGTATACAGCATTCTGGATCTGGGTGAGGTCCGGTTGGAACGCGTGGTCCCGCACGATCTGCAAGAATTCCAGGATGAACCGGATGTTCTTGTCGTACAGACCAAAGGCCTGGATCTTCTCAGCCAGGTACTCCATCTCGCTGTTGAACAACCGTCTGATTATGTCCAGGTCGGTCGTTTTTGCGTATTTCACAAAAAACCCCAGCAGGATGATGAACGACTCCTTGAACTCATCCCACATCGGCAGGGTGCCGTATTTGAACAGGCTTTTCATCGCCCTGAGGCACGAGCCTATGTTCTCCTGGTAGAGCGATCCCATGGGGAGGTAGGGTGTTGCCTTTGCAAGCGAGGCATAGTGGTGGATCTCACGGGCGATCTTCTTGATCTCCCTGCTTTCCAGCCGGCAGATCCCATTGTCTATCTGGACAAAGAGCTGGTCACGCATTCTGGATGGGATATCCTCACTATCGATGAAATAGCTCTGGATCTCCCCATTTCTCATATCCCTGATGGTCAGCGTATAGGTCAGCTCCGATTTCCCCGGGGCCGGGTCGAGAACGGAACACTGGTAACGGATCAACGAGAAGGTATTGGAGATCTCCAGTATCTGGGTCTGTTCGCTCTTGTAGTCATATTTCTCCAGCCTGAACCACCCATAGGAGTCCACCTGGTCCTCTTTCAGGGCAATTCTCCTGTTGAGAACGAAGAAGAGGGTAGCCTCGACCTCCCCGGGAAGGATATCAAGGGCCTCCAGGGCGAGATCCTCCCCATCCCCATCCTGCCTGCGGTTGGATATGGCCAGCTTCAGGTCGGAAAGGAGGGACTCCAACATGTCTTCTTCGCTGAAGCGCTTATACAGCTCCACCGCCATCAGGGCATAGACTATGTTCTGCTTCGGTTCTAGGCCCGAGAGGTCATTGAAGAACCAACCGCAGCTGGTATAGGCAAAATGTCTGTATTGTATTCCCAGCAAGAGGGACGCAAGGTTGGTCCTCTCCTCCTGGGCAAACGGATATTCCTTGCCTATCGAGTCGAGGAACTCCTCCATGGAGATGAGTTTCGAGATGACAGGCCCGAATGACTCGACAAGTGGCTGGGGTTCAAGGCTACCGGAGAATATCCTGGCTATCTCCTGCTGGAAGCAGGTGTCGATCTTCTTGCTGAGATTGTCAAAGCTCTCGCGAAGGGGAGTCCTCCACTTCTGGTTCCACGACTCGTCGCCGCCTGTATGGCACCCACAATCCTTGTACCATCGGGAAACACCATGCACGCACGACCAGCTGGTTCCCTTGCCCGCCTCACCCTCATGCAGCTGGGCATGCAGTGTGGCAGGATGCTTTTCCAGGTAGGTTGCATAGTTGGTCAGACGGAAGTCCGACCGCTCCTCGACCTTCCTGATGAGGGCAGCGAGGGCCATGTCCCCGTAGGGTTCGTGATGGCCGTAGATCTCCCCATCGGTGGCAGTATGGATGAGGTCCTGCTGTTCTTCAGCCTTGATGGTCAGTAGCCGGGCATAGAGGTTGTCGGCATCCTGCAGAAGGTGGCCGAAGCTTATTCCCTCAGCAAGGCTGGGGTTGTAGAAGAAGGCACTGATAGTACGCCCTTTCTCCCCTGTAAGGATGAAAGGCTTGCCATAGGGTGCACTCTTGCCAGCGAGATCCACCATCTGCCCGTTCTCGTCCTCGATGCTTTTGCACTGCCAGGGGGAGAGGATGACAAACGAAAGGCCATACTCAGCGAGCAGGTCGATGACCATGGGGTTGATGCCGGTCTCTGGAAGCCACATCCCTTCGGCTTCCCTGCCAAAGCGTAGGGAGAAGTCCTTCAAGCCCCAGGCGATCTGGGCCCTTGCCTCGGCTTCCGTACAAAGGGGGAGGATAGAGTGGTTGAAGCTTTGCGCCATGGCGTTGCCATGGCCAAGCCGTTCTACGCTCTTCTTGTCCGCCTGGATGATCGAATCGTGGGTATCAGGGTGGTTTCGTTTGAGCCAACTCAAGAGGGTGGGGCCGAAATTGAAGCTGATGTACTCATAGTTGTTCGTCATCGATACGATGCGCCTGACCCCCGAAAGATAGCGGGAATGGGCATTTGCATTGTAGCAGTCGGCATAGATCCTTTCGTTCCAATCAGGATATGGTGTGGCGGAAAGCTGCTTTCCTATAATTCCTGTCCGGGGATTTTCCCTGGGAGGTTGGTAAAAATGACCATGGAGGATCAGGTCACTCACTGTGTTTTGTATCTTATTCATATTGCAGGGATGAGTATATCATATGATTGTATGGCAATGATAGGCCAATCAGGGATGTTTGGCTTGCCAAGCTGGGGGTTATAGCCGAATATGGAAGAAAGGAGAACAGAGCATGAGTATACATATTGTTGCAGACGAGGGCAGTGTAGCCGAGAGTGTCCTGCTTCCTGGGGACCCTTTGCGTGCCAAGCATATAGCACAGACCTATCTCACCGACGTGGTCTGCTACAACGAGATCCGTGGGATGTATGGATATACAGGGTATTGGAAGGGCAACCGGGTCTCAGTCCAGGGGACGGGGATGGGAATGCCTTCCTTCTCGATCTACGCCAACGAACTGATCGACTCCTATAAGGTCAAGCGCTTGGTTCGGGTAGGAACCTGTGGTTCCCTTGACGAGAAGCTCAGGCTGAGGGATGTCCTCATTGCCCAGGGCGCGGACTGTGACAGTGGGATGAACGTCTCACGGTTTAGCCTCTACCAACATGCACCGACGGCATCCTTTTCCCTGTTGCAGAAGGCCTACACCATTGCCCTGGCATCAAATTTGGGCTTCAGGGTGGGAAATGTCTTCACCACTGACCAGTTCTATGACCTGAAAGGCAGGGAGAAAAATGAGCTAGCACGCTCGTTGGGCACCCTTGCCGTCGACATGGAGACGAGTGAACTCTACACCCTTGCCCACCTGAAAGGGGTCGAGGCACTGACACTTTTGAGTGTGAGCGACTCGATGGTCACCGGAGAGCAGGTCCCGTCAAAGGAGAGGCAGACCACCTTCAATGCCATGATCGACCTTGCGCTTGAGACCCTCTTCGATTGAAGGCCAAAGTGCACGCAGTTGACTAACCTAGGCGTTTCTTTTACGATTGGTGCAACAAACCTATCGCTTTGAATACGTTTCTGGGAGCAAGCATGATTCTGATCAACATTGATTCCTTGTCCACGACTGAACTGCAGTACATAGCACAGCAAGAAGGGTTGGAGAACTGGCAAACTTTAGAACGAGAAGAACTGATTGATGAACTTGAGGAAACCTACGGCGAACAGGATGACGAGATAACCGCATCCTGGTTGAAGTCGAAGGGTGGTCGCAAGCGATTCTGCAATGCTCTTACCGATTTCAGAGGGAACAAGCAGGATGTAAACGGGTTGCCTGGTGTCGAGGACCTTCCTGATGTATATGCGGAAACCTCGATACACCTCCTGATGCGGGATCCTGTCTGGGCCTATGCCTATTGGTCACTTTCCCCTGCCACCAAGATCCAGGTCTTCGGTGAGGATGAGCAGCTTGGAGGATCCCTCTTTTTGCGGGTATTCTCCCTTGACCTGCTCACCTACGAGGAGAAGACCTTCGACATCGCTGTCGGCGTCGAGGATACCCAGTGGAACATCAACCTCCCGGCGATGGGAAATTCCTACAAGGTAACCCTTTGCTACAAGAACAAGAAGGGTCTGGAGATGGCCCTTGCCGAAAGCTCTGAGGTCTCTTCCTATCCCTCATACTGGGTAAACCACTATGAGGAGATGGCTATGGATTCCAAACTCTTCAACATTCATTTTTCTTCCTTGGTGACCAAGGAAGGGGAAATTGTCGACAATGCCGTGCTGCAGGAAATAGCACAGACCTTAAGTGGGGGGGTGCTTTGATGTCCAAGAAATCCGTAGCCTTTGTCCTCAATATTCATCTTCCCTATGTCCGTCATCTCGAGTATCCACGCTTCCTTGAAGAGGACTGGCTGTTTGAGGCGATCTCGGAAAGCTACCTTCCCATGCTGCGCATGCTGTACAAGCTCAGGGCAGACAAGGTTGCATACAAGCTTACGGTAAGTCTCTCCCCACCCATCCTGTGCATGCTCACCGATCCTGCCCTGCAGAATCGCTTCAACTCATACCTGGAGTTGCATCGCGAGCTGGGGGAGAAGGAACTGGTCCGCTGCCGCACCGAGCAGCCCGAGTTTCTGGAGATGGCCGAGTACTATCTTGAGCAGCTGAAACAAAACCTCACTGACTTCAATGACCTCTATCGATGCAATATCCTGGAAGGCTTCAAGAGCCTGGAGACAAGCGGTCACCTTGAGTTGATCACCACCGCGGCAACCCATGCCTACCTGCCGCTGTACAAAGAGTATCCGACAGCGATCAACGCACAGGTCGAGCTTGCAGTCCAATCCTTCCTCACCACCTTCGGCCACGTCCCAAAAGGATTCTGGCTCCCTGAATGTGGATATTACCCGGGCCTTGAGGAGACGCTGAAGTACCATGGCATCACCTGGTTCCAGGTGGCGAGCCAGAGCATGTTGCTCTCTCCCGAAAAGGTCAATTTTGGTGACTATCGCCCGGTACGCTGCCCCAATGGGGTGGCGGCCTTCCCAAGGGACTATCAGGCGACCAGCCTGGTCTGGTCCAACACAAGCGGCTACCCGTGTGACCGCAACTACCGCGAGTTCTACAGGGATATCGGCTATGACCTTCCGATGGAGTATATCGGAGAGTATATCCACCAACCTGAAGTGCGCGTCTTTACAGGCTTCAAGTATTGGGCCATTACCGGCCCTACTGACCAGAAGCAGCCCTATGACCGCAGCCTTGCCCAGAGCAAGGTTGCCGAGCATGCCAAGAATTTCCTCTATAACCTGGAAATGAAAGGGGATGTCCTTTCCGCTTCAATGGGGGAGGACCCTCTCTATACTCTCTGTTTTGATGCTGAGCTTTTTGGCCACTGGTGGTTTGAGGGTGTGGACTGGCTTGACCAGGTCCTACGCCTCAGTTCCAGGGAAGAGGAGCAGGTGACCCTTGTTACCCCCTCCCTGTTCCTGGCTACGGAAAATGACCTGCAGGTGGTGCGCCCCGCCTTCTCCTCTTGGGGCCAGGGTGGATACAGCTCGGTATGGCTCGATGGTTCCAATGCATGGATCTATCGGCACATCCACAAGTCCATCGAACGCATGGAGGAACTCGCTGTCCGTTTCAGCGACCAGATCAGCCTGAAGCAGAGGTTCCTCAACCAGGCAGCCCGTGAGGTGCTGCTCTCCATGGCAAGCGACTGGCCTTTCATCCTCTACAACAAGACAAGTTCAGAGTATGCGCAAAAGCGCCTTACAGACCATCTGAGAAACTTCAATGTGGTCTATGGGAACATGTGCAAGAATGCGGTGAACACCGAATGGCTGGTAAAGGCAGAGAAGCGGGACATCATCTTCCCGGACATCGATTACAACATTTTCAATCCGCAGAGGTAAGGCGACAGACCTTACCACCGGCACCCCCTTCTTTTCTGAGGAAGGGGCTTTTTTTTTGCCCAAAAACCTGAAAATCTCTGCAAAGGTCTACACCTGTTAAGCTGTTGTCCTCTGTAGGTGCCCATCACAGCACAAATTAGGTGCAACCCTCGGTTGTGTTCCAGTGGTAAGAAGTGTACATTAATGGGACAGTGTGGGAAGAAATCCCAAAAAAACTGTGGATTCTAAAGGAGTATGGGAGATGTTGACTGGTGAATTCTACAACACCATAGACGACAAAGGTCGGATCCTGATCCCCTCACGGCTACGCAACGCCCTCGAAGGCGATGCCTTGTACGTGACCCGGGGGTTGGAAAATTGCCTTTGGATTATGCTTCCCTCCCAGTTTGAAGAGTTGAAACGGATGATAGTCGATGGCCCTGGGGCCATGTTCGACCGGAAGATGCGAAACCTGCAGCGTGGCATGATAGCTCCTGCCCAGCTGTGTGAGATAGACAAGGTCGGAAGGATCAACATCCCTCCCAAATTGCGGGAGAGTGTGTTGCTGCTGGCCAAGCAGGAGAGCGTGCTGCTCGGCACAGGCAACTATCTTGAACTTTGGAACAAGGATGAGTACGAGCGGTACATGCAACTCAGCAACGATGAGTTTTTGGATGCGGCACAGTCGCTCAGTGATCTGATCAGGGAGAAGAATTGATGGAATACGTACACTATTCGGTAATGAAGAGTGAGATCCTGGACTACCTCGTCCCTCCTTTGGACAGGAAGGCCTACATGGTCGACTGTACGTGTGGGGAGGGTGGGCATACCCATCTCTTCCTTTCGACCTACCCACAGCTGCAGGTGACCGGCCTTGACCGTGATACCCTCATCCAGGAAAAGGCAATTGAGCGGATGCAGGCGTTTGGCGACCGATTCACCCCGGAAAATATCTGGTTTGATGAGTTTTTCGCGAGGTATGAAGGCCCTGAGCTCGACCTTGTGCTCTTTGACCTGGGAATCTCCTCCTACCACTACGAGGAATCAGAGCGAGGCTTTTCCTTCAAGCGCGGGGAGCTTCTGGACATGCGTCTGGACGAGAGTGCCCCCATCAGCGCCCTGGATGTGGTCAACGGCTATCAGGAAGAGCGGCTTGCAAATGTCATCTACCAGTTTGGGGAGGAGCGCTACTCCCGTAGGATAGCACGCGCAATAGTGGAGAAACGGAAGACCGGCAAGATCACGCAAAGTGACGAGCTTGCCTCGATCATATACAAGGCGGTTCCCTCAGGGTACCGCTACGGACACATACACCCGGCAACACGGACATTCCAGGCCATAAGGATTGAGGTGAACCGGGAACTGGACAGGATCGAGCCAGCCATACGGGGGGCGATCAAGGCCCTTGCAAGTGGTGGCCGTCTTGCGGTGATCAGCTTCCATTCGTTGGAAGACCGGAGGGTGAAGTGGCTTTTCAAGGGCCTGGTGGAAGAGGATAGCCCAACCATCAGGATCCTGACCAAAAAGCCTTTGATACCTTCAGAGGCCGAGAGTGCGGAGAATCCTCCCAGCCGAAGCGCAAAGTTGAGGATTGTCGAAAAGATATAGGAAAAGGTGATTGGTATGGGAGATGACTGGTACACTTCTGATCTGAGGGAAATACCCAAAAAGATGGACCACAAGCTGGTGCAGGTCAGGCATGCATCAATTCTTGGCATGTTGCTTGTCGTCATGGTCAGCATGACCATCCCTGTATGGCAAAGTGCCGTAAATCGTTCACTTGAAGTCGAATATAGGATTCTGAACGCCTCCCTTGGCGATCTTGAGGAGCAGCACAGGTTGCTTCGCTCCCAGATAGCACAGAAAACCATGCCCGAGGCCCTCTCTGAAGGGGCCTGGAAAGAGGACATCCAGTTCCAGCAGATCGATGCAGACCATCTTCTGATGGTCGGTAGGGGGCTCTGATGGCTAGAGTCGGTGGATTTTCCAGCCAGCGGTATCCTGTCGCGCACGTCGCCACCATGTGTGGCGGCTTTGTCATGCGACAAGGTTCCCAGTTGGTTGAGGATGTCCAGATCGACTCCAGGCTCTGTAGCCGGGGATCCCTCTTCTTTGCCCTGCCCGGGGCACATGCAGATGGCGTCTCGTATGTAGGGAAGGCAGCACTGCTGGGCTGCAGTGCCGTGGTGGTGAGCCACGCTGACACCACACGCGCCCTTGAGATGGTAGGCTCCTACCCCTGTGCTGTCATCGCTGTCAGGGATACCCTCTCTGCCCTGCAGACCCTTGCACGGGAATACCGCAAGCTCTTTGCTCAGGTTACAGCAGTGGGAATTACCGGCAGCTGTGGGAAAAGCACCACCAAGGAAGCCATAGCAGCCATCACCTCAACTTTGGGCAATACCGTAAAGACACCGGGAAATCTCAACAGCGAGATAGGCCTGCCCTTGAGCATCCTCCAGTTGCAGGGTGATACCCGCTACGGGATCTTTGAGCTGGGGATCGACCATGTCGGCGAGATGGATAGGATGGTCTCGATGCTCAAGCCTGACATAGGGCTTCTGACCAACATAGGCATCTCCCACCTGGAGAAGTTCAACAGCAGGGCAACGATCCTTGCAGAAAAAGGCAAACTCTTCCACCCCGCCATGCAGATGGGTTTCGTCTCTGAGGATTGTCCGTTTGCCAAGGTGCTGGAAATGCGCTCCAAACTCAGCCTCAAACGGTATGGCATGGGGGATATACAGGCAGTGGACAAGGGTCTTGACGGGTGGGACCTTACCTTTGAAGGGGAGCGCTTCCATGTCAATTGTGTCGGAAAACACCTGCTCAGCGATGTCTTCGGTGCCATCCAAGTGGGTCTTGCCTTGGGTGCAGACAAAGCAGACATAGCCCAGGGCCTCGAGGGATTCTTGCCGATGCAGGGTAGAAGCTATGTGCACAAAAGCGGTGTCACCATCATCGATGACTCCTACAACGCAAGCCTCGACTCCACCACCTCGATCCTTGGCTATCTGGCCGGTCTGAAGTGGAAGGGCAGCAAGAAGGTTGTCCTGGGATCCATGAAGGAGCTTGGCAAGGAGAGCAGGGGCGCCCATGCCAAGGTTGCAAGGCAACTGTTTGCCTCCCCTATGGGAAACACCTATCTGTACGGACCCGAGATGAAGGGTGCCTATGACCTGCTCAGGCAACTGGGCTATGCAAGCCCACTTTTCTATACCGATGATTTCTCCGAGTTGGAACAGAGCATTGTGGAGAAGACCCGCTGTGGGGACCTCTATCTGCTCAAGGCCTCACGAAGCATGGCGATGGAGAGGCTGATCCCTTCCATAAGCCAGGCAGGGTAGGGTAGAGCTATGGAGAGAGTGACAACACTGCTGTTCGAGTTGGCCATGGCCTTCTTTCTCACCTATGGTATCTCAAGGGTGCTCATCCGCTACATCCCGATGATGAGAAGCTCGATCAAGCCTGAGCTCGAAAGTGTGCAGGCCCAGAAGACAGGAACCCCCTCCACAGGGGGGCTTGCATTCTGTCTTGGCACCACAGCAGTTACCCTGCTCTCGCCTGAGCGGTTTGCAAGCTCCCTCCTGCTCCCCCTTCTCAGCCTGCTTTTGTTTGGCACCATAGGGCTGGTCGATGACCTGGCCAAGGTGCATAAGGCCAATGGTGATGGCATCCCATCCCTCCTCAAGCTTGTCCTGCAGGGCTTGGCTTCCGCCCTGTTGCTTGTTGTCCTTCGTCGAAGCGGAAACCTCACCACCACGCTGCGGCTGCCATTTTTGGGACGCCAGGGGTTTGAGCTTGGGCCTTTCTACCTGGTCCTTGCCTGGTTCTACCTCATGTACTTTGTGAATGCAGTAAACATTACCGATGGTCTGGACGCCCTTGCAGGAGGGTCGTCCCTTCCCCTGCTTATTCTGTTGGCTTTTTTTTCCCTCTCCTCAGGCACACCCTTTTCCCCGGCCCTGATAGGCTCGATGGTGGCCTTCCTGCGTTTCAACAACAAACCGGCACAATACTTCATGGGGGATTGCGGCAGCCTTGCCCTAGGGGGCTATATTGCACTCTCGGCCCTCATGCTCAAGACCGAAGTGGCCCTGCTTGTGGCAAGCGGGCTGTTTCTTGTGGAGTTTTCCTCAAGCCTGATTCAGATCATCGTCATACGGAGCACGGGAAAAAAAGTCTTTTCCATTGCTCCCTTGCACCATGCCTATGAGCTGAAGGGTGTGGAGGAGACCAAGATTGTTGGCTCTTTCACCCTCTATTCCTGGCTGTTCGCGATGGTTGGTCTGCTGTTGTTCCTGGTGATGAGGTAGGGGTGGAATATGGATAGATTACGACCATTTGATGACTGGGAAGGCCAGAGGGGGATTTCCCAAAGGACGCTGACGGAAACCGGGGGCAATGCTAGTGCCTTCACCTTCCTCTGTGTGGTGCTCATCCTGACTGCACTCGGGCTCATCATGCTCTACAGTGCCTCCTACAACGAGGCACTTATCCACAACCTTCCCCACTACTATTATTTTCAGCGCCAGCTGATGTTTGCCACCCTTGCGCTGGTCTGCTCTGTCTTCATCCGATTCTTGCCGCTCTCCTGGATACGCCACTCTGCGATGCCCCTCCTGCTGCTTTGCCTTGGCCTGATGGTGGTCACCCTCTTCACTGACTACGGTCAGACACGGTTGGGGAGCAGGAGATGGCTTCAGGTGGGAAGCCTGCCATCCTTGCAGCCTTCGGAACTGGTAAAGGTGAGCACCATACTCTTTTTTGCCAAGTTCCTCAGCCAGAAGGATGGGAGCATCCCGTTTTGGAAACGGTTTGCACTGCCTCTCATCATTACCTTGCTATTCTCCGTCCTGATCCTGGCCCAGAAGGACTACTCGACCACCATCCTCTACCTGGGTCTCTGTGTATCGCTCTTGTTGGTCGGAGGGATGAAGGTCTCCACTTTGCTGGTCTCGTTTGCCTTTCTTGTCGTGCCTGCTGTAACCCTCATGTTGGCAGAACCCTATAGGGTCAAGCGGGTGTTCTCCTTTGTATTCTCCGAAGTTGATCCTGCTGGGATAAACTACCAGATCGTAAACTCCCTCAAGGCCATTGGGTCGGGGGGCCTGTTTGGGGTTGGGCTGGGCAACGGAAGCTACAAGCTTGGCCTGATACCCGAGGTGCAGAGCGATTTCATCTTTGCCTCCATCTGCGAGGAGATCGGGTTTTTCGGCATTGCCCTGATGCTGGTCCTCTTTGCGATGTTTGCCATCCTTGGATACAACGCCTATGCAAGGATGCGCAGCCGTGACAGGTTCCTCAGCTATACAGCCTTTGGCATCACCACCATGATCGTCTTTCAGGCCATCATCAACATAGCGGTGGTTACCGGCATGCTCCCTCCCACCGGCATCCCCCTTCCTTTCTTCAGCCAGGGGGGCACCAACCTCTTTGTGGTGATCTGCCTATGTGCCCTGCTCTACAGGATACTGCTTATCAGCAGTGGCCGAATCCCTCTTGAGAAGAGCAGCCTCCCCCAGGAGGTGCGTGAGGAGATCCTGTTCGGCAGTGACCAGGACCAACTATGAGGAAGATGCGTATCGGGATGAAGATTGTGCTGGTCCTCGTGCTGGTCCTGCTCCCTCTCACGCTCTTCTCGCTCTGCCACATCCCCGCCTTCTATGTTGATTCCATCAAGCTGACCATATCCGATGTCGGCCTTGATACCCCCTATGCCCTGAAACGTGCCCTTGCCCAGTATAGGGGTGTCTCCCTGTTTTCCTTTCGCCTTGCCACGGTGGAAAGGGAGCTGGAAGAGCTGGCCCTGGTCGAACAGGCAGAGGCAAGGCGCAAGCTTCCCTCGACTCTGTTGGTGGATGTTACGCTTTTCTCTCCCCCAGCCTTGGTCTATGCCCATGATGAGGACGAAGTCGTCACCGCCGTCTATGTCCTGCAGGGTACCTCCTTGCTGGCCCTGGACAAGGAGGATTGGACTTTGTTTGAGGGCCGCACCCTGAAGGTGGAGATTCCCCAGGGGTATGCCTCGATGATGGCCAAATATGGTGTTGACGGGAGTTTTCAGCAAGTTATGGACCTTGTGGCCTCTCTTGAGGGAAATACTACCTTGATAACTCGCATAAAATACGATAATAATAGTAGTAACAGCTTTGGAAAGATGATTTTGGAACTCTCCGCTTTACATGCCCAGATTTGGTTGAGGGAGCCTGTCTCTTCTGCACAGGTTTCCCAAGCCATACAGATGGTCCAGGAGGACCAGAAAGAGTCCCTTTCTTTCCTGAGTTCACACATATTGCGATATGACCTCTACAAAGGGGCCATGGTACGCAGGAAGTAGGACCGACCAAGGGGGTTGCGTTAATGGCTGGTGAAAAAATGCTGATGGGGCTGGATATAGGTTCAAGCCGGACCAGGTGTGTTATCGGGTCGGTGAGCCGGGAAGGCCTGCTCATGGTCGACAGCATCTGTGAACGGCCAAGCGAAGGTGTCCGTTCCGGCTCAATCGTCAATATAGAGCTGACGCTTAAGACCATCCAGTCGGTGATCAACGAGGCCGAGCTCCAGGCTGGGGCTGAGATAGCCGAGGTTATCATCGGAATTGGTGGGGAGAATATCATAGGGATCCCAAGCACCGGGGTGGTGGGGATCAACAGCAAGGACCAGGAGATCAAGCGCGAGGACATCTTTCGCTCCCTGGAGGTTGCCCGTGCCTTTGAGCTTCCCCAGGACAGGGAGATCCTGCACACCCTTGTCCAGGATTTTCAGATCGATGGACAGGTAGGCATCAAGGACCCCATCGACATGCTTGGCCACCGGCTGGAAAGCAGGGTACTCATTGTCACAGCCAGTTCTGCCATCTGCCAGAACCAGCGGAAATGCATCCAGCGGTCGGGCCTTGGTGTGCAGCGTCTGGTATTGCAGAGCCTGGCCGATTCTGAGGTGGTCCTCAGTTCCGAAGAAAAGGAGATGGGAACCATCCTCATCAACATCGGTAGCGGCATGACCGACATCATAGCCTACAGCCATGGCTCTCCTGTCTATACAGGGGGAGTCAACCTGGGAGGTGAGGCAGTTACCGGCGACATCGCCTACATCCTGAACAAGACAAGGGCAGTAGCTGAACAGATAAAGTGCGAGTCAGGACACAGCTATGTGCCTTCGGTATCCAGCGAGGATATGGTCATCATTCCCCAGGTTGGGGGATTGCCTGCCATCCGGATGCCCAAGAAGGAACTGAGCAAGGTCATAGAGCCACGCATGGCGGAGATCTTCTCCCGCCTGCAGAACGACCTGGAGAAGGCAAATGTCCAGGGTGGTTTCGGTGGTGGTGTCGTCTTGGTCGGCGGCGGTGCCCTGCTCAGTGGGGTCACCGAGCTTGCTAGCGAAATATTCCGCCTGCCCGCCCGGCTGGGATTCCCTGAAGCGATCGGGGGACTTGACCGGTCCTACATAAGCCCGATGTATTCGACTGTATTGGGATTGCTCAAAAGTGAGGCGAAAAAGGTCAGGGAGGTCTCTCCCAAGGCCAAAGCCCATAAGGAACGGCCTCGACGCAAGGAGGATGGTGCATCCTCGAAGATCAAGAGTTTCTTTAGGACGTTGTTTTGATGAGCCTGGTGGCAAAGGATTTTGATATGGATTTCGGAATGTTTGAAGTGGAAGATATGGTGCATGACGAGCAGGTCTCTGCAACGGTCATCAAAGTCATCGGTGTCGGAGGCGCTGGGGGAAATGCGGTCAACCGCATGATCGCCAGCGGGCTGAAGAAGGTCTCCTTTGTGGCGATGAATACCGACATGCAGGCCTTGCAACGCTCCAATGCCCAGGTGAGGATTCCCATCGGAAAGGAGCTCACCGGAGGCCTCGGAGCCGGAGGGATTCCTGAGGTAGGGGAGAAGGCTGCCCAGGAGAGCAAGGAGGATATCCGTCGCGAGATGGAGAACGCCGACATGGTCTTCATTACCGCAGGCATGGGAGGTGGTACGGGAACCGGAGCGGCCTCTGTGGTTGCTGAGATCGCCAAGAGCTGCAATGCCCTTACCGTCGCCGTAGTCACCACCCCGTTCGCCTTTGAAGGAAAGAAGAAGCTATTGTTGGCACAGGCTGGGATCGAGAAGCTGCGCAAGCAGGTAGATACCCTCATCATCATCCCCAACCAGTACCTTCTGAAAGTCGTGGAGAACAATACCCCGATCAAGCAGGCCTTCCTCATGGCCGACGAGGTACTCTACATGGGTGTCCAGGGCATCAGTGAGCTCATCACCGAGCCTGGGGAGATCAACATAGACTTCGCTGACGTGCGTACCGTCATGAAAGGCAAGGGTGATGCCCTGATGGGCATCGGTTTCGGGGAGGGTTCCAACAGGGCTGTAGATGCAGCCAGACAGGCTATAAGCAACCCCCTTCTGGAGAATGCCACCATTGAAGGTGCGAAGAGTGTATTGGTCAACCTCTCCGGCAGTGACACCCT
The DNA here is from genome assembly GCF_032144095.1 of Sphaerochaeta sp. PS. Taxonomy (NCBI): domain Bacteria; kingdom Pseudomonadati; phylum Spirochaetota; class Spirochaetia; order Spirochaetales; family Sphaerochaetaceae; genus Sphaerochaeta; species Sphaerochaeta sp. PS. The sequence goes on from NZ_JAVSNJ010000013.1 coordinate 18,261, forward strand.
CACCTTGCAGGAGTACCAGGACGTTGTGGAGATCATCACCGAGAAGTGTGCAGAGGATGCCCTCATCATTGCCGGCCAGGCCTACAACCCGGAACTCGGTGACCGGATCAAGGTTACCGTGGTTGCCACAGGGTTTGAGAGAAGGGAGGAGGTAACAGGGGCAGAGGTCTCCGAAATGGAGATGGTCAAGCGCCGCTACGCCTCCACGACGAAGGGTGAGGAACCTACAGAGGTAGCTTCCAAGAAGGGAGAACAGGACGTGGGCTCCATCCAGGTTAACCGTTGGCAGGACCTGCAAAAGCAGATCAACAAGGTCCCCTCAGGAAAGGACAACGACTACTCGATCCCCGCTGTCCTTCGCTATACTCGAAAGCCGGATGAAAAATAGGAATGTCCAAGGAAACCGATGGGCAGTTGCTTGAGGACTATACCGATTACCTGATGCTGGAGAGAAGGTTGGCCAAGGCTACCATCTTTGTCTACCGTCAGGAAATCGGGTTCTTTTTTTCTGCGATCGCAGCGGACGTCTCCACCATAGGGTCCTCCGAGGTGGAAGCCTATCTGGTCGAAAGTGCCAGGCAGCGCACCCTTTCTGCACGCACGGTCTCACGCAACCTCTGTGCCTTGCGTTCGTTCTTCCGGTTTCTCCAGAAGGAGAGGATTCGCGAAGACAACCCTGTGGAGCTGATGACCTCGACCCGCTTGCCCCCCGATGTCCCGACCTTCTTCACCGTCGAGGAGGTCGACCTTTTGCTCTCCAGCATCGACGAGAAGGATCTTCTGGGCAGGAGGGACCGAACGCTCTTTGAACTGATTTACTCCTGCGGGCTGCGCATCAGTGAGGCGTGTGACCTGAAGGTAGGCGACTACAGCAGGGATTCGCTGAGGGTATTGGGCAAGCGCAACAAGATGCGCATGATCCCCGTGGGGGAGGTTGCTGCCTCCTGCCTGGACTCCTATCTAGGTGAGGTCAGGCCCCTTTTGGTGAAGGCCCGCTCTACTGAGCAGGCCCTTTTTGTGGGAAGACGGGGAAGAAAGCTTACCAGACAGGCCATCTTCAAGCGGTTCCAGGAGTATGCGAGGCCTCTGGGGCTTGAGGGGAAGGTCCACACCCTGCGCCACAGCTTTGCGACCCACCTCCTCAGCGGTGGTGCAGACCTACGCAGTGTACAGGAGCTGCTCGGCCACAGCGACATCCAGACGACCCAGGTCTACACCCATGTACAGACCGAAGAGCTGAAGCGTTCCTATGATGCGTACCACACCCTTGAGGAAGAAAACCAGAAATGAGTGTATTGTTCATTCTCTGTCCCATCATTGCCATCGGGGCCATCGTCGATGCCATTGCAGGCGGTGGCGGGCTCATTACCCTTACCGCCTATGTGGCCGTCGGGCTTCCTCCACAGGTGGCCCTGGGAAACAACAAGTTTGCCTCGGCAAGCGGCACTGCCATCGCCTGCTACCGGTATATCAGAAATGACCAGGTCGACTGGAAGGTCGGCAGCATTGCGATGCTCACCTCCCTTGCAGGCTCTGCCGTGGGCTCCTACATGGCCACCATCTATGCAGATACCTACCTGCACTACCTGCTCATATTCCTGGTTCCTGCAATCGCCGTCTTTATCATGGTCAAACCCGATTTCGGGCAGGCCAAACCCATGGAGGCCAGGCTTGCCATCCCTTTCTCGGCCGTGATGGGCCTGGCCATCGGCCTATATGACGGATTCTTCGGACCTGGGACCGGGATGTTCCTTACCATCATCTTTACCTCGGTCATCGGGCTTGACCTTCTCAGGGCCTGCGGGACTGCAAGGGTCGTGAACCTTGCCTCCAACATCGCGGCAGTGGCCACGTTCATCCGGTTCGGGAGCATCAACTACGCCATAGCCATCCCCTGCGCCGTCAGTGCCATCATAGGTGGGTATATCGGCAGTGGCCTGGCCATCCGGGGTGGGGTGAAGGTCGTCAAGCCTGTGATGCTCTTTGTCCTCTCCCTGCTTTTGCTCAAGGTGGTCGCCTCCACATTCGGCCTGTTCTGAAGCAAGCTGGGACTTTCCCAGCCTTAGGGTGATATGAAGCTCTCCTTGTTGCTTGCTATCTCGCTGTTGCCCCTCAGAGGCAGGCAGATGCTCTCCCTTGCCCGGGAAAACCCCAGCCCTAGGGAGATACAGAGGCGGTTCCCCCAATATTGGCAGCCCTCCAGGGTCGAAAGGATGCTCTCCTTCCTCCATCAGGGTAAGGAAAACCACATCGTGTTCCTGGGGATGGAGGAGTATCCCTCCCTGCTTGCACAAGAGGAGAACCCTCCCTTCCGACTCCTCTATCGGGGAAGGCTCCCAGGGAAGGAGGAGAGGCTGCTCTCCCTGTGCGGGACGCGCTCTTCCTCCCTGGGCGCCGAACAGGCCGCCTACCACCTTGCCCTCGAGGCAGGGGCCAACCAGGTGGCCCTGGTTACCAGCCACAGTCCCGGCATCGACCGATCTGCCCTCTATGCCATACGCGATGGGCATGGTTGCGGCTTTGTTCCCTGCGACTGTGGGCTCGACACCCCCAGGATCAGGGAGAATAGGCTGCTTGAGGGGATGAACCTCATCTCCAGCTACGAACCCGATGATAGGGCCCACAGGTTCCGGTGCCTAAGCCGCAATGTGCTCACCGCGGCCCTTTCCCCTTTGCTGGTGGTAGTCCAGGCCCCCTTGAAGTCGGGCGCCCTGCACTGTGCTTCCATGGCCCTGGACATGGGTAGGGAAGTGGTTGTCCATTCCTGCGGGACCAATGACCTGCCCTGGAGTGCAGGCAGCCGCCAATTGGCGGAGGATGGGGCCCCTGTGGTGTCGGGTTACGCAGAGATAGCCTCAGCATTGCACTACCCCCATAGCCGTGTCGTCAGCCTGGCAGGGGGCGTTGGTGCAGTGTACCGTTATGGCAACTCATGCTATAGTATCAGCCATGGCGACGAATGATACGGACCAGGTTGTGCAGGCATTCTTTGCATACCTCAGGCACATCAAGGGCTCGAGCGAGAAGACCATCCTGGCCTATGGAAGCGACCTGGCAAGACTGAAGGAGTTTTTGCAAACCATGGATCTGGACCTCATGGAGATGGCCCCTGCCGATGCGCGCCTCTATGTGCGCCATCTTACCGGGGAGAACACCTACAGTGAGTCCTCGGTCAACCGCATGCTCAGCTCTTCTCGCTCCTTCTTTGCCTATGCCCTCAAGCATGAGCTGGTCAAGGTCAATCCATTCAGCCTCATCTCCTTGAGGCGGAGCCGTTCGACCCTGCCCACCGTCCTGACGGTTGCGGAGGTGGTAGCCTTGCTCTCCCTCAGCTATGAAGATTTTCCCTCGACCAGGAACATGCTGCTTTTCTCCTTGCTCTATGACAGTGGCTGCCGGATCAGCGAGATGCTCTCAGTCAGTGAGGAGGATGTGCAGAACGGCTCAAGGCAGATCCGCATCACAGGCAAGGGCAAAAAGGTTCGCTATGTATTCTTTACCGAGCGAACCCAGCGCCTGATCACCTACTATCTCAGCGTAAAGCATGCCCGTTTCGGAAGGACAGAGTACTTGTTTTGTTCAGATTCCGGAAAACAGTTGCCGCAGAGCACCGTTGGTAGTATTTTTGCAAGGTATAAGCAGACCCTTGGGTGGCAAAAGAGCTTTACACCGCACGTGTTGCGGCACAGCTACGCCACCCATATGCTGGACAATGGCTCTGATATCCGCTTGGTCCAGGAGTTGCTCGGACATGCGAGCATCTCCACCACCCAGATATATACCCATGTATCACAGAAACGGTTGGCAAAGGTGTATGCCTCCTGCCATCCGCATGGAAGGAAACAGAATGAGTAGTTTTAAGGGAACGACGATAGTCGCTGTCCGTAAGAATGGAAAGGTTGCCATAGCCGGAGACGGCCAGGTCACAGCCGGAGATACAATCCTCAAGTCGAATGCGCATAAGGTGAGGACCCTCTTTGATGGGAAGATCATCACTGGGTTCGCAGGTGCCACTGCAGACGCCTTCACCCTTTTCGAGCTGTTCGAGGTTAAGCTGAAGCAGTACAACGGGGATATTACCCGTTCGGCTGTGGAGCTGGCCAAACAGTGGAGGACAGACAGGCAGCTTCGCCAGCTTGAGGCGATGATGCTCGTCAGTGACGGGACGAAGATCTTTCTCATCAATGGGGCCGGTGATGTCGTCGACCCCGAAAGGGATGCCATCGGCATCGGCAGTGGAGGCAACTTCGCCCTCGCCGCAGCCTTGGCCTATCTGGATACGGCTCCTGAGCTCACCGCCCGGGAGATCGCCGTCAAGAGTGTGGAGATCGCCGCAAAACTCTGCATCTATACCGATGACTCGATCATCGTCAAGGAACTATAACAGTCATGACATACAGTACGACAAAGAAGCTCGACGAGATGAAACCCTCTCAGATAGTCGAGGAACTGGACAAATATATCATCGGCCAGGAGAAGGCAAAGCGAACCATCGCGGTTGCCATCCGAAACAGGACCCGGCGCAAGCGCCTTCCTGACAATATCCGTGATGAGGTATCCCCAAAAAACATCATCATGATAGGCCCCACAGGGGTAGGGAAGACCGAGATAGCCCGCCGTATAGCAAAGCTCTCCAACGCACCTTTCATCAAGGTGGAGGCGACCAAGTACACCGAGGTCGGCTATGTGGGACGAGATGTCGAGTCCATCATACGCGACCTGATGAGCATAGCGGTGCAGCAGGTGAAGACCGAGCTTGCCGAGGCACAGGTGGAAAAGGTACAGGCCCGTGTTGAGGAACGGCTTCTGGACCTCCTGCTTCCCTCCGTTACCAAGGAAGCTTCCGAAAATAACGGTGCTGTCATGATCGCCGCCGGTACAAGCTATACCGACAGCGAATATGCAACCAGGGAAAAATTCCGCAAGATGCTGCAGGAAGGCAAGTTCGACGACCGTGAGGTCGAGGTAAATGTACAGAGCCGCAAGAAGGTTGGCATCGAGGTCCTGGGACAGGCCAACATGGACGAGCTGCAGGAAGCGATGCAGAGCCTTGGCTCCATCTTTGGCAATGGCAAGGGCCACAGCCGCAAGCTCACCATCAAGCGGGCTCGGGAGATTTTCACCGAGGAGGAGACCGACAAGGCAGTCGACACAGACCGTGCTGTCGATGAGGCCAAGGAGAGGGTCGAGCAGATGGGTATCGTATTCATCGATGAGATCGACAAGGTGGCACGGACCGGAGGCTCTTCCTCCAGCGGCCCGGATGTCTCCCGAGAGGGTGTCCAGCGTGACATCCTTCCGATTATCGAAGGTACCAGTGTCTCGACCAAATGGGGGGTCATCGACACCACCCACATCCTCTTCATCGCCAGCGGCGCCTTCCACGTATCCAAGCCCAGTGACCTCATCCCTGAGCTCCAGGGTCGTTTTCCCTTGCGTGTTGAGTTGGATGACCTCACTTCGAACGACTTCTACCGGATCCTGACCGAACCTGCAAATGCGATCACGATGCAGTACAGGGAGTTGCTAAAGACCGAAGGAGTCTCTATTGTGTTTACCGATGAGGCCATCAGGCGTTTGAGCGACATAGCCTATGAAGTGAACAACACCAATGACAACATCGGTGCCAGAAGGCTCTTCACCATCATGGAGAAACTTTTGGAGGAGCTCTCCTTCAGCGCTGACGAGCTCAGCGGCCAGGAGATTACGATAACAAGGCAGTATGTGGATGAGCGGTTAGGCGAGGTGCTCCAGAACCAGGACCTCTCCAAGTTCATCCTTTAGGGGAGATGATATAGTGGAATTCCTTACGATTGATGCACTCGATTACGAAACAGCGCTCAAGGAGGCCCGTGCCCTGTACGGCTCTCTCGTACGTGTGCACACCCGTAAGGATTACACTGCCAAGAAGGGCCTGAGGAGGGAACGGCGCTGCGCCATCACCTTCTATCTCGTCAGGGAGCAGGAGCCTGCCGAACAGGAGCCTCAGGTAGCAATAGAGCAACCTGAGCCGCGGGCCAAGCTTCAGGACCCTGTAGGGGACCAGCAGCTCTTCATAGCTGAACTGCTTCAGGCCAATGATTTTACTGACGAATATGTGGACTTGGCCATCAAGGCTTTGGCAGAAGACTCCAAGGATGCTTCGAACGAGGAGCTTCAGATGAGGCTGCTTGAATACATCATCGAGTCGGTGAGCATCAACCATGAGCTGTACGCCCATCCCCAGCACTATTTTGTGCTGCTTGGGCCTACTGGGGTGGGTAAGACCACCACACTGGTGAAGATGGCTATGCTCTACGGCATGATCGTGCAAGAATCGTCCCCGATGAAGGTTGCCCTGCTCTCCCTGGACTCCTACCGGACTGGTGCCTCCAACCAGATCGAGCAGTTTTCCAAGGACCTTGGCCTCGATCTCTACCATGCCCACAGCGAGGAGGAGCTCTCCCGCCTGCTGAAGAAATTGGATGCATATTCGCTGGTGCTCGTCGACACCATGGGCAAGAGTGCGAACCAGGGTGAGCTCTCCTTGCACCTGAAGAGCCTGCTTACCGTACTTCCCCAGGAGAGATGCACCTATTCGCTTGCCGTCAGCGCCTCCCACAAGAGCCGCGACCTCAAGCGGTTTGTCAGCCTCTTCTCCTCCTATCCCCTACAGTCCCTGGTGGTGACCAAGCTGGATGAGACCGAGGACATTGGCAACATCCTCAGCGTAAGCAAGGAAACAGGCCTTCCCCTGCTGTTCTTCACCAATGGACAGAAGGTTCCTGAGAACCTCCTCAAGGCTACAAATGAGGTTATCCTCTCCTATCTGAAGGGTTTCAGCCTTGATTTCTCTACCCTTGGCGATAGCCAGATCTCACCGCTTCTCTGACCTCTCGCTGATCAACTTTCCCTGGCTTACCAGCGATCCTATGATCTTCCCGATTGCAGGGGCAGCGATGTTGCTTCCCCATTGGGCATCCCCCTTGGGATTCCCCGCAGCCACATAGATGATGTACTTGGGCTTGTCCAGGGGTACGATCGCCAGTGTCGAAGCGAGGATGGTCCCTTCCTCATAGCTGTTGGTCACCGGGTTTATGATCTGGGAAGTGCCTGTCTTCGCCCCTACCCGGACACCTTTGACCGCTACCTTCGTGGCGGTTCCCCCGCTTTGCGTAGCCTCTTCCATTGCATGCAGGATTGCTTGGGCAACCTCGCCGGAGATTACCTGTTCCCCAACAGTCCGTTCCCGCTCATCTTGCCCAGAGCGCTTCAGTACCAGATGGGGAACGAGGATCTTCCCATCGTTGGTAAATGCCGTTGCAGCAGTCGCTATGTGCAACGCCGTGGTGGACAGTTCCTGCCCGAAGGAGATGGTTGCCTCAGACCTCCCGGACCAGGTGGAGGGTGGGGCGATGATGCTCCTGCTTTTGGAAGGCAGGTCGATGTCGTAGCTGGAATTGAACCCAAACCTATTGAGGATTGCAAAGAACTTGTCGGGGTCTGTTTGCATCGCCCAGTGCGAGATGGCCCCGTTGCACGATTTCGCGATCATGGAGTCGGGGTCAACGATGCCATGGGGGGAGGTGCATACGATTGTTGCCATATTGCCCTTTCCCATGTCGAAGGTATAGGAGCCGTCACAGAGAAAAGGCTCAGCAAGGTCTGCCTCTCCTATTTCCATCACCGCAGCAAGGCTGAAGATCTTGAAGACCGACCCCGGCTCGTAGAGGTAGTTGGTCACATGGTTGCGCTTTTGTTGGTCGGTCGACCTGGAGAGTGAGTTCGGGTCGTACCAGGGGTAGCTGGACATGCCCAGGATATCCCCGTTCTGGGCATCGAGGACGATGGCTATGCCATAGTCGGGGTTGTCCTCATCAGCTATGGTCTGCATCTGCACATCCAGCAGGTACTGGATGTCTATGTCAAGGGTGAGGGTGATGTCATCTCCATAGGTGGTATCTATCTCCCCCAGCTGCGGGTAGGGGTTCAGCAAGCTCTCCTGGGTAAGCTCCATCCCCTCGATCCCCTCATTGTCCACATTGGTGAAGCCCAGGGTCTGTGAGGCATGGAAAGAGGCAGGGTAGTCACGCCCCATGCTCTTTACCACGGAGACCTGGTTGACCAGAGCTGTTCGGGCCAGCTCGTCTTCAAGTGGCTGGACAAGGTTCGGGTCCATCTTTTTCTCTATCTGGGCGTAGGTGGTATACTTGGCCGCCCTTTGCTCTATCTGGGTGGGGCTCATGCCGACAAAGGGTGCCACCACCTCCGAGACCAATGCCAGGTCGCTGATCTTCGAGAGGTGGAAATAGACTCCCCAATAGGGGGTCTGTATGGCAAGAATTTTGCCATTCCTGTCGTAGATGGTTCCCCTGACCACCTGGGTGGCTACTTGGGGGTTGTTGTAGGTTTTCCTTTCCGGGCTTTGGCTATGGATGACAAACCCGATCCTGACAAGCAAAAAAAGCAGTGCAAGCAGGGTTAACAGGAGGAAGAACCGGTAAAATGAACGATTTGGACTGGTATCCATGATTTTTTTATACTACTATGTAGGAAAGGTAATGTCGAGTTATGGGTAAAGACAACTATGATGATATGATTGATAGACCTCAAAGGAGGGCTTCAAAGGATGGGTATCATGACAGACCTTCCAAGGGTTTGATCTGGACCATTGCTTTGGGCATAGCCATCTGTGTTGTCGTCATCATCGTATGGTACCAGTTTTTCCCGAACAGCCAGCCTTCCCCCGACCAGAGCGCCCTCATTGTCGCCTCCGACAGTGCAAAGCGTGTCGAGGTTGTGGTCGATGCCCCGCTTGTGCTCCCCCCTACAGCCATCAATGCACCGGTGGTTACCGCCCCAGTTGCAGAAAACCAGGCCCGTTCCCTCAGCGAAGCGAAGAGCCTCAGCCAGGGCAGCTCAAAGACCATCCAGTATGCAAAGCACCTGGTAGCCGAAGGGGAGGACCTCAACTCCATCGCTGCAATGTACAGCCTCAAGACCCAGACGCTAATCAGCATCAACCAGATACGGAACATCCAGGCAGTGAAGCCAGGCATCAGCCTGGAGATCCCCGACCGCGATGGCCAGCTCTACACCGTCAGGGATGGGGACATGCTCTCTACCATCGCCCGCAAGTACAGCCCCAACATGGGATGGAAGACACTGCAGGAGCTCAATGGGCTGAAAAGTGAGAACATCGTCGTAGGCCAACGCCTATTCATTCCCGATACCTCCTCATCATCGCTGATACAGATGGCGGACATTGCACCCATCCAGTTCCAGAAACCGGCTACAGGGAGCATCACAGCCCTCTTCGGCCAACCCCTTGCCAACCCTGCCACAGGGACGACCGAATCACTCAATGGCATCCTCATCGTGGGAAGCCCGGGATCGGCTGTTGTTGCAGCTGCTGCAGGGAACGTCGTGAGTGCTGGCTATGAGGTAAAGGGAAGGGGCAGGTTTGTGGAGTTGAGCCATGAGGGAGGGTACCGTACCACCTACTGCCACCTGGAGAACGTCGAGGTCAAGATCGGCATGACCCTTGCCAAGGGCGAGGTCATCGGCAGCATCGGTACCAGTGGCACCTCATACGAGAAGCCGACACTCTTCTTCAGCATCGAGCAGTCAGGCATAGCCCTTGACCCCTCCCAGTTCTTCTAGGGTCTACAGGTAATCACTCCATCCCACTGATACAGCTCTCTCTACAATCCATGCCCAATGGATGGTCTGTCCATGGGCTCTGCAGAGAAACAGGATTCCAGAGGGGGGATGTTATTCTAAGGCCTCGAATTCGACCACCCACTTTTCGGTTGGTCCCTTGTACCGGTAGTTCTCATGCACCGGTGCACCCCATGAATCATCACCACCTACACCGCTTTGTCCTTCCAGGATACGGACGTGGAGGTTGTCGGTCGCGGGTAGCTCATGAGGGTAGGTTGCCTGTTCCAGTTCATGGCAGCTATAGGGGATGACTGAGCACTCAAAGGGCCTGTTTGCCCTGATGGCCAAGCCTTTGCCACTCTTGTCCCTAAGGGCAAGGCTCCTCACATCGACCCTGTTTCCGTACTCCTGGGGGTGGAGATAGGAGGCCTGGTCCTTGTACGGGTCAAACTCGACCTGTCGCAGTACATTTCCTCCCTTCCTGTCCCGATAGCTCTCCATCATCTCGTTGCCGTAGTAGGAGACACGATTGAAGGAGCGGTCGAGGGAGAAGGAGAGGCCAAAGCAGGGGATGCAGGAATCAAAGAGGGGAGGTTCGATCTCGATCCTCACCCTGTTTTCGAAGAACCTGTAGGATAGGTCCACCAGGAAAGTGCCGCACAGGATGGTTGCATAGGCAACCTCTCCCTCCAGGCGAAAGCTCACCGCCTTCTGGTAGAGCGAGGCTAGCTTGCACTCCATGGAGGGCGGTATCGGGTTGGCCCCAAGGTCATTGTCGGTGGGGGCTCTCCAGAACTCCAGCCTGACAGCGCTGGTGAGGAAGTTTCGTCCCTTGTGCTGGATGGCGACAAGCTCTCCGAAATGGTGGTGTATGAGGAAGGAGAAATCCTGGTACCGGTGGCCGGTATGCATGTCCCCTGCGATCAGGGCAGAGGGCAACGCCTCCTTCTGACAAGGCTTGTGCACTCTCTCCATAACCTTTCCATACCTTGCGATCGTATGGCCCTTCCCTGCCCATGGCTCATCGTGGTTGAGGGTTACCTCTACGATGAGCTGGTATTCTCCTTCCAGTTGCTTTTCCATGGGAGGTATGGCGATGGAGGTCTCTTCAAGTGGGCCCAGATGCGCATCCAGGTCCCCATGGGCAACCTCAATGCCATCGAGGGTGTAGCGGTAGGTGAATGCATACCCCTCCGTGGATATCCATACGTTCTTGTTTCTCAGGAAGATGGCCTTCTCAGTGATGGAGAGTGTGACCGGGCTGTACGAGTGTGCTACCTGCTCTAGTTTTGCAGAGGGGTTCCGCAACCCATCCACAAGGCCATTGATGCAGAAATAGCCATCGGTCGGGAAGCTGAACCCAAGGCCGGCCATCACCCTGTCGCCGATGATGAGGCTCTGGTCGACAAAATCCCAGATGAAGCCCCCACAATAGGAGGTGCCTTCGTCCTCAAGTGCCACATACTCATCAAGGTTTCCTACGCTGTTGCCCATGGCATGGGCGTATTCACACAGCAGGAAGGGTTTCTGCCCTTCTGCAAGGTAGGCCTTGACATCCTCCACCTTCGCATACATCCGGCTTTCGACATCGCTGGTATCGGGATAGCGAGCGTCGAAGAATGTCCCTTCATAATGGACAAGCCTGTTGTCGTCAAGGGACCTGAAATAGGTTGCCACATCATGGATGACCGACCCCCCATAGCTTTCGTTTCCACATGAGTAGAAGAGGATGGACGGGTGGTTCTTGTCCCTCATCGTCATGGAGCGTGCCCTGTCAAGGACGGCACCCCTCCACTGTGGTTTGTCATCGGGAAGGGTGTACCACTTCCTCTCAGCCTTTCCTGCGACCATCCAGGTGCCATGGGTCTCCAGGTTGATCTCGTCCATCATGTAGATGCCGAGCCTGTCGCACAGCTCATAGACATAGGGATGGTTGGGGTAGTGGCTGGTCCTCAGGGCATTGATGTTGTGCATCTTCATCAGCAGGATGTCCTTTTCGATCAGGGCCTCTCCGATGGCCCTTCCTGCATGGGGGTCGAACTCATGGCGGTTGACCCCCCTGAGGATGAGCCTCTTGCCATTGAGCAGCAGTGTCCTGCCCTTGATCTCTATCTTCCTGAAGCCAAAATGTCCGGTAACCGTATCAAGGACCCTGTTGCCCTGTCTCATCTCGAGCGTGTAGTAATAGAGGTTCGGCTGTTCTGCACTCCAGAGCAGGGGGTCGGCGATCTCAAGGCTCAGGGTAACGGCGTGCTGGCTTCCCATGGTGATGTGGTAGGAGTATGGTCCCTCCACACTGGTGGTTACCCCGAAGGTGACCTCTCCCCTGGAAAAATCCTCATTGAGGGTGGGGCGGACATGGATGTCGGTAATTCTCTGCTTTTCACAGAGAAGCAGCGTCACTGGGCGAAAGATCCCTGGCAGGCGCCAGAAATCCTGGTCTTCCAACCAGCTGCCGGTCGAGTAGCGCAGGACCATGGCCGAGATGAGGTTCTCGCCCTCCTTGACAAAGGGCGTGATGAAAAACTCCCCTGGGGAGAAGCTGTCCTCCTTGTAGCCGACATAGGTGCCGTTCACAAAGAGATAGAGGGCTGAGTCTACCCCATCGAAACGAAGGATGAGATCTTTTTGCAGATCCTCCTTTCCCAGTGTGAGGGTTTTTGCATAGCAGCCAGTGGGATTCTCCTCGGGGATCTGAGGGGGCCTGATCGCAGAGAGGCCATCCCAAGGGTAGATGGTGTTGGTGTACTGGCTTACCCCATAGCCCTGCAGGGGAAAGTGTGAGGGGACCGTGATGCTCTCCATCCTATGGAGGTTCTCCTTTTCCAGGAACGTGGTGGAAGCTTCCTCTGGCCTGTCGAAATAGAGGAAATGCCACGGTCCGTCAAGAGAAACCTCCCTGATGCTGGACTGGGTGGCGAAACGTGCGTGGGCAGGGAGACGGTTCTCCTGAAATATCGTCGGGTCGAGGGATTGTGCATAGTGCATGAGTGGATATCCTTACTGTTTGACAGAGCCTACCATACCCTGTACGAATTGTTTTTGGAAAGCGAAAAACACCACGATAACCGGCAGGGTCGCCAACGCTATCCCCGTCATGATAACCCCGAAATCGGGTGTGTAGGAAGAGGAGAGGGAGGAGATCAGCAACGTGGATGTCCTCTTGTCATTGGACTGCAGGACGATCAGGGGCCATAGGTAGGCATTCCAGCTGGTCATGAACGAGTAGATCGCCCCGGCGGCATAGGTGCTCTTCATGCTGGGAAAGAATATGGTGAAGAAGATTCGGGCCTCCCCAGCCCCATCGACACGGGCAGCCTGCAGGATCTCGGTCTGGTAGTTGACGAAGCTCTGCCTGAAGAAGAACACCATGAACACGCTGATGCTTGCCACCAGCACGATGGCCATATGGGAGTTGAGCAGGCGAAAGACCACGATGATCTGGAACAGGGGTATCATCAGGGAAGCGAAGGGAATCATCATGGTAAGCAGGAAAAAGGAATAAGTTCTCTCCCTTGCCTTTGACTTGTACATCTGAAAGCCGTAGGCTGCCATGCTGGTTACCAGCAGGGAGAGCACTACCGTGAGAACCGCGATCTTGGCCGAATTGAAGAGGGCCCCACCCATGTTCGACTGTCCGAAGAGCTTGTGGAGGTTCCTTCCCAACTGGTTGCCGAAGGAGAGCTTTCCCGTCTGGATCTGTACTGCGGTATTGGTCGAGCCTATGACGATCCAGAAGAACGGGAATATCGAAAAGAATGCCGATACAGAGAGAAACAGGTAGAGCAGGAGCGATTGCCCCTTCTTTCGTATGTTCATCGTACTCCTCCCTTTCTTTCCAGGGTTTTCCTCATTGCCTCTTCCCTGTCGCCGCTTAACCTGAACTGGATGAAGGTAAGCAGGGCGATGATGATGAGGATGGCATAGCTGACAGTCGCAGCATAGCCGAAGTTGGGGGTATATTTGAAACAGATGTTGTAGATGTAGACACTGAGGGTAAGGAAGCAGTTGTCGGGACCGATCATGCTCGCAGTCGTCCCGCCCTGGGAGAGGTTCATCGGCTCGTCGAACAACTGCAGGGTCCCTATGGTGGACATCACCGTCGTAAAGAGGATGATGGGCTTCAGCAAGGGTATGGTGATGGTAAAGAAGCTGTGCACCTTTGACGACCCGTCAATGGAGGCAGCCTCATAGAGGTCTTCCGAGATATTCTGCATGGCAGAGAGGTAGAAGATCATGTTGTAGCCGGTCCAACGCCATATCATGGCGATGACTAGGACAAAGGTGGCCAGCCTTGGCTCACTCATCCACTGCAGAGGGGCATCGATGATGCTGAGCTTGATGAGGGTGTTGTTGACCAACCCATCATAGCTGAACAGCATCTTGAAGAGGATGGAGTATGCTATCAGGGAGGTGACTGAGGGCAAGAATAGGGCTGTCCTGAAGAAACCGCGGAAACGGATGCTCTTGTTGTTCAGGATTGCGGCAAAGGTGATGGAGAGCAGCAGCATGATGGGGACCTGGATCAGAAGAAGGCGGAAGGTGTTTTCCAGGGCTAGGAAGAACATGGGGTCGCCGAACATCCTGAGGTAGTTCTTCACTCCCACAAATTGGCTTACGATCCCCTTTGTTGAGGTAAAGGAGAGGTAGAGCGAGAAGAAGATAGGGTAGACGATAAAGAAGAGCAGCAGTACACAGGCGGGGGTGATGAAGTACCAGCCGATCCTATCCAGTCGTTTTTCATTAGCCATATGGTCATTCTCCATTACAAAAAAGCAGGAGGGTATCCCTCCTGCTTACCAGGAACAGAACGGTTACTGGATCGAGTTCTTCAGTTGGTTTTCTGCACTCTTGACAGCCTGTTCCAGGGTTGTCTTCCCATTGTAGTAGTCTTCCATCACTGCCATGACAGCCGCATCGGCCTCATAGGTGTATTGTCCGACATTGACCTTGGGGATCATGGATGCCCACCTGCTCAGGTCGGTGAAGATGGCCTTGTTCCCGAAGAATGGGTCCAGTGCCTTGAATGCATCGCCGCTGAATGCCGGCATGTATGAGCCGATTGCCCCGTTGTTCATCAGGATGGTCTGGTAGAAACCCTTGTCGTTCCCATAGATTTCCTGCATGAATGCGATGGCCTTGTCACGATTTGCCCCGTTTTGCAGGACGAACCATGAGGATCCGCCCAGGTTCGAGGCATTGACCGACTTGTCCAGGCTCAGGCGGGGTGTTGGTGCAACAGCCCACAGTCCGCTCTGGTCGACTCCAGCCTTGATGGACCCTATGATCCACACCCCGGTGATGACAGATGCAACCTTGCCTGAATTGAATGAACCCACCCATTCGTTCCAGCCGTTGCTTGGAAGGGCAAGATCCTCAGCCACGAAACGCTTGTAGAGCTTCATCGCTTCCATGAGGGCAGCATTGTTAACCAGAGCTGGCTTGCCTTCATTGTCAAAATACCAGCTGCCGGCACTCTGCAGCATGATGCGGAACAGCCCGCCGTCACTCTTGTCGTTTGCAATGAGGTACTGGCCGGTCTTTGCCTTGTATTCCTTGGCAATATCGGCAAACCGATCCCAGGTGATGTTCTCCAGATCCTGGGCTGTGAAACCCGCCTTCTTGAGCAGGTCGGTGCGGTAGAAGAAGCCTGCGACGCCTGAATCAAAGGGGACGCCGTAGTACTTGCCGTCCAGTTTCATGACATCAGCCTTGTACCCGACAAAGTCGTTGTAGTTGAATGCACTGCTAAGGTCGGCAAACTGTCCGGGATAGCTGGTCAGATACTTCTGCACATTGTAGTCTTCGATGAGTACGATGTCGGGAAGCCCCTCCTTGGTGCGGGAAGCCAGGTTGGTGTGTAGCTTCTGCTCTACATCGGCCTTGGCTAGCTCCACTACCTCGAACGTAGCTTCGGGGTGCTTTGCCTGATAGCGGCTGATCGCCTCGTTCATGATGGAAATGTTGAAGTTAGGGTCCCAAGCCCATATCTTTATGGGTCCGGCCTGTTTTGTCTCGCTGGCCCCACCAGCGAACAGCGGGGTGACCAATACCAGGCAAACCAAGAGAAGCAACAGGGATTTTTTCATAACACAATCTCCTTTTCGTGTTTCAATATACCTGTAGCATACGGTGGGAGTAGGGAGCTGTCAAGAAATTTTTACTAAATTTTTACTAAGTATATGCTGTAGTTTTACCATCATACTCCTCAGAATGGGGGACAAAAACTGCAAACTACCTACAAAATACGCAATTTGTAAGAAACAAGGTGTAAAACCTCAGAAAAAGTGTTAGACTGGAAAGTAAATTTTTACTACTTGCAGAGGAAAAGCCGTGGCTACCATTACTGACATTGCAAAGAAGGCTCATGTCTCCATAGCAACCGTATCGAGAATCCTGAACCATGACGACACCCTCAGTGTCTCCGATGAGACGAAACTGCGTGTCCTTGTCGCCGCCAAGGAGCTGGAATACGTCACTCTCCAGCAGCGGAAGCAAAAGAAGAAGAGGGCCAAGAGGCTTACCTTCGCCATTGTCGAGTGGTACAAGTATCCTGCCCTCATCGAGGATCCCTACTATCTCTACCTCATGACCACAGTGGAACGGCAGCTTGCAAAAGAGAACATCGACATGTTCAAGTTCATCAACATAGACGGGCAGTTCGTACCCTCAGTGGATACTCCCATCGATGCCATCATTGCCATTGGGAGGTTCAACCTGGTCCAGATCGAGAAGATTGCCCAGTTTTCCCAGCACATTGTCTTTCTTGATTCATGCCCCGATGCCACCCGCTTCGACTCCCTGCTCATCAATACGGAACTTGGTACCCGGCTGGCACTGCAGCATCTGTATGACCTGAACCACCGGAAGATCGCCTATATCGGCGGCAAGGTGATCGGAGACAGGGGAGGGCAGGGACGGGACATGAGGAAGATGAGTTACATCGAGTTTATGCAGGACAAGGGTCTTTTTGATGAAGGGCTCATCTTTGAAGGGGAGAGGCTCTCCTACAATGAAGGCCTCTGTCTTGCCTCGCTCCTTCTGGAGAGTGATCCTCGGCCCACCGCAATCTTTTGTGCAAACGATACGACCGCAACGGGGGTGCTTGCGCAACTGGACCAAAGAGGTGTACGGGTTCCTGAGGACATGAGCATCGTCGGCTTCAACGATCAGAGTTCGGTGAAGTTCCTGACCCCACCGCTGACCACCGTCCATGTTCCCATGCAGTTCATAGCCCAGAATGCAGTGGACATCCTCAAGAGTAGGGTAAGTGGGCTGTATGAGCTTCCTAGGAAGCTCTACATACCCACCTCCCTGACGATACGGCAGAGTACGAAGGAGATTCCTCTCCTGTAGGGACTCCGCCTATACGTTTTTCCCATGGCAGTTCTTGTATTTCTTGCCACTACCACAGGGGCAGGGGTCATTGCGCCCGACCTTGGCTGTGGAACGCCTGACCGTGACAGGAGCCACATCCCCACCGCCGCTCACCCTTGCCGGTTGGCCAGAATTGGCGAAGGCCGCCTGTGGCCGATGGGACTCGACGGTCTTGTGCGCTGCGGTCTTTCTGCTATAGGAGTCGTCGGAGCGGGTGATCTGTACCCTGACCAGTGTGTTGGCTATGAAGTGCTTGATGCCCTCAAGCATCTCGTTGAATATCTCGAAGCCCTCGACCTTGTATTCGACCAGGGGGTTCTTCTGTGCATAGGAGCGCAATCCCACTGCGTCGCGAAGGTCCTCGAGGGCCTCGAGGTGGTCCTGCCAACGGATGTCGATCTGGCGAAGGTAGTTGAACCTGAGAAAGTCGTTGAACGGCTTCTCCCCTGTCTGGATCACCTTGGAGTCAATCTCCTCATCGATGCTCTTTTTCAGGTGGTTCTTGTACTCTTCCTTGGTGGCACCAGCTTCTAGGGGTGGGATGGTGAGATGGAACTCTGCCTGGATCTCCTCAAGGATCTTCACAGCCATGTCCTCATCCTTCATCTCCTTGGGAAGTGCATCGACAATCTCGCTTGCGATTTCATGGCAGCTGGTGCGCACACGCTCCAGCAGATGTTCTTCGCTGAGGATCCTGTCACGTTCGCTGTAGATGTAGTTTCTCTGCTCGTTGAGCACATCGTCATAGTCGAGCAGGTGTTTCCGGATCTCGAAGTTTCGGTCCTCAACCCTTCTCTGGGCCTTTTCGATGGCATTGGAGAGCATGCGATGCTCGATGGGCATCCCGTCCTGCATCCCTATCTTGCCGAGTATTCCCCTGATGTTCTCGGATGCGAACAGGCGCATGAGCGAATCGTCCAGGGAGACGTAGAAGCGGCTGGTACCAGGGTCTCCCTGACGGCCTGACCGACCGCGCAGCTGGTTGTCGATTCGCCTTGACTCATGGCGCTCGGTTCCCATGATGTACAGGCCCCCGAGCTGCTTGACCTCTTCATACTCCTTGGCCCAGGCAGGGGTCACCTGCTTGATGGCCTGGGCATACTCCTCGGCTGTGGCTTCGGTACCGCAGATCCTTCTGGCCCTTGCATCGAGGCTGCCCCCAAGCTTGATGTCGGTTCCACGGCCAGCCATGTTGGTGGCGATCGTGACGGCACCCTTTGCCCCGGCTTCCTCGATGATCAAGGCCTCACGGGCATGGTTCTTGGCGTTCAGCACCTCGTGCTTGATGCCCATCCTCTTCAGGAGCAGGGAGAGCATCTCACTTTTCTCGATGGATATGGTGCCGACAAGGATTGGCTGGCCAATCTTGTGTACCCGTGCGATCTCCTCGCAGATTGCCTGTATCTTGAACTGCTCGTTGTAGTAGACAAGGTCTGGATGGTCCTCGCGGACGATGGGCTTGTTGGTGGGGATGACCACGACATCAAGGCCGTAGATCTTCAGGAATTCCGGAGCTTCGGTGTCTGCAGTCCCTGTCATGCCGCTGATCTTGTCGTACATCCTGAAGAAGTTCTGGAACGTGATGGTGGCCAGGGTCTTGTTCTGCCCAAGGATCTTGATCTTCTCCTTGGCCTCGATGGCCTGGTGCAACCCGTCGCTGTAGCGCCTGCCGTGGAGGATACGGCCGGTGAACTCGTCGACGATCTGCACCTGTCCGTCAACGACGACATAGTCCACATCGTCGGAGTAGAGGCGCAGTGCCTTGACGGCCTGGGTGACATAGTGCACATACTCGAAGTTCTCGTCGTCATAGATGGACCCGGTGATGACCTTGCTCTTGTTGAGCAGCTCTTCCATATGGTTCATCCCCTGGTTGGTGAAGGAGACCTTCTTCTGCTTTTCGTCCAGCTTGTAGTCACCCCTCTCTTCAAAGGGCTGGGCATTTCGCTCAAAGCGGGCGAGAGGATCCTGTTCGTAGTACTCCCCTGTGGCGGGGTCCTTCTCGCACTCGGTGAGGAAGGCAGCGATCTTCTGTGCCCCCATCACCTGGGCTGAGTCATCCTCGCTCTGGCCGCTGATGATAAGGGGGGTACGGGCCTCGTCGATGAGGATGGAGTCAATTTCGTCGATGATGCAGTAGTGGTGCTTGGGCTGGATCTTCTCTTGCATGGACCACTTCATGTTGTCCCTGAGGTAGTCGAAGCCGAACTCGTTGTTTGTCCCGTAGGTGATGTCGGCGCTATAGGCCTTGCGCTTCGCCTCGGTGTCCATGTCTGAGAGGATGACCCCGACGGTGAGCCCGAGGAACTCGTAGATCGGTCCCATCCATTCTGAGTCACGACGGGCGAGGTAGTCGTTTACCGTGACGATATGTACACCCTTGTTCTCCAGCGAGTTGAGGTATGCCGAGGGTACGCAGGTAAGGGTCTTTCCTTCACCGGTCTTCATTTCCAGGATCTGGCCCCTATGCAGGACGGCAGCTCCCATGATCTGCACATCGTAGTGGCGCTCACCCAACACCCTGGATGCCGCTTCCCTAGCAAGGGCGAAGGCTTTGGGAAGCAGGCTGTCAAGCGAGGCCCCTTCTGCAACCTGTTTCCTGAACAAGACCGTCTGGAGAGGGAATTCCTCGTCCTTAAGAGCCTTTGCCCAGGCATCCTCGTTGTTTACTTCGTGTACGATGGGCCTGAGGGTCCTTAAATCTTTATCTTGTTTTGTTCCGAACAGCTTGGCGAATAGTGATGTTCCCATGATGACTCTCTTGTACAGGATTTGGCATGCCTTGGCACACCCATCCAAGTATACTCAAAACTGCTGTCAGAGAAAAGCTTTCCTTTCCATTAAAAGTGAGCCAAATATACCCGCTGTGTATCATTATGATACATATATGCTATGCGAGCACCCTCCGACATGCTATACTCGGGCCATGTTGGTCTGCTACACAGGGGGAGGAACCCTCGGTCATATCTATCCCGCCCTGGCGGTACACCAGGCGTTGGCCTCTCAGCCTGGCTACAGCTGCTTCTGGATCGGCCGTCACAACGGTCTTGAGCAGGCGGCTGTAGAGGGGGCCGGCATTCCCTTCTATCCCATCCAGAGCGGCAAGCTCAGACGCTATGCCTCCCTGGCAAACATCAGTGACCTGTTCCGCCTTGCAGTAGCCTTCTTCCAGGCCCTGAAGCTACTGAGGAAGATGCGCCCTACGGTCCTCTTCTCCAAAGGGGGCTTTGTGTCCGTGCCCCCGGTCTATGCCGCCTGGGTGCTGAAGATACGGGTGGTTACCCATGAAAGCGATGCCTCCCCTGGCCTTGCAACCCGCTTGAACAGCCGTTGTGCAACCACCGTATGCATACCTTTTGCAGGAAGCGAGGGCTCCCTTCCCCCTGCAAAGCTGGTGGTGACGGGAAACCCCATCCGTGAGGCCCTGTTTTCCGATGAGGATATCTCCCGGTTTGGCATTGTGCCCACCATGCCTGTTTTGCTGGTGCTGGGAGGCAGCCAAGGCTCCTCAGAGATAAACGCCCTGGTACGGGAAAACCTGGAGGCGCTTACGGCCCTTGCGTTTGTCATACACCAGTGTGGGAGTGCGGACTACCAGGGAAGTGCCCATGAAAACTATGTAGCTATCCCGCTGCTGGGCCCTGAGCTCGGCTCGCTCTACAGGAGGAGCACCCTCGTCGTCAGCCGTGGCGGGGCAGGCACCATAGCCGAGATACTGGCCTTTGGGTGTGCTTCGCTGATCATCCCCCTTTCGACAGCCACCAGCAGGGGAGACCAGATTCTCAACGCCCAGCGTCTGGTCGACAAAGGGGCGGCCCATGCCCTGTTCGGTGAGGTTTCGAAAGAGATATTTCTCCAGGAAGTAGCATATCTGTTGGAGAATCCTGACAAAAGAGGTATCCTTGCAGGAAATGCAAGAGCATTGGCGGTTTCTGGGAGTGCAGTAAAAATTGCATCTCTCCTACGATAAGGAGCATAGTATGGATTGGGGAATGACGATCGGGTCGGTGTATTTTAATTCGATAGATATCATAGTGTTCGCTCTGGCCATCATCGGTGGCATTGCAGACACCCTCACGGGTTTTGCCGATGCCTTCGCCCATAGGGCAGGCTTCATTGTGGGATTCTTCCTTGCACTGATGTTTACCAAGATCCTCTCCGAGGTCCTGCTGGCATCCTTTGGCCTGGGCATGCTTGTTTCCAGCCTCATCTCCTTTGTGGTGCTCTTCCTTGCAGGCTATGTCCTGATGCGGGTGATAGGCAATTTGCTTGACACGGCCCTGAACGTTACAGGATTGCGGGCTGTCAATGGCTTGCTGGGCTTCATCTGGGGTGTGCTTGAGGTGGTGGTGTTTTCCTCCCTCATCCTCTACATGCTGGAACTGCAGACAGCCTTTGACCTCTCCTCCGTCCTGGACAGGAGCCAGTTCATCCTGCGCCTGGTTCGCCCGATGGTTCCTGAGACGGTCAACTGGTTTACCCTTACGGTGAATGCTGCCCATGTTTGAGGAACTATCCAAGAGCCAACCTGACATTGCAGCCCAGCTTTCCAGGCAGATAGAGAGCAATACCTTTACCCAGGTAAACCTGTTTGGGGGAAGCCGCTACTCGCTGAGGATGACCAGCGCACTGGAAAGTGCCCGTGTCCTCTCCTGCAAGGAGGAGGGCCTGTCGTCCTGCCGCTGCGCAAGCTGCAGAAAGTTCGACCTGCTTACCATGCCAAACCTGGTCATTGTCAGCCAGCGTGACCATGAGAGTGTCATCGAGACAGCCCTTGCCAGCTTTGTCCGCCTCCGTTCGGATTTCTCCAGGCGTTTTCTCATCAGGACGGTCAGGATCCTGCTTTTGCAGTACCATGCGTCCCTGTCCGGCAGTTCGCAAAGTGCAACCCAGAGTGCCAACTATGATGCGGCCTCGCAGGTAAGCGACCTGTTGATGGAGCTTTCTGAGGAGAAGGGCGAGATTGCCGAGAAGCGTGCAAAGGCCCTCAGCCAGAGTCTCAAGACCGCATTGAAGGCACTTCTTGCGGCATCCAGGAAGAATACGACCATCTCCGTCAACGAGGTCCGTGCCCTTGATGAGTGGATCAACCAGACCAGCATGGGGGAACAGAAGCGGTTCATCATCATCGAGAGCCTGGAGCAGACCAACGCCTCGGCGAGGAACAGCCTCCTGAAGATGCTGGAGGAGCCTCCTACGGATGTCTATTTCTTCCTGATCTCCGAATACCCCAACAGGATCATGCAGACCATCCTCTCGCGTGTTCGCAAGTACAGCTTCCCCCCGGTTCGGGAGGATAGGGTCAATGCCTTGCTCTCCCCGTTCTTTCTCGGGACCGAACGGTTTGCAACCCTTGAGTCCTTCTTCCTCCAGGGAGGGGGGCTGGACCTGGCCAAGCATGATGAGGTGGTCCAGACCCTCTTGGATTCGATAGCCAACCATACCTATCTTTCCGAGGAGAGGTTCTCCTCCCTGGTCGATTTCGTCGACGAGCAGGGTAGCTATGAGTATGTCCTGAAGACCTTGCTCTCCTTTCTGGGAAGCTCGGTCGCTAAGGGGGAGATCACCTGGCAACGGGCCAGCTCCCTTTCCGATCTCATCTCCAGCAGCTATAGCCAGGCAACGCTTTTCAACCAGAACAAGAAGCTGATGCTCCAGGCCCTCTACCTGAAACTCATGGAGGTTGCATGAAGAATTTTGTCCTGCGGGCTATCCAGAAGATAGACCAGCTTGATTCCAACCAGATAGTCGATATCCTGAAGAGCCAGTCCAGGGAGGTGGAGATGTTGGAGAACGTGCTGGAATCGATAGAGGACGGGGTCATCCTCACCGATTCCAAGCTCAGGATCAACTACGCCAACTCCAACTGCCCGAACCTGGTCCCCATGGTGCGTAGCCGCAACTATGAGGGCCAACCCCTCTCCAAGGTCATCGAGGACGAGCATGTGCTCAGGTACATTGTCCTCTCTGTCTACAACCGCGCCGATGACCTGGACAATGAGTTCACTTTCCAACGGGGCAGCAAGGTCCAGACGGTTGCCGTGAATGTATTTACCTACAAGTTGCAGGAGGCCAAGGGGCTTTCCAGCTATGTGCTGATGTTCACCGATGTCACCGAGCACAATGCAAACGAAGCGAGGATGCGCCGCTCGGAGAACCTTGCCTCCATGACCACCATGGCGGCGGGGGTTGCCCATGAGATCAAGAACCCCCTGGCAGCGATGGGAATCCACCTGCAGCTCCTCAAGAAGGCATTTGTACGCCAGAACTGCCTAACCCTTGAGGATGCTGAGCGTTACCTGGATGTGTTTGAGGAAGAGGTGAACCGCCTCAATGGCATTGTGGTCGATTTCTTGTTTGCGGTCCGACCCCTGGATACCCGCCTGCGGATGGGTTCCATCGTCAAGACGCTCTCCGATATCTGCTCTTTCGTCGAGCCTGAGCTTGCCGAGCACAAGGTGGTCCTCACCTGTGACCTCTCCTCTTCGCTTCCCAGGCTGGAGTTTGACGAGAACCTGCTCAAGCAGGCTCTGCTCAACCTCATCAAGAATGCGATGAACGCGATGGAGGGGGGAGGCAAAATACGCCTGCAGGCAAAGGCTGATGGGAACCATGTAGTGATAATGGTCTCTGATACCGGAACCGGCATGGATGACGAGACCTTGCAGAAGATCTTTGAACCCTATTTTACCACCAAGGCCACGGGAACCGGGTTGGGCCTTACCGTAGTCTACAAGATCATGAAGGAGCACCATGGCGACATCTCTGTGGAAAGCAAGCTGGGAGAGGGTACCACCTTCACCCTATCCTTCCCCATACCCAAGAGCGAGAGGCTCAGCCTGACCGAGCCTGTTAAGGAGGGATTGTATGAAGCGTAGCATCCTCATTGTGGATGACGAGAAGAATATCCGTAGTGGCCTTGCCATGGCCATGGAACTCGATGGGTATGAGACCCTCACTGCCGAGGATGGTTCTGCCGCCTGGGCCCTAATGGGCAAGAAGGATGTAGACCTGGTCATTACCGACCTGAGGATGCCAAACCTCAGTGGAGGTGAGTTGCTCAAAAGGATCTCTTCCGCCTATCCCCGGCTACCAGTCATCATCCTCACCGGCCATGGGACCATCGAGACAGCTGTGGAGGCGATGCGCGGTGGCGCCATAGACTTCTTCACCAAACCGGTTGACCTTGACCGCCTCTCCCTCGTGGTGAAGAAGGCACTTTCCACGACGGACCTCTATGCCGAGCATGAGAAGCTGAAGGCTGAGGTTGCAGCCCTGAAGGCGCGCAACCGGTATGACCGCATCGTCGGAAAGAGCCAGAAGATGGTCATGCTGATGGATACCGTGGCCCAGGTAGCCCCAACAAGGGCCTCGGTGCTGATCACCGGGGAGAGCGGGGTGGGAAAGGAGCTGGTAGCCGATGCCATCCATGAGCTGAGCACCCGATCCAAGGGTCCGTTCATCAAGGTGCACTGTGCCGCCCTCTCGGAATCGCTGCTGGAAAGCGAGCTGTTCGGCCATGAGAAAGGTTCCTTTACCGGAGCCACAGCCCAGAAGAAGGGGCGCTTTGAGCTAGCCGACGGGGGAACGATCTTCCTTGACGAGATCGGGGAGATAAACGCGGCTACCCAGGTAAAGCTGCTCAGGGTGTTGCAGGAGAGGTCCTTTGAACGGGTAGGGGGAGAAAAATCCCTTACCGTCGATGTGCGGGTCGTCTGTGCAACGAATAAGGACCTGCTCAAGGAGATCGAGAAGGGAGCTTTCCGTGAGGACCTCTACTATAGGCTGAATGTCGTCCATCTTGATGTGCCACCCCTTCGTGACCGAAAGGATGACATCCCCTTGCTGATGACATCCTTCCTTACCCAGTTTACCCAGGAGAACAACAAAACCATCGAAGGTTTCTCCAATGCGGCAAAGAAGGCCTTGCTTGCCTATGAGTGGCCGGGCAACATACGGGAGCTACGCAACTGCATCGAGAGTTCCGTGGTATTGTCCCGCTCTTCCATGATAGAGCTTGACGACCTTCCCCCATCGGTGGGAAGATCTGACAGGTCTGCCCAGCTCTCCTTCGATGTGGGCATTACCCTGCAGGAAGCCGAAAAGCAACTGATCATCTCCACCCTGGTCATGTGTGGGGGAAACAAGACCAAGGCTGCCGATGTCCTTGGCATAGGACGCAAGACACTGCACAGAAAACTACAGGAATACCAAATTGACGAAGAATGACATATACGAGATCTTTGACAAGGGGGGAAGCCTGGAAAAGTACTTCCCCTCCTATGAATATCGTGAAGGCCAACTGTTTATGGCCGACCTTGTGCGCGAGTGCTACGAAACCAATGCCATCGCTGCCATAGAGGCAGGGACAGGCATCGGCAAGTCCTTCGCCTACCTGGTTCCTGCCCTCTACCATGCGATGCAGAACCCGGATGAACGGACTGTCATAGCCACCTCGACCATCAATCTGCAAAAGCAACTCTACGAGAAGGACATACCGATGCTCTTCAGGTTGCTCAACCTCTCCTGCAAGACAGCCTTGGCTGTCGGCAGGTCAAACTACCTCTGCATCCAGAGGCTGGTAGCCGTTCGCAACGACGTGTCCCTGCTTGCCCAGGACCCCCAAAGTGAGTTGTACCAGCTCAACGAGTGGGCGAACAGCACCGATACAGGACTGCGCAGCGACTACCCCGGCAAGCTCGGCGAGCTGTGGTCTGAGGTGCTCTGCGATGGGGACCTGTGCAACACCCACAAGTGCGAGTATTTCCATGAGTGCTTCTACTTCAAGGCAAAACAGAAGATCAAGGAAGCGAGGATCATCGTCAGCAACCACCACCTGTTGTTCACCGATGCCCAAAGCAGGCACGAAAGCTCAATAGGCTTTGATGAGGAGGCCGTGCTTCCCTCATACAATCGGCTCATCATCGACGAGGCCCACAATATCGAGCAGAATGCCACCAGTTACTTTACTGCCGAATATACCGCCAAGGAGATGCTCCGTCAGATCTCCTGGATCCAGCGTTCGGGAAGGTTTGCCGCCAAATCCCTGCTTGACCAGCTGGGGGAGTTCTCCCCCGATCCTGAACTGTTCGACCGCATCAGGGATGACATCCATCTGCTGAGCGGGGAGGTGGGGACCTTGGACCAGTATCTTCTGGGAATCTTCCAGAAGAATGACTTCCAGCCAGTGCTGATCAAGGCCGAGCAGCAGAGCCGCCTAGCTGAGTTTGCCCAACAGGCGACCAAGGTGGCCCAGGCAAGTGGCCGCCTTGCAGCGAAGATAGGGTATTTCATCGAACACACCAAGGCTCCTGAGGAGTTTGCGACCAAGGTCAACGAACTGATGGTCCGTGGCACGAGGATAGCCCAGATGAGCGAGGTGTTGACCCAGTTCTGCAATTTTTCGCTGTGGGGGGATGAAATCCATTGGTTCAATGCGGAATCCTTCAGGAATACCCGGTCGGTACAGGTCTGTATCACCCCACTATCCATCGCACCGATCCTGGTGGAGGCCCTCTTCAAGAAACTTGCCACGGTGGTCTGCACCTCGGCAACCTTGGATTTGAACGATGCCTTTGCCTTCTGGGGAAGTAGGGTAGGCCTGCCCTATGATGAGAACCGGCCCTATCTCACCGCCACCTATTCCTCCCCGTTCGATTACCAGAACCGCCTGATGTTGCTAACCCCCATGGATGCCCCCATGTTGGCAAAGGATAATGAAGAGGAGTATGTCTCCTACATGTGTGAGACGGTATTTTCCGCAATCCTCTCCACAGGTGGGGGTGCCTTGGTTTTGTTTACCTCCTACTCCATGCTCCAGAAGGTGAAGGAACGGTTGCAGCCTAGGTTCGATAAGGAGGGTCTGACCCTTTTCAGCCAGCGCGACATGGACCGCTATACCCTGCTCAATCGCTTCATTGCAGAGAAGGACAGCACCCTGTTTGCCACCTCCTCCTTCTGGGAAGGGGTTGACGCCCCAGGCGATACGCTTCGCATGGTAGTCATTGTCAAGCTTCCTTTCAATGTTCCGACTGACCCTGTATTCAAGGCGAGGTGCGAGGCCATAGACAATAGTGGTGGCAGTGGCTTCTACCAGCTCTCCCTCAAGGAGGCAACCATGAAGCTCAAGCAGGGGTTTGGAAGGCTCATGCGCAATACCGTCGATACCGGGGTGGTTCTCATCCTCGATAGCCGTGTGATAAAGAAGAATTACGGCCAGTATATGATGCGGGCCCTTCCTGAGAGCTTCCATCCCGATACGGAGACGGCTGGCATCTGCGACAAGATCGAGAATTTTCTCTATGCAGGCAAATAAGGACAAAAAAAGTGGGGTTGTTGCCAACTCCACTTTTTTTGTCCTTCAATGAGGATGGGCTACTCAATGATAGCGAGCACGTCCTTCATGCTGAGAATCAGGTATTCCTGTCCGTCAGCCTTTACTGAGGTACCGGTGTACTTGTCATGCATGACCTTGTCGCCGACCTTTACGGTCATCTTGACCTTGTCTGTGCCTTCACCGACTGCAATGACAGTCCCGATCTGGGTCTTTTCCTGTGCAGTCTGAGGAATGTAAATCCCGCTTGCGGTCTTTTCTTGCACCTCTTCGATCTTCACCAATACTCTGTCTGCCAAAGGCTTAATTTTCATCGTATCTTCCTCCAAACAATTGAATGACTTGTGATTGCGAAGGTTTGTCTTCGCTTCCGATAATATAGTGAATTACCACTGTAGAGGCAAGGTTATTTCAGCGAATACCGATTTCGCACATAAAACCGGGAAGCATTGCTTCTGAGCACCTCCTACAGTGTGGGTATGTCTCTCGGTGTGCAAGGTTTGCGCACTGTGCAATTTGTTGCTATTTCACTTGCCGGTATTGCGAGCCCTTACTATATTAGGTCTGGATGAACGAGGCATCCTAGTTATGGACAGTGCAACAAACGAGAACACCCAACTTATGAAGCCATCCAAAGCAACCTTTTTGTGTGCAGAACCTACACTGGAAGAGCTTTGGCAGTATTTCTATGAGATGGCATACCTGTTTGCACGGACGAAGAACCTGGTCAGCTCCTTGGGTTGCTACACCGATGCGTTTCTCATTCGGGGAAAGGCACATACCTGCAAGGATAAGGATTGGCTGGATTTCTTCAGACGGCAGTTTTCCATCTATCTGATGGGAAAGGAACAGATAAGCTGTTCGTTGTGCGAGGGTGACATGATCCATGATTTCTTGAAGTCCGAGTACCAGGAGATCCGAAAGGCCCTTGAGGAGAGCGAGCTTCCCTTCCATACGGACAACCTCGCATCCTGGTTTGCCTCCTTGGAGCTCGATTTTCCCTGGTGTTTTGAGGATGATGGGTCGGATTGCGCCATAGGTTGAAGACAATTACCTCAAAAGGGTCATTTTAACCCTATATTTGAGTGATTTTCCCTCTCTGTATCCTTTTGACACCAAAAGTAGGGAACTTTTGGGCTATCTCCCATGGTTTTTCTGAAACCAAAACTAATAGAAACTTTTAATTTCATTTCCAATAATAAGATACTTGTACAGTAAACATAGTTGGCACATAAGTTGCATCTACCTTTTCATAACCCATGGAGGCGATGCTCATGAAGACCAAGAGAACTATGTTGAACAACAGTACCGATAGCGCAGCATACGACGATGCAAATATCCTTAGCATATATCTGAAGGAAATCAACAGGATTCCCTTGCTTACCAAAGAAGAGGAGTTCAGCCTCGCCAAGCGAGTGGTGGATGGAGACGAGTTTGCCCGTAAGCGGATGATCGAGTCCAATCTGCGGTTTGTGGTCAATGTTGCCAAGAAATACCAGAACCAGGGCCTCCCGCTGATGGACCTCATCAACGAGGGAAACATCGGCCTTATGACCGCCTTGGAAAAGTTCGACCCCGACAAGGGCTACCACTTCATCAGTTACGCTGTGTGGTGGATCCGCCAGTCAATCATGAAGGCGATCAACGAGAAGAGTAGGGCGGTCCGCCTGCCTCTGAACAGGACCAATGAGCTTTTGCAGATACAGAAGGCACAACGCTCCTTGATGAGCGACTTCAGTACAGAGGACCCCTCTGCTGAAGAGATCGGAAAACTCACGGGATTCGATCCTGAGCATGTAAATCACCTCCTCGGCATCAGCCGGGACCTGGTCAGCCTCGATGCTCCGGTCTTCAATGATACCGGCAGCAGCAGTGTGGGCGACTTCATCGAGGATGGTTCCCTCTCTCCTGAGGATTCCTTGTTGGATGTCTCCCTCAAGGAGGATATCAACCTGGTCCTTTCCACCCTGACCGACAAGGAGCGGGAGATCATCGAGCTTCGCTTTGGGCTGGACGGCAAGATTCCCATGTCCCTCAAGGAGATTGGGGAGATCTACAACCTTACCAAGGAGAGGATCCGACAGATCGAGAAGAAGGCCCTCGAAAGACTGAAGACCCCTCAGAAGAGCAAGATCCTTGAGAGCTACATAGCGTAAACAACACCCTTTAGAGGTGTGATCAACATAGATACAAAAACCGGACAGTCTGACTGCCCGGTTTTTTGTATCTCCATGTACAATATTGTAACCTATATGTACTGGGTTGCGCCAACCCTTGCATGTTTCTGTCAGGTTCTGGTGGAGCTACCGATGTATCCCATGTTGAAGGATATGTTGGATGCACACTTCATGACCTTCACAGCCATCTCCTCAGGCCTCATCTCAGGGTGTTGGGCAAGGACCCAGGAGGTGCTGATCGCTGCGATGACCTGGCCGCGGTAGTCGTACACCGGGGCTGCCACACAGTTGATGGCAGGTTCCGCTTCCTGGTCATCCAAGGACCAACCACGTCTTCGGCACTCGCGTATGTCCTGTAACAGGCTTTCGATGTTGCCGATCGTATTGGGACCCCGTCTCTCATACTTCTCGTTCTTCAGCAAGATCCTGATCTGGTCATCGGAAAGTCCCATCAGCAGGGATTTTCCCAAAGATGTGCAGTACAGGGGTTTGGTCTGGCCGATGATCGCATACTTGCGCAGGCTGTTGATCTGTTCCTTGTTGTCGATGTAGACCATCTTGTCATCCTGGCGAATGGCAAGAAATACCACGTTCCCTGTGTTGACCGACAGCTCCTCCATGAATGGGGAGCTTTCGGTTTTCAGTTCGAGGCTGTTGAGGTACTGGCTGCAGAGGGCAATGAACCCAGGTCCTAGCCGGTATCGGTTGTTCTCATTGTTTTTCCGCACGAACTGCCTTTGGAGCAATACTCCCAGGAGCCTATGCGATGTGCTTTTGGGGAGGTCGAGCTTTTCCGATATCTGTGCGAGGGTACACCCGTTCTGCTCATTGGCCAGAAATTCCAAAATATCAAAGGTCCTGTCAACTGACTGTACTTTTAATGCTGATGCCACAACAAGGCCTCCTTCACTGGACAATATATTCTATTTAAAAGCGCTTGACAACTCCTAAATGAGCCGTATAATGAAATAGTGTTCCGCAATACGGAATATAAATGAAAATATGACTAGATTTTCATATGTTTGTTTGTTTTGTGTATTGTTTTTGGTATTGAGTTCCACATTGTGGGACTAAAGATAGGAGGAATCGATGAAAAAACTGGTGATGTTGGCACTCTGTGTCCTGCTGGTGACCCCATTTTTGTTCTCAGCCGGACAGACTGAAACAAAAACTGACAAAGTGTATACCCTTAAAGTAGGGCATGCATCGACTACTGAAGCAACAAGGCACAAGGCCTTGCTGACCTTCAAGGACTACGTGGAAAAGGAATCCAAGGGAAGATTGAAGATTGAGATCTATCCTGCAGGAACCCTCGGAAACGAGAATGACATGATTGAGGCCATGAAGCTTGGTACCCTTGAGATGTTCGTTGGTGGTGTATTTGCTTCACAGTCCCCCATGTTGGAAATCTACCTCATGCCTTTCTTCTTCCCCACACAGGCTGACTTGATGAAAGTTTCCCACAGTGACTTGGGCAAAAGAATTATGGAATCTGCGGAGCAATACGGCATCAAGATGCTCGCCATCGGTGATGGTGGATCCCGCCAGTTTACCAACAACGTCCGCCCGATCAAGAGCCCTGCTGACATGAAAGGCCTGAAGATCAGGACCCCACCGATTGAATCCATCATCAAGAGCATGGAGGCCCTCGGTGCCAACCCAGTATCGATCCCGTATGGTGATACCTACATGGCCCTCAAGACCAACGTTGCCGACGGTGAAGAGAATCCTCTTGCAAACATCGGTGACATGAAGTTCTTCGAAGTCCAGAAGTACATGACCATGATCGATTACCAGTTCCATCCCGAGCCGATTGACATCAACCTTGAACTGTGGAACAAGTTGCCTGCTGACCTTCAGAAGATCATTCAGGACGGGGCTTGGATTTTCACAGACGAGCAGAACAGGTACAGAAGGGAAATGAACGACTACTACTACGACATGATCGAGAAGGGTGGTGTCCAGATCTACAAGCCAACTGCTGCCGAAGTAGAGAAATTTGTAAAAGCTTGCGAACCCGTATATGCATATTTTGTCAAGAAGGGGATTTTCTCCCAGGCTGACTTGGATGAAATGCGCGCAATTGTAAGTAAATAACTGCATGAAGGGCCCGCTCTTTACCTGGAGCGGGCTACCTTTGCATGAGAATGGGAAGAGAGATTGTATGAATAGATGTATTCTTGGCCTCGACAAGGCCCTTTCGATTTTTGGCAAGGCACTGGTTGGCGTTCTTGCATGTGGGGTCATTATTTCGGTAATCCTTCGCTATGTATTCTCCATCGCCTTCGTATCGTCTGAAGAGTTGCTTACCATGGTCTTTGTAGCTACGACATTTTTTGGTGCTGCCCTGGGGCTTCGTGAAAACGAGCATATTGCAGTGAACAGCTTTACCGACAAGATGCCTGAGAAAGCAAAGAGGGTCTGCAGCATTCTTGCACAGGTTTTCATTATCATTGTCTCTGTTTTCATGATCTATTTCAGTATCCGGATGATCCAGAAGGTAGGGAAGGTTCCTTCACCTGCTACTCGAATACCCCGAGGATTCTACTATGGTCTCATGCCGGTTTCGTTTGTCATCACCATCTTCTATGCGATCGTCAACATACTCAAACTGTATGTCCCTATCGCTGAGCCCGTAAAAGGATATAAGGAAGATTTCGAACTTGGTTTGGAGGGAGAAGCCTAATGGAACTGTCAATGATGTTTTTTGCCCTGATCGTGTTGTTGGTCATTGGCGTTCCAATAGGCTATGCGATCGGAAGCTCAGGAATTCTGTATATGTTGATGACAAACCCTACTTTCCTGATGACATTCCCCCAGCGGGTCTGGTCGGGGACAGAGAGCTTTATCATCATCGCCATGCCTCTTTTCATGCTCACCGGTGAGCTGATGAACCACAGTGGCCTTACCCGGCGTCTCATAGATTTTTCCATGTTGCTTGTCCGTCCTCTGGGAGGAGGGCTGGGGGAGGTGAACGTGGTTGCATCGATGATCTTTGGGGGCATTTCAGGATCCTCAGTTGCCGACACCTCCGCCTTGGGAAGCATTCTCATTCCTGACATGGTCAAGAAAGGGTATCCCAAGAAGTTTGCTGCTGGTATTACCGTAGCGTCCTCTACGATCGGTATGATCATTCCACCCAGTGTCCCCATGCTTATGTACGCGATGGTAAGCGGCGCTTCGGTTGGAAAGCTCTTCCTGGCAGGCCTGATCCCAGGCATCCTGGTAGGTGTTACCCAGCTTATCCTGACCTATGTGATCTCCAGGAAACGGGGATACCATCCAGTCAAGGAGAAGATTGATACAAAGAGCATCATCAAGATTACCAAGGATGGTTCCTTGGCCATGCTGATGCCTGTCCTGATTATTGTCACCGTTTCGTTTGGTATTGCCACAGCCAGTGAGTCTGCAGGAATTGCAGTGCTCTATGCAGCTATTTTGGGGTTCTTCGTCTATAAGGAACTAAAGTGGAAGGAAGTGGGCAACGCCCTCAAGAAAACCTTCATGATGTCCAGCTCCATCATGATCATCGGTGGATTCACCATGATCTTTACCTGGATTCTGGCTGTTGAGCAGGTTCCTGTAGCAATTGCCTCTTTTTTGTTGAACTCCCATATCCCTAGTTGGATGGTCTTCCTTTTCTTGGACATCCTCATCCTGGTTTTGGGTACCTTCCTGGATGTGACGCCTTGTATCCTGCTTATCAGCCCGATACTGTTGCCTGTGATGCAGCAGTTTGGCATGAGTGAACTGCAGTTTGGTGCCATCATCATCGTGGGCCTTGCAATTGGGTTGGTTACTCCTCCCGTTGGAATGTGCCTTAACGTCGCTAGCAAGATCTGCAATATGGAGATTGTTGAGATTTTCAGGGGAGCCCTTCCCTTTATTATCTGTAACATTGTTGTCCTGCTGCTGATCACCTTTGTTCCTGCCTTTAGCATGTGGTTGCCATCCTTGATGGGATGACGAGGGAGATAGTATGACTCTACGTGAAAGAATGAAAAAAGGCCCGGTATTTGGTATTACCTGCTTTACTGCAGCTGCCTGTGCCGTCGAAGCAATAGGAAACTGGGGATATGACTTTGTCTACCTCGATCTTGAGCATTGTCCTCTTGATGGTCCCAACAATATGGAAAAGCTCATCATGGCTGCAAGGCTTGCACATATCCCTGCTGTGGTCAGGGTGACAGGAACCGATGAGGTGGAGATACGCAAGGTTTTGGAAATGGGTGCCGAAGGGATTGTCGTTCCCCATACCAGGACTAAAGAAGATGCCCAGGATATGGTACGTGCTGCCAAGTTCCCTCCTCTGGGAAGAAGGGGCGCTGAGTCCAATGTACGCAGTGCTGGCTTCGGTGGCCCCACTTTCTCATGGTCAGACTATGTGGCAAAGAGCAATGCCGAGACGTTGGTCATCCCAATGGACGAGGATTTTGAGTTTACTGACAACCTTGATGAAATTCTCGATGTCCCAGGCGTCGATGGTATCAATTTCGGGCCTATCGACTATTCACTCTCAATCGGTGCCAAGGTAGGATATGCAACAGAGGACCCTCGGGTAGCTGATGCCTATACCAAGCTTGCAAAAGGTTGCCAGAAGAGAGGGATCGCCGTCATGTGCCCTGTTGTTCCTGGTACGAGGGAGAACATAGAGGCCGCAATTGGGCGGGGAATCAACATGTTGATTCTTGGCAATGATATGTATCATCTGCAGAATGCATTGAAAACCATGAAGAAAGATGCTATTGATGTAATCAGGGAAAAGGAAAAAAATACTAACTAAGGAGTTATATACATGGATATTCGCTATTCAACCGGAAAGGAAGCATTCAAGAGAATGACGACCGAAGAACTTCGCAAGGAGTTTCTCATCACAGATATTTTCAGGCCTGACAATGTTTCTGGTGTCTATTCGCACATTGACAGGATCGTGACCATGGGGGCAATGCCCGTCAAGAAAAAGCTCAACCTGGCTATGAACATCAACGCAATGGCTGACTTTGGCGTTGACTACTATCTGCAGAGGCGTGAGCTTGGCATCATCAACATTGGTGGTGACGGCCTGGTCGAGGCCGACGGTGTTACCTATGATATCGTAAGCCTCGATGGCCTCTACCTGCCCATGGGTACCAAGGAGGTCCTCTTCTCCAGCAAGGATTCCTCGAAGCCCGCAAAGTTCTACATGAACTCAACTCCTGCCCACCATGCATTCCCTGCCAAGCACATTGTGTTTGCCGATGCAAAGCATGTGAAGGCCGGGTCGACTGAACTGAGCAACGCCAGGGTCATCAACCAGTACATCCACCCCGATGTGCTCGATACCTGCCAGCTTTCCATGGGGCTTACCCAACTTGAGGTGGGCAGCGTCTGGAATACCATGCCGGCACACACCCACGAGCGCAGGATGGAGGTCTATTTCTACTTTGACATCCCCAGCGACCAGACCCTGTTCCACTTCATGGGTGAACCACAGCAGACCCGTCATGTCGCAGTGCATAACGAGCAGGCTGTCATCAACCCATCCTGGTCGATCCACAGTGGGGTAGGGACAAGCAACTACACCTTTATCTGGTCGATGTGTGGCGAAAACCGCACCTACACCGATATGGATTGGGTCAAGACCGAGGATTTGAGGTAGGAGTATAACTATGGATCATAAAGATTTATTGTCCCTGAAAGGGAAGGTGGCCTGGATAACCGGGGCTTCCTATGGAATTGGGTTTGCCATCGCCTGTGCCTATGCACAGGCTGGGGCAAAGATTGCTTTCAACGATATCAACGCTGAGTTGGTCGGGAAAGGGCTTGCTGCCTACAAGGAAGCTGGTATCGAGGCGAAGGGGTATGTCTGCGACGTAACCGATGAAGAGGCTGTGGTAAAGACCAACGCGCTCATCACTTCCGACCTGGGTCCTGTGGATATCCTGGTGAACAATGCCGGCATCATCCGCCGCATCCCCATGCATGAGATGGCTGCATCAGATTGGCGCAAGGTGATCGACATCGACCTTACCGCCCCCTTCATCGTTGCCAAGGCTGTGCTGCCTTCCATGATGGAGCGAAAAAGTGGCAAGATCATAAACATCTGTTCGATGATGAGCGAGCTTGGACGGGAGACCGTCAGTGCCTATGCAGCTGCAAAGGGTGGGCTGAAGATGCTTACCCGGAACATCTGCAGTGAGTATGGCAAGTACAACATCCAGTGCAATGGCATCGGACCTGGCTACATTGCAACCCCCCAGACCGCTCCCCTTCGGGAAAAGCAGGCTGATGGGTCGCGCCATCCTTTCGACAGCTTCATCATTGCCAAGACCCCTGCAGAGAGATGGGGAACCCCTGAGGATCTTACAGGCCCAGCACTTTTCCTGGCTTCTGCTGCTTCTGATTTTGTCAACGGCCATGTGTTGTATGTCGATGGAGGCATCCTGGCTTACATCGGAAAGCAACCATAAGCTGTACATGCATTGGTTTTTTTGCCTCTCTTTCCTCGATTTCAGGGGAGTAGGGAGGCATTTTTTATGGAATAGGGCTATGCTGATTCTTTGTACAGTAAAATGGCTAGATTGAGTTTTACCTCTGTTGCATTTCTAAAAACTACTATTTTCCAAGGTATCACCGATGATAATCTATGAAGTCAATACTATTGCACAGTGAGGCTATTTCTTGAATCTACGGTAAATTAAAAATTGAAATATTGTTCCAAAAATAAAATAGTCAAATATTTATCTAATAAGCAATTGTAATTCCAAAAAATGGGTTTGGACAAGATTTTCATTGACACTCTTCCTCCTAACAGCTACGATTTCAAGGTCAATATGAATAATGAGAAAAGAGGAGTCAATTATGGCTAAAAAGAAACCCAAGTATGTCTATTTTTTTGGCTCCGGAGAAGCTGATGGCACGTCCCAGATGAAGGATATTCTCGGCGGCAAGGGTGCAAACCTTGCAGAGATGACCAGCATCGGGCTACCAGTACCTCCGGGCTTTACGATCAGTACCGAGGCTTGTGCATATTACAGTGCAAACAAGGAAACATATCCTGAAGGTATGCGTGAAGAGGTTCTTGAGAACCTTGCCAAACTGGAAAGACTGATGGGTGCCAAACTAGGGGATTCCGAAAACCCCTTGCTTGTGTCGGTTCGCAGCGGTGCAGCATCGTCCATGCCTGGTATGATGGATACCATCCTCAACCTTGGACTTACCCCTACCTCCGTACAGGCCCTGATTGCCAAGACAAACAATGCTCGTTTTGCATGGGACAGTTACCGTCGTTTTATCCAGATGTTCGGTGATGTTGTCATGGGAGTTCCCCACCATGAGTTCGAACGTGCCTTGCAGGATGTGAAGGATTCCGTAGGAAAGAGCCTGGATACCGATCTGAGCAGCGAAAACCTCCAGGAAGTGATCGTACGTTACGAGAGGATCTACAAGCGGTTTACCGGAGAGTCTTTCCCTACCGACCCCATTGACCAGCTGTTCAAGGCTACCAATGCGGTATTCCACTCCTGGAACAATGAGAGGGCAAAGAAATACCGCCAGATGAACGACATCAGGGGCCTTCTGGGAACCGCTGTCAACATCCAGAGCATGGTCTATGGAAACATGGGCGATACCAGCGGAACCGGTGTTGCCTTTACCCGCGACCCCTCCACAGGGGAGAACAAGTTCTATGGTGAGTACCTGATGAATGCCCAGGGCGAAGACGTCGTAGCCGGTATCAGAACCCCCAAGACCATTGAAACCCTCCGCGATGTCAATCCCGAGGTCTACCAGCAGCTGGTGGATATCCGCAGCATCCTTGAGAACCACTACCATGACATGCAGGACGTGGAGTTCACCATCCAGGAAGGCAAGCTCTACATGTTGCAGACCCGTAACGGAAAGAGAACCATCTTCAGCTGGCTGAAAACCCAGGTGGACATGGTTAATGAAGGGCTCATCACCAAGGAGATTGCGGTCAGCCGCGTGCCCTCCGGTGAGTTCGGCAAGCTCTTTGCCCCTGTCCTGGACACCAAGAGCATTCGTGACCAGGGCCTTGAAGAGGTTACCCGTGGCCTGAATGCTTCCCCAGGTGGAGCATCCGGGCAGATCTACTTTACCGCTGCCAAGGCAGAGGAGATGGCTGCAGAAGGTAAGGATGTCATTCTTGTCCGTTCTGAGACCAGCCCTGAGGATATTGGCGGTATGGCCGTTGCAAAGGGCGTCGTTACCAGTCGTGGTGGTATGACAAGCCATGCAGCAGTAGTAGCACGAGGCATGGGATGCCCTTGCGTTTCCGGTGCAGGAGAACTGCATATCAACGAAACCAAGAAGACCCTTGAGGTGAATGGCCACAGACTCAGCGAAGGGGACTACATGTCCATTGACGGCTTTACCGGAGCCATCTATGCCACAAAGATCCCTGTCCGTTCCTCTGAGATCGTGCAGGTGCTCAATGGGAACATGAAAGAGTCCGAGTCAAGCATCTTCCAGAACTACAAGATCTTCATGGGGTATGTAAATGAGCTGAAGACCCTCGGTGTCTATGCCAATGCAGACTCTCCCAACGATACGAAGATGGCAGTTGCCCTCGGAGCCGAAGGTATTGGTCTTTGTAGGACTGAGCACATGTTCTTTGGCGGAAACCGCATCATGTCCATTCGCAAGATGATCCTTGCGAACAACGTGGTCGAACGGGAGAAGGCCCTTGCTGAACTGCTGCCTATGCAGCGTGGCGACTTTGAGGCTATTTTCATTGAATTGCATGGTAGGCCGGCTACAGTTCGCCTGCTCGATCCTCCTTTGCATGAATTCCTTCCCAATGACCACACCAGCCGCCATGAACTGGCACTGCAGATGGGTATCACCGTTGAGGAAGTTGCACAGAAGTCGAGTTCACTCCATGAGTTCAACCCGATGCTCGGTTTCCGTGGTTGCCGTCTGGCCATCATCTATCCTGAAATTCTGAGGATGCAGGTCAGGGCCATCATCGAGGCTGCCATCAACGTGAAGCGAAAGGGTATCCTGGTCCATCCTGAGATCATGATTCCCCTGGTAGGAAACTACAAGGAGTTCGTATTCTGCAAGAAGGTAGCCCTTGAGGTGATCGAGAAGATCTTCGAAGAGCAGGGGATGCATGTAGAGTACAAGATCGGTACCATGATCGAGGTGCCACGAGCTGCCATTACTGCTGATGAGATCGCCAAGGAAGCTGAATTCTTCAGCTTCGGGACAAACGACCTCACCCAGATGGCCTGTGGTTTCAGTCGCGATGATGCAGCTTCCTTCCTTGGGCCCTATGTGAACGATATTGACAAGCAGTTCTATGACTACGATCCGTTTGCCACCATTGACATTGATGGTGTAGGCAAGCTGGTAGACATGGCAAGCAAGCTTGGCAGGTCAACAAACCCCAATATCAAGCTGGGAATCTGTGGTGAGCATGGAGGGGATCCCAAGAGCATTGCATTCTTCAACCAGGTTGGTTTGAACTATGTCTCATGCTCTCCTTTCCGCGTTCCCATCGCCCGCCTTGCTGCTGCCCAGGCTGCCCTCATTGCCAAGGATAGCAAGAAATAGGTCTGTATCTTTTTACGAGTAATTGGTATGAACCCCCAGGCAGGAAGCCTGGGGGTTCTCATCTTGGGGCCAGTGGCCTATGTTGATGTGTTGGGGACAAAAAAGGCGATCCCGAAGGACCGCCTCAGCCAAAAAAGGGAGTCGAACCCTTGACCTGCTCATTACGAGTGAGCTGCTCTACCCCTGAGCTATTTTGGCAGAAATGTGCACCATGGTTCTGTTCAAACCACTAGGTTACTTCGCAAGATTAGCCTAAAACTGCACGAAGGTAAAGAAGGGATTGAAAAAAAGGGAGTGCAAAAGAGTTCCCTTTTGGTGCGAGGCCCAAGGAAGATGAGCGGCCGACAGAAGATCCCACCACATTACCCTGATTTAGGATGTTCGCTTCTCTATTG
The DNA here is from genome assembly GCF_032144095.1 of Sphaerochaeta sp. PS. Lineage (NCBI taxonomy): Bacteria > Pseudomonadati > Spirochaetota > Spirochaetia > Spirochaetales > Sphaerochaetaceae > Sphaerochaeta > Sphaerochaeta sp. PS. The sequence goes on from NZ_JAVSNJ010000013.1 coordinate 57,740, forward strand.
GGAAGAGTGAAAATGGGTCTCTGTAAGCCTTTTTCTCTCGGTATTCCCCTCATTTTTGTACCAAGGGTGTTGTTTGCTGGTGGAAGGTTGAGCAATGGAGATTTCCTGAATTTCTGGGAATTGGCAATAGTTGACCTTGCCCCTTATTGTCGGTACGCTATAGCAGAAAGAGGATATGTTTTGAAGATAAAAGGAAAGTTCAGCCATGCAGTGACCCAAGAGGTCGTGGTCTTGCTGAACAGCAATAGAAATAAGGTCCGGCCCAGTGTCGGCAAGAGCTGGCAACCAGATGTTGCCCAGTTCCTCCTCGATATGTTTCCCGATGCCCTTGACTATGGACTTCAGCTTAGTGACATTGCAGAGCTTGTTTCTGAGGAAGAGTTGGATTTTGACATGGAAGGCCTCGAGTTTCTTGATTTCGATGATGATGACGATACGTATGACGAGGATGACGATATATGAACGTGCTGGGTATTGAGACCTCTTGTGATGAGTGCTCTGCCGCCATCGTGCGCGATGGAAGAGAGATCCTCAGCAATGTAGTTGCTACACAGATCGAGTTGCACAAACCCTATGAAGGGGTGGTGCCTGAGCTTGCATCCCGTCTCCATACAGAGTGGATCGCCCAGGTTGTCCAGTCAGCGATTCAGAAAGCCGGCATTGGCATGGACGAGATAGATGCAGTTGCAGTAACCAGTAGACCAGGGTTGTTGGGTTCCCTGTTGGTTGGTCTGAATTTTGCCAAAGGTTTTGCCGCAACCCTTGATGTTCCCTTCATCACGATCGACCACATCCGGGCCCATCTCTATGCTTCCCAGGTGGAAAAGCCTCTGGCCTATCCCTACCTGGGCGTGTTGGTCTCTGGAGGCCATACGGTCATCTGCAAGGTCAATGGGTATGACAGCATCGAGGTGCTCGGTACAACCATTGATGATGCGATAGGTGAGGCCTTTGACAAGGTTGCCAAGCATTATGACCTTGGCTATCCCGGTGGGGTGGTCATTGACCGTCTTGCAAAGAGCGGCAATCCGATGGCCTTCCTGTTCCCTGGCTCTGCACTCTGCAAGGGGGAGCACCCCTATGATATCTCCTACAGCGGGCTGAAGACAGCTGTCATCAACCAGCTTGACCAGTTCTGGGACGGTGAGAGCGAAAAGAGTGCTGAGAACATTGCTGCATCATTCCAGCGAGTCGCAGTAGGGACGCTGATGCGCCGGGTCCGACTTGCCTTGGATGATACTGGCCTGAAGCGTATCAGCTCCGGTGGTGGTGTTGCTGCGAACAGCCTGTTGCGCAGCGAACTCAAGGCCTTGGAGAACCTCGGCTATGAGGTTGCGTTCCCTTCCCTGAAACTTTGCACTGATAATGGGGCCATGATAGCGGCTCTTGCCTATAACTATCTCCAGGATGGAGTACGCTCCGATTTCAGCGAATCTGCGAGTGCCCGTGTCAGTGCATTCAAAAAAAGTTACCCTTGACGAGAGGCTTATGGAAACACAGTATGATTTGGACAACGTAATTCGAAAGGTACCCGATTTCCCGAAACCGGGTGTTCTCTACTATGACATTACCGGTATTCTAGCGGTTCCTGCTGCCTTTTCGTATTGCATCGATAGGTTGGAAGCCCTATGCAAAGGCAAGAAGATCGATTCCGTTGCTGGAATCGAGGCAAGGGGATTCATCTTTGCGGCCCCCCTTGCCGAAAGGCTTGGCGTACCGCTGATTCTTGTGCGGAAGATGGGTAAGCTCCCAGGCAAAGTACATAAGAGGAGCTTTGAGCTTGAGTATGGTTGTGACGTGGTGTGTGTCCAGGAAGTGGATGTGGTCCCCGGAACCCATGTGCTTCTCATCGATGACCTCATTGCTACCGGTGGTACCCTACAGGCAGCTGCCTCGATCTTCGAGGAGCATGGTGCTACGATTGAGGCGATCCTTGGGGTTATCGGCTTGCCATTCTTGAACTATGAGAAAGTACTACAGAAGTACCCCGTGGATGTATTATTGGAATATGACGGAGAATAGTGGGGTTTTTTCCAACCCTACTTGACAAAAGATGGTCATTTCCGTATCCTACCACAGGATTTGACATTGGGATGTAGTGTAATGGTAACACTGCAGATTCTGGTTCTGCCTTTGGGGGTTCGAGCCCCTCCATCCCAGGTAACGGTTCCTTCGTCTAATGGTTAGGACAGGAGATTCTCAGTCTCTAAATAGGGGTTCGATTCCCCTAGGAACTAAAATGTAAGAAGGGGCAGCCTTGATGGTTGCTCTTTTTTTTCGCTATACTACCTATAAGGAACAAATAGACATGATCACCGCTTCAAACATTGGACTCGCTTACGGAACTCAGGTTTTGTTTAAGGAAGTCAACCTCAAGTTTACCCCAGGCAATTGCTACGGCATCATTGGGGCAAATGGTGCAGGCAAATCAACATTCCTCAAAATTCTTTCCGGCGAGATCGAATCTGATACCGGAGAGGTCATCATCTCAAGTGGCGAACGCATGGCAGTCCTCAGGCAGGACCACTTTGCCTTTAACGACTACTCCGTCCTTGAAACTGTCATCATGGGTTATGAACAGCTCTATTCCATCATGAAGGAACGGGACCTCATCTATGCAAAGGAAGACTTCACCGAAAAGGATGGCCTTCGGGCAGCCGAACTTGAAGGGGACTTTGCTGACATGGGCGGTTGGGAATCAGAGGCTCAGGCAGCCCAGATGCTCGACGGCCTGGGAATCCCAACCGAACTGCAGGGAAAGAAGATGCGTGACGTTGAGGACAACATCAAGGTCCGAGTCCTTCTTGCCCAGGCCCTCTTCGGGAACCCTGATATCCTCCTCCTTGACGAACCTACCAACCACTTGGACCTCGAGTCCATCCACTGGTTGGAAGAGTTCCTGGCCAACTTTGACAATACCGTCATTGTAGTAAGCCATGACCGTCACTTCCTCAATACCGTCTGCACCCATATTGCTGACATCGACTTTGGCAAGATCCAGCTTTTCGTAGGAAACTACGATTTCTGGTACCTTTCCAGCCAGCTTGCCGCAAAGCAGATGAAGGATGACAAGAAGCGTAGGGAAGAGAAGATTTCAGAACTGAAGGAGTTTATCCTCCGCTTCTCCTCCAACGTTGCAAAGGCAAAGCAGGCAACCAGCAGGAAGAAGCTCATCGATAAGCTTACCATCGATGACATCAGGCCCTCCTTGAGACGTTTCCCCTACATTGCCTTCAAACCCTTGCGGGAACCGGGCAAGAACATCCTTGAGGTCAAGGACCTTACCAAGGTGATGGAAGGGGTTACGGTTCTGGACAAGTACAACCTGGTCCTCAACAATGGGGACAAGGTCGCCTTTGTTGGCCCTGACCACTATGCAAAAACTGTCCTTTTCGACATTCTTGCAGGTTCTGTGGCACCTGACTCCGGTACCTATTCCTGGGGTGTGACTACCAGTCTCTCCTATTTTCCCAAGAACAACAGCCACCTGTTTACCGAACACCTTGCCATTACCGATTGGCTGAGGGAGTTCAGTGAGGAGAAGGATGATACCTATATCCGTTCCTTCCTTGGCAGGATGCTCTTCAGTGGTGATGAGGCCCTCAAGGATTGTACAGTGCTCTCCGGTGGAGAGAAGGTCCGTTGTCTGCTCTCACGCATGATGCTTGAGCAGGCAAACTGCCTGATCTTCGATGAGCCGACCAGCCATCTTGACCTGGAGGCGATCAGTGCACTGAATGATGGACTCATTGACTTCACAGGCATCTTGCTCTTCAATAGCCATGACCATCAGTTTGTCGAGACCATTGCAAACAGGATCATTGAATTTACACCAAACGGCGTAATTGACAGGATGATGAAGTTTGAGGAGTATTACAGTGACCCTACGATCAGGAATCTTCGTAACGAACTGTATGCTGGTTCTCCCCATTCTGTAGCACTCTAGGAGGCCTTATGCTCATTGCTGTGGACATTGGAAACTCAAATATCGTGATAGCTGTCCATGACGATGAGAAATGGGTGGAATCGTTCCGTATCTATAGTGACCAGAAGAAGACCAGCGATGAGTATTTTGTCGTCCTTGAAAGCCTGCTCACCCATGCAGGGGTGAGGAAGCAGGACATCAACCGGGCTGCTATAAGCTCGGTTGTGCCCAACCTTACCCGTTCTGTTCAGAAGAACATCATCCGACTCTTTGATGTCCAGCCCCTGATGGTCGACCGATTCATCAAGACGGGGCTCAAGAATGAGACGATCCCTGTGGAGTTGGGTGCCGACCTGCTGTGCAACCTTGCCCAGGCCCACCACATGCACCCCCAATCTCCCGTATGTGTCGTCGATTTCGGCACAGCCCTGACCTTCAGCACCGTAGCGGAGGATGGTTCCGTACTGGGGGCCAGCATAGCCCCTGGCTTGGTGACTGCAGTCAATGCCCTGTTCGGCAATACAGCCCAGCTTCCCCAGGTAGAGCTGAGGATTCCTGACTCTGTCATTGGCAGGAACAGCCAGGACGCAATCCGTAGCGGTATCATGTTCGGCTACGCCGGCATGGTCACCTCGCTCATTGAGCGAAGTGAGCAGGAGCTTGGCAGGGAGCTCTATGTAATAGCTACCGGCGGCTTGAGCAGGACCATTGCCCCGCTCATTGGCCGGATAAACCAGGTTGCTCCGATGCATACCCTCGATGGGCTGAAGCTCATCGCTGACCTGAACTAGAAGGTAAACAGCCCATTCTTCATGATTTGCACATCCATTCCCTCCCGGGTACGGGCGGTTATGGTCATATCCTTCGACCCGACCATGAAATCGACATGCATCAAGGATGTATTGCACCCAGCTGCGATCAGGCCCTCTTCGGTGGTGAGTGATTTCCCCTGCGTAAGGCAGGTAGGGTAGCCATCACCAAGAGCGATGTGGCATGAGGCATTCTCGTCGATGAGGATCGAATCAAAGACCAGGCCACTTTTTGCTATGGGGCTGGACTCATCAACCAATGCACACTCACCAATGCGCCTTGTCCCTTCATCGATGGAGAAGAATGCATCCATGACATCCTTGCCTACCTTGGCTGAGTAGTCGACGACCCTCCCATGTTCAAACACTAGGCGGACCTCTTCGGTACGGCTGTTGAGAACGGTTACAGGCCTTGTTGTGGTGATGTAGCCACTTGCCCTCATCCTGTCTGGGGTGGTGAATATCTCCTCGGTTGGGAGGTTTGCAAAGAAGGGGGTTCCATCAGGAAGGGTTTCGCTCCCTCCAAGGAACCTGGCATGTTCGGTAAAGCCGATGGTGAAGTCGGTTACCGGGCTCTTGTAATGGAGGGTGTCGATGTGCAGGCTGTTCAGCCGTGCCTGCCGTGCCTGCAGCATGGCTCCATGTGCATCCCATGCGGCGAGAGGATCCTCCTGGTCAAGCAGGAGGATGGGTTTCAGAACCTCCATAAGGTCTGCTGTCGTGGCATTTTCACCCAGAACTTGTCTGGCCCAGCGAGGGCCTGGTGCACATACCACACACCACGGCAGTTCATGTCTCATAGTCTTTTTGAATCTGGTTGCAGAAAACTCCCGTTTGGCAGTTCCGTATAGTTGGTTTTTCTGCTGGTCGAGGGGACCGTGGTCAAGACGGTCCTCCGTGCTGTCGATGCGGATATAGGACCATTGTTCGGCGCACATCTCATAGTCGAGTGCTCGGATGAAGGCTGGGTTGTGCTTCAGCTGTTCTTCATCCTGGTTCTGTAGCCGTTCAGAAAGCACGTCCAGGTCATCGAGAAGGACCTGCACAAACAGGGCCCCATGGCGGTAGGCTGATTTGGAAAGGGCTCGGGCAAAGTAGTAGGTCCCGGGCCCGGTCATGATGGCTACGCTCCTGTTCTTCTGGAGGTTGATGCCCTTTCTGATAACCAGGTCAGCGTACGTATCCAGCAGTTTCTGATTCATCGGTAGCTCCTATAGTGCGAATACACCCTCTTCCATAAGAAGAGTCTCAATTCCTGAAAGGGTTTTGGTCCCAACGGTGAGTTCTGCGTTGCCAATTGGTACCTCCATCCGTACAAGCGAACGGGTCAGCCTTGATTCGTCAATTTCTTCATCTGAGGCCTGGTCGGTGAGGGTAGTGAGGCTGAACCCTCCAAAGACAAGGGAAGTGGTGATTTCCTTGTTGAAGTGGGGGTGCACCGCCTTGCTCAGGTAGCGGCTTTCAATGGTATCGTTGTCGGCCAATGAGAGAGCCGACAGCACAGATGCCCCCTCATCAATTGCAAAGAATGCTGTAAGAGCTTCTTTACCCTGAGAGGCAGCAAAGGAGACCACCTTCCCGTTTTCGATGACAAAGGTGGCATCCTCGACCAGCTTGCCCAACAAGAGGAAGGGCTTGCTTGCAGAGAAATTGCCCTGTGCGCTGCTATGGTCCAAGGATGCTTGGATATGTTGCATCGGCAGGTGAGGCATAAAGGTACGCCCACCGCTCAAGGCGTGGCGACCCCCAGACCATGTTGTCCGTTCAGCCATGGTGGCCTCGAGATGCCAACTATCCCCCTTGAGGGTAAATTGCAGTTGCCCCAGTTTGCTGAGTGCCTGTTTCCTATAGTGCAGGAGGTTGCTCTGGCCAAACCAGAAGGATAGTGTCTGGTCGTCCTCGAGTCGGAATAGTTTTGAGAAGAGAAGCCACATATCCTCCTCTGTTGCTGCCTTGTCCAAGAGTTGCATCGCCCACAGCGGGCCTGGCAAGGGGACATTGGCCCAGGGCACTGCAATGCGTCGGTCCAGGAATACAGGGTCGCTGAGCAGCCCAAAGGACCCGAGTTGGGAAACTTCTTCGGTGATGGTGGTGATCTTCTCGTCGGAAAGGTAGGGAGCGTTGTCCAGGTCGAAGAGGTGGCACATGACGTAGCCTGTAACTTGGGGCCGCTTGATGCGCCGTTCTGTTGGGTCAAACTCAACTACCTGAACCACCTTGCCATGGTTTGTTTCCACAATGGTCACGGTCTGTAGGGTGGTTTCGCAGGCCATGGTTGCAAGCATGCGTGCAAATGCCATGGTGTTGGATTCTGTGTTGATGGAAAGGGCATCACCCCGTTCCAGCTTCAGTTGCACTTCTATGATAAGGCGGGCATACCGCCTGAGTAATTCGTCCATCGTTCCTCCAAAACACCAGTATACCAAAAAAATGGTGATAAGGCAGTAGGAAGGGTGGTGGAGTTTGCAGAATCGGAAAAGGCTAGCCCAAGGATTACCATCCGTTTCCTTGAGAAAAATGGTAGAGAAGGCGATGCCATGGTATACTGCCAGTACCCAACAACTGGACTGAACAGGAGAACCTAATGCTGACACATGCGGATTTGTTGAAACTGAAACGATGGAATACCCCTACCATATATAACGGCTGGGAGTCGATAACCAAGGACGAACGGTTGACCCTCGGTTGCAACAAGGATGAAACGCGTGATTTTATGCCACAGATGGGTCCGATGATAGGCTACGCCGTAACCGTAACCTGCCAACCGGGAAACAAGGAACACTATCAGGAGAGTGCCAGGAAGTGGTCAGACTATCGGGCATATGTCGCCTCCCTTCCTGGGCCGAAGATAGTTGTCCTGCAGGACCTTGATTCACCCCAGGCCATCATAGGTTCCTTTTGGGGAGAGGTCTGTTCAAATATGCACAGGGCCCTTGGTTGTGTGGGTACCATAACCGATGGTGCGATTCGTGATGTCGATGAAATGAACAATGCTGGCTTCAAGGCCCTTGCCAGAAGAATGTGTGTAGGGCATGCCTACTCGGTTCCGGTAGCCTGGGGCCAGCCTGTCACGGTCTTTGGCTGTCCGGTAAAGTCCGGAGACCTGATCCATGCAGACAAGCATGGGTTCATGGTTATTCCTGAAAGTGACCAGGAGCATCTTGTTGAGGCTGTATCGTTCATGGATGCAAACGAATGCCTTACGACCATAGGGGCTGCCAGGATGAGTGCAGGAAAATCCTATGCCGAAATCCTCAAGGAGCTTGATGACGCAAGCCTGGAGTTTGGAAAGAATGTACATTCGATGAAGGAGAGGCTTGGGTTGCTGTAAAGGGTAAAGAGGTAAGCATTGAATCCATTTTGTTGGCTATGCCACGTACGGTTCTTTGAAATGTCCCAAGAAACAGAAAACCCACACTCCGAAGTGTGGGTTTCTAATTGGTTGTCATGAAGTAGGTTATCTCTAGAGCGCCCTACGGGAGTCGAACCCGCTTCTTCAGCTTGGAAGGCTGAGGTAATACCATTATACGAAAGGCGCGACACGTTCTATGTTTTAATTCATTATCAAATCTTCGTCAAGTACCCTCAGAAAAGTTGGGTATGATTTCCATGATCCGAAATACCATGCCTAGCTTTTTCCCACCTTGTTGACATGCAAGCCTTTTCACTGATTAAATGAGGTATCAGTAGAGCGTAGTGATAAGAGCGTTTTGCAAAGCGAGGATAGCAATATGGGACAGCGTGGAGAAGTGTATTCATCGAGGCTTGTCAAGAATGACAGGACCTATTTCTTTAATGTAAAGGAAAACATCTATGGGGACATGTTCCTCAATATGGTAGAAAGCAAGGGTACTCCTGAGAGTGAACGGTTCATCAGACAATCGATAATCGTCTACCAGGAAGACCTTGGGGAATTCCTCAAAGAGTTGCAGAAATCCTTGGATTTCATCAAGCAAAACGAAAAGACCAAATAATACCAGAAAGCAGCTAGATGGCTGCTTTTTTTGCTTTTAGTCAAAGAGCTCTGCAGTCTCACCATCACCAGGCTTCCTGAAACTCGCTATGTGGAAAGTCCTGCGATGTATCGGAGAGAGCCCATAGTAGAGGCAGGCATCCCTATGCTCCTTGGTAGGGTAGCCCTTGTGCTTGGCGAAGTTATATAGAGGCCACTTCTTGTCTGCAAGTACCATGTACCGGTCTCGAGCGCATTTGGCCAAAATGGAGGCTGCCATGATCTCTGTTTCCGTAGCATCCCCTTTGACTATGGCGATGACCGCACAATCGAGCTTGGGCTTCTGGTTTCCATCGACCTTTGCAAGATCGATGGGATAGGTTTTCTTGAGCTTCCCGTAGGCCCTCTGCATTGCCAAAAGGGAGGCTTGGAGGATATTCATCCTGTCAATCTCCCTTGCTGTGGCAAGAGCTACCGCCCAGGCTACAGCTTTTTCCTTGATAATCGTTTCTGCATGCAGGAGCTGGGCTTCAGAAAGCTTTTTTGAGTCATTGAGAAACTCCGTGGGAAAGCCTTCGCCGAGGATGACTGCAGCTGCGCAAACAGGCCCTGCCAAAGGCCCCCTTCCAGCCTCATCGATACCACAAACCAGCTCTGGCCCCTCAATGTCGAACAATGAACCTTCCATCAGCAATTTCTCCTACTTTTAACCAACCCCATCATATGGTATAATCACGAAGAAATCTGCGTCAAGCACATAAGAGGGTACATCTTGTTTCTCAAAAGCCTAAAGATCTTCGGCTTCAAGTCCTTTCCGGACTCAGTAAGCTTGGATTTTTCCAATGGAATAACCAGCTTGCTCGGTCCTAACGGTTGTGGAAAAAGCAACATCGTTGATGCCATCAAATGGGTCCTTGGAGAACAGTCAACCAAAACCCTGCGCGCCGGCCGTATGGAGGATGTAATCTTCAACGGTACAGACACCAGAAAGCCACTGCAGGTAGCAGAGGTCAGCCTGGTCGTCTCCAATGAAAACCAGGTACTTCCCAGCGATGCCCCTGAGATCGAGATCAAACGTAGGATCTACCGCAGTGGGGAGAGCGAATACTTCATCAACAACACCCGTGTGCTCCTGAAGAACATCAAGGAGCTCTTCCTGGATACCGGGGTAGGCAAAAGTGCCTACTCCATCCTTGAGCAGGGCAAGATTGACCAGATCCTCTCCTCCAGGCCTGAGGACCGGCGCTACATCTTTGAGGAGGCAGCCGGAATATCCCGGTTTAAGGCCCAAAGCCAGGATGCAGAACGGAAGCTTGAGAAGACCGATGAGAATATCCAGCAGGTTGAGATAATCCTGCGCGAAGTCAGACGAAACTATGAAACAAAAAAGAACCAGGCTTCCAAAGCCATCACCTACAGGGAGCTGAAGAAAGAGCAGTTTACCTTGGAGGTGGACTTGCAGCTTTCTACCCTCAAATCCTACATCATGTTGCAGAACAGCAAGGAAGAGCAAAAGGTCCGAGGCGAGAGGGAGCTTGAAAACCAGAAAGGGTCCTTGGTCTCCTTTGACGAGGAAATCCTGGAGCTCCAGGAGAGGATGAGGGGTCTGGGTTCCCAGCGTATCTCTATCCAGACAGAGCTGCAGCGCCTTGATGAAGCCATTAAAGGAAGGGCAGACAAGCTTGACCTTCTGACCGTACGGTTCAGGGACTTCCTGCAACGGAAAGAAGAGGCTGGCTCCCGTTCCCAGGATATCCTGGAAAGGATCGAACGGGACAAGCAGGAAATCGACGAAAAATTCTCCACCATGGCGGATATCGATGATTCGATCGAAGAGCTGAACAATGAAATCGAGAAGAACCAGAAGGGAATTGACAGGACACGGGCCCTCATTACAAGCCAGAACCAGGAGATAAGCGAGACCGAAATTGAGGATATAGCCCTGGACGAGGAGATGGACGCCCTTTCCGAACAGCTGAAGAGGCTGACCGATGTCATCGTCATCGAGCTTGAGGAGAAGCTGAAGGCCTCAGGATATAACCTGGAAGAGAAAAAGGTTGCCCTCACCGCGTTCGAGGAGAAGTTACGCTACGTTTCCTCTTCGGTCTCTGACCATGAGCAGTTTCTGCAGAAACTGAAAACCACCGGTTTCTCTTCCGAGGAACTGCTCTCCCAGGAACTCAAATTCCAGGGCACCCTGGGAGTGGGGCTCAATTCGCTGCGAACCCTCTTTGAAACCTATCTATCCCATGAAGCATCTTTCATCGATGATCTCATCTCTCCAGAGGGAATCATCACCGAAAAGCATGGTGTCGACAGGGCCATGGGGGAGAAGCGCAAGATGCTCTCTTCCAACAGGGAGCGCATCAGCTACCTTCGCGAGGAGAATGCCAAGCTCTCTTCCTCTCTGGAAGCATACCAGGCAGCCATCTCCGACCAGCGGGTTGCGCTGAACCAGCTTATCGGCCAAAAGGAGAGCGCCCGGGAGTGGATAGCCAAGCTCCAGAGGTCGGTGACCGAGCAGGAGTACCAGTACCGTGATGCGGTCAAGTTGGCAGACTCAGCCCAGGAAGGCATCTACGAAACCCAGGAAGATATCCGTGGGGTCGAATCTGAAGTTGCAGAGATGAAGAGTACCATCGCCTCGATGAATGAGGAGCTCAAGGACCTCATTGTCAGGATTGAGGAGTTGGGTTCCTCCATACGGGAAAAGCAGGGGAAGAAAGATTCCTCGTATGAGCAGATACAGGCCATCAAGAGCGATGTGGAAAAACTCGGCTACCAGATAGAGCAACTAGGCGAGAACATTACTGCTATCTACACCAACTTTTTTGACAATTACGGTAAAAGTCTGAAGGAGTATGAGAATCGCCTGACCGAGGATATCGTCGACATCCCCGTACTCAAGGCAAATCTCGATGAGGTAAAGAAAAGAATCGCCTCCATGGGGTATATCAACCAGATGGCTGAGGATGAGTTTTCCGAGATCAAGGAACAGTACGACTTCCTTACCAAACAGATGGATGACCTCAACAAGGCCAAGGAGGATCTTGCCTCTGTCGTGCTGGAGATCAAGACAAGGAGTGAGGAGCTGTTCCTCGCTACCTACAGACAGATATCAACAAATTTCCAGGAGATGTTCCGGCGTCTCTTTGGCGGTGGTAGGGCAGAGTTGAAGCTGGTGGACCCCGAGAATGTACTTGTAAGTGGCATCGACATCCTGGCCCAGCCACCGGGAAAGAAACTTACCCATCTCTCGTTGCTCTCCGGAGGGGAGAGGTCGATGACAGCTGTTGCGCTTTTGTTTGCGACCTACCAGGTCAAACCTTCCCCGTTCTGCGTCCTTGATGAGATCGATGCAGCCCTCGACGACAGGAACATTGGGTTCTTCCTCTCTGTATTGCAGGAATTTGCCCAGAAAAGCCAATTCATCATCATAACCCACAACAAACATACTGTTATGGGAAGCGATACCCTGTTGGGTGTCACCCAGGTGGAAGCTGGTGTCTCCACAATGGTAAGCTATCGCATCGGTAGGGTGGCCGGCGAATCGGTCATCCTCAACGACGAAGCACAAGCTGTTTCCTTTGATGAGACAGGATCGGTAGCTCCTTGACACCAAAGCATCCCTTGCGGTATAAGATGTAACTTGTATGAGCGTTAAAATAGAGAAGAATAGTGTTTGATTCAATAAGTGATAAATTCTCCGGTATCATGCGTACGCTGGCCGGAAAGTCCAAATTGACCGAGAAGAATATTCAGGACGCCGTTGAGGAAATCAAGGTCGCCCTGCTTGATGCTGACGTCAACCTCAGAGTTGTCAGGCGCTTCATAAACGGTACCATGGAAGATGCGATGGGGGAGAAAGTCCTCAAATCCATTGATCCTGGCCAACAGTTTGTGAAGATTGTCTACGACCGCATGGTTGCGTTGCTCGGTGATGAGGCAAACCAGAAACTCCTGTTGCGAGGACCCGATACGACCACCGTCATCCTTATGATGGGGTTGCAGGGTTCCGGTAAGACAACCACCTCTGCAAAACTTGCCCAAAGGCTGAAGAAAGAGGGCCGCAGGCCGATGCTCGTGGCAGCTGACCTTGTACGCCCTGCTGCAATCTTGCAGTTGCAGGTCCTGGGTGAAGCTGTAGGGGTCCCTGTTTTCACCATAGAAGGGGAGAAGAATCCTGTAAAGGTCGCTTCTGCCGCCTTGAGTCTTGCCAAGAAAGAGCAGCGCGATGTGCTCATTGTCGATACCAGTGGCCGAATGCACCTGGATGAGACTCTCATGGATGAGATCAAGCGCATCAAGGATGTCCTCAAGCCCGATGAGACACTCTTTGTTGCAGACTCTATGACCGGCCAGAATGCGGTTACCATTGCCCAGGAGTTCGAGCAGAAGGTTGGGATTACCGGCGTGATACTGTCGAAGTTCGACAGTGATACCCGCGGTGGTGCCGCTCTCTCCCTACGCTCTGTTGTTGGCAAGCCCATCAAGTTCATCGGTGTCGGTGAGAAGATTGAAGACCTCGAACCCTTTTACCCCGAGCGGATTGCCAGCAGGATCCTCGGCATGGGTGACGTTGTCTCCTTGGTTGAGAAGGCACAGGAGACCATCAGCGAGGCGGAAGCCTTGAAGATGCAGGAGAAGATGGCCAAGAATACGTTCGACCTGCAGGACTATCTTGACCAGATCAATCGCATGGACAAGATGGGTTCGATGGAACAGATCCTGGACATGATCCCCGGCGCAAAAGGCCAGATCAGTGAAGATGACATTGACAAAAAAGAAATTGCCCGGGAAAAGGCAATCATCTACTCAATGACCTATGCGGAACGGGCAAATTACCGTATAATGGGTCCGACCCGGAGAAAAAGGATCGCTAACGGTAGCGGTACTACGGTTTCCGATGTAAATCGGATGCTGAAAAAGTTTGAGAAAATGCGACTTACCATGAAAAAGTTAGCAAAAAATAAAAAATACCAAGCTGCAATGCTTAAACAGATGGGTATGTAGAGTTGAATTCGTAGGAGGAATTGAAGTGAGCACAAGCATGAGACTGAAGCGGTTTGGATCCAAGAAGAGACCTGATTACAGAATAGTCGTAATGGATTCCAGAGCAACACCCACAAGCAGAACCCTTGATGAGGTCGGACAGTATCACCCCCTTTCCAGCAAGGAAGATCAGGTGGTTCTCGATGTTGAGAAGATCAATAGTTGGATTGCCAAAGGTGCACAGCCAAGCGATACAGTAAGGCAGTTGCTTAACCGCAAGGGTGTTACTATTACCAGAACTGTCCAGGAATAAGTTCCAGGAGAAAGTTGTGGAAAAAGATCTTGTTGAATACATTGTGAAATCCTTGGTTGATGTCCCTGATGAGGTCAGCATCAATGTGGTCGAGGGCGAAAAGTCCACGATCCTTGAGCTGAAGGTAGCCAGTGAGGATATCGGTAAGGTAATTGGCAAGCAAGGCCGTATAGCTAAGGCGATCAGGACCATCCTGAGTGCCTCAGCAACCAAGAGTGGTAAACGGGCCGTGCTGGAAATTCTGGATTGACTATGGAAGAGATGCTCTATACTGCAACCGTACAAAGTACCTTTGGTATAGGCGGTGAAGTGAAAATCCTCCCCAATAATGAAGACTGCTCCCACTTGAAGAAACTCAAGCAGGTCGTTTTGCAAAGTAAGGATGGATCTGAGCGCACCTTAACTATAGAGAAGTTCAGGATGCAAGGAACTCAAGCTCTGATGAAATTTGCTGGGTATGATACCCCAGAGGATGCCAGAGCTCTTGCAGGTTGTCGCCTGATGGTTGAACGTAGCAAGGCTGCCCCTCTCAAAAAGGGTGAGTACTATGCCAGTGACCTCATCGGATGTGCCTTGGTGCATGAAGGTGAGAAGCTTGGTGTAGTGGAGAATGCCCTAGAGGGTTCTCAGGCTGTGCTTTTGGATGTCGCCGCGCTTGATGGCAAAAAATATTTGGTTCCCTATTTGGAGCAATTTATTGGAGCTGTCAACCTTGCAGAGCAGACGATTGAGCTTAAGACCCCGTGGATTCTTGCGTGAAGATACACATAGTCACCCTTTTTCCGGAAATGGTGGAGGGTTTTTTTAAGAACTCAATCATGAAGCGTGCTGTAGAGAGTGGTTTGGTCAGTTACAACATCATTGATTTTCGCTCGTTTGCTACGGACCGTCATCGTACTTGTGATGATGCTCCCTTTGGCGGAGGAGCGGGAATGGTGATTCAATGTGCGCCTCTTTGCTCTGCCCTTGATTCTGTCGGGGCAAAGCTCAAGCGTGTGGTCTTTCCCTCACCATCGGGAAAGAAGTTCACTCAGGCATATGCACAAGACCTCAGCAAGGAAGAGGAATTGGTCTTTATTTGTGGTCATTACGAAGGTATTGACCAACGGGTGATAGACCTATATGTTGATGACGAGATTAGTATTGGAGATTATGTGATCAGCAGTGGGGAAGTTTCCACATTGGTGATTGTTGATGCCGTGTATCGGCTCATTGAAGGGGTCATCAGTTCCGACTCTCTTAGCGAAGAGAGCTTTTCTGACGGATTGCTTGAATATCCCCAATATACTAGGCCTGAGACCTATTGCTCAAAAAGTGTCCCTGCTGTATTATTGAGCGGACATCATGCCAATATTGGTCAATGGCGGCTAAAGAAACGGTTGGAAAAGACTTTGTTGAACCGGCCGGATCTGTTGGAGACGGCATCTTTGGATGTGAACTCCAGGAAGATGTTAAACGAATTGAAAGAACATAGGGCGAAGGGGACCGTAGACGATGGATGTAATTAAGGCTATTGAGTCGGAACAGATTAAGGAAAACGCTGAGAATTTCAGTGTTGGTGATACCGTAAAGGTATATTTCAAAATCATTGAAGGTACTAACGAACGTGTTCAGATCTTCGAGGGTATCGTGCTTGCAAAGAATAATGGTGGAATTCGCCGCTCCTTTGTTGTAAGAAAGATTTCTTACGGCGTTGGCGTAGAGAGAATTTTCCCCCTTCATTCACCTCGTGTAGAGAAAGTTGAAGTTATCAGAAAAGGCCGTGTCAGACGTGCAAAGCTTTACTATCTCCGAGACAAGGTTGGCAAGAAGGCAAAGGTCAAGGAACTTATCCAGAGAAAGAACGCTTAGTTCTTGTACCAGGTATTGCAACAGGAGGACGACATCTATACGGTGCCGTCCTTTTGCATTTGCGTCCCTTGCCCAACTGGGAAAAACAGGGTAGGGTGAACCTTAGAGGATCATATGGAATCAGAGAGCAAAAAACTTACCCCTGCAAACCAGGCAAAGCGTGAGAACAATACCCGAAAGAGGGATAGAAATCGCAAGAAGCGCGGTTCCAAGACCAAGGTCGCTGTCGAGGGTCCCCCAAAGCCAAAGAATACCCTGCTGCCTTCACCTGAAAAAAAAGTCTATCGCAGCAAGCTTCCTCCTCTTCCCGTCAGAAAGATTGACGAGCCGCTGGCAACCTGCCCGATCTGCAATGAAGTCATTGAGAATATTGCTGAAGCCCTTACCTCTCCTGAAGGGGGATTCTGTCATTTCGATTGCGTGCTTGCCAAGATTGCAAGCGATGAACGCATCTCCGAGACCCAGAAGGTCAGCTATGTCGGTCGTGGTACCTTTGCTGTAGTTGAGCCTACAACTGAAGGCGGATTCTCCTTTGTAAAGAAGATTGTCTGGGAAACCCCCGAAACGTTCGATACGATGAAGAAATATGTGGAGGCTACCAAGAAATGAAGGCAGCAAAAAATAATATTGCGATGCTTCCAGGTTCCTTTGACCCTCCTACCAATGGGCATATCGACATCATTGAACGCAGCGCTGCCCTCTACGACAAGCTCTATGTGGTGGTAGCCGAAAATATTCAGAAGAGTTGCCTCTTTACCGCCCAGGAACGCACTGACATGCTCAAGGAGATCCTCAAGGGACTGGACAACATCGAGGTGGTTACCTACCAGGGTCTTGTGGTACAGTTTGCCCAGGAACATGGGGTAGGGGTCATGATTAGGGGCGTCCGTGCCTTGGTTGACTTTGGCTATGAGTTCGAGCTTGCCATGACAAACAAGCAGCTCAACAGCTCCCTGGAAGTCCTTTTCATGCCCACCAGCCCCAAGTACTTTCAACTACGTTCCAGCGCCATAAAAGAGATGGCAGCCTATGGGGCTGATATCTCCCCCATGGTCCCTCCCTTGGTTGTGAGTATGATGGGTAAGAGGATCAAGTTGCTGAAGTAAGGACAGAAAACTCCATCCAAGAAACACACCCAAGAGGTCAATGGCTATCCATTGGCCTCTTTT
>NZ_JAVSNJ010000014.1:0-72110 GCF_032144095.1 Sphaerochaeta sp. PS
TTCTTTTTTTAGGGATTGCATAGCCTTATGGTACAAGGAAGCGGGATTATCTGCAAGTAATCGGGGTGGAAAGTAGGTATGACGGTCATTCGGCTGGAAGAAAGCCCCTTTCTATCCTATACTTGCTTGCAGAACGGAGATTGAGATGAAACTAGTAATCATAGACGGCCAGGGTGGAAGCCTTGGCAAAGCATTGGTTGAGGCCATCAGAAAAGGCCACCCCTCACTTGAGATCCTGGCAATTGGGACCAACAGCATGGCTTCCAGTGCGATGCTCCGTAGCGGCGCCAGTGCAATTGCAACTGGGGAGAATCCTGTTGTGGTCGCTTCCCGGGATGCCGATGTCATCATCGGGCCTCTGGGCCTCATCGCCTCTGACTCCCTGCATGGGGAGATCACCCCGACCATGGCATCCGCCATATCCCAAAGCAGGGCACATAAGATCCTCATCCCCATCAGCAAGTGCAATATCTCCATTGTGGGAAGGCAGGAGCTTTCCCTTGGCCAGATGATAGAGCTTGCAATGCAGGAGTTGGATGGGATGCTCTGATTTTGGTTTCTTGACACACCTTCCGGGCTTCTGTAGTATAGGGGAATCCAACCCCATGAAGGGGTTATTCCCAAGTTTTGCTTACTACAGTTGACCTAATGATATACAGCCATGAAGGCATAAAAGGAAATTCTTCCTTTTCGCTTTTGTGGCCTATTTTTTGTGTTTTGGAGGAGTTGTGGAACCATACAAACAGCCGCTGCAAGAGGGCCTTACCCTGTGTGTCTATGACAGGGAGAGGCTCATCTTCTCCGATAAGGGACGGTGGCTTACCCCTCTCTTTGCCCTTGAGGAATTTCTGCTTACCTATGAAGGGGACAAGAGCAACCTGGCAGCCCATGATACGGCAGCAGGCAAGGCTGCAGCCATCCTCATGGTTCGCATGGGTATCAGGCGCGTCCATATCAATCTGATGAGCGCCCTTGCCCTCGCCTACTACGAGGAGCATGGAGTCGAGGCTTCCTATGAGGCCAAGGTAGACAAACTCGCCTGCATGACAGAGGGCCTGCTTGAGAATCTCACTGAAGCGGATGAGATGTACCGCCTGCTCAGGATGCGGGCAAAATTGGTGAGGGGTGTCTCTGTCGAGATTCGGGACGCATCTTTCGGCTATGAAGGAAACCTGCTCTTCTCAGGGCTCAACATCTCCATTCCCGAAGGGGAGAGGCTCCTCATCCAAGGGGATAATGGAAAGGGAAAGACCACCCTGCTCAAGATCCTGATGGGAAAGCTGGAGCCAACCAAGGGAAGGGTCCTCATTGACGCTCTTCCCCCTAGCCAGATCAAGAGCAGGACCATCGGCTACATCAAGCAACAGCAGAGCCAACAGCAGTTCCCTGTATCGGTTAGGGAGGTGGTGAGTATGGCTGCAGACAAGAGCCTCTCCAAGGAACGCCAAAAATGGGAGATCGACACCGCCTTGAGACGGGTAGGCATCCAGGACCTGCAAGGCCGTAACTTCTATACCCTCAGCGGAGGAGAGAGGCAAAAAGTGGCTCTCGCCCGCTGTCTTTGCCAGAAGGCCAGGCTGCTTTTGCTGGACGAACCGACCTCCTTCCTTGATGCAAAAAGCAGGGCTGCCCTGGTGGAAACCATCAAGGCACTCACCCTCAACGAGATGCCCACCATCATCATTGTGACCCATGACAAACAGCTGGAAGAGGACCTCCGGTGGCCTACCCTAAGGCTTGGAGGAAAGGATGAGTGACCTCCTGTTCATGCTCACCCTCCCCCCGGTAGCCAAAGGCTTGTTGGCTATGGTCATTGCGGGACTCTGTTTTCCTGTAGCGGGAGTCATGGTGCTTCGCCTCGACCTGGTACCCATGCGCTATATGCTGATGCACGGGGTAATCCTGGGGGGTGCGATCTCCCTTGCATTCTCCCTTCCCCTGCTACCGGTAAGCATCGCCCTGAACCTCCTCCTGGTTTTGGGCATGCTCAAGCTTACCAAGGACTCTGCCTCCGGCTTTGGGGTCAGCAGTGCTGCGGCGATGGTATTTACCATGGCCCTAGCTTCCATCGTGATGCACCTCTTTGACGTCCCTGCCAAGGATACGCTGCAGCTCCTGTGGGGGAGTCCCTTCGCCTTGCGGTGGGCCGATGTGCTGGCCCTGCTGGCCATCGCCCTGGGCCTTACCCTCTATGTAGCGGCGAATTTCAGAAGCATCAGCTCAATCTTCTTCGACCAGGAGATTGCCCAATCGTTGGGCATGCGCGTGAAGCTCCATCACACGGCGATGGTCTTGGTCATCGCCCTTGTCATCGCCTTTGCCATGAAGTTGCTTGGGGCACTGCTCATCGATGCCCTACTCATCCTTCCTGTCCTCATTGCCGCAATAGGTGCCCAGAGCCTGAAGCAACTCTTTATACGCTCCTGCCTGGTTGGCCTGTTTGTCTCATTGTTTGGTTTCATCGCGGCAGTCGCAACCGACCTCCCCCCCAGCGGGACCATCGCCCTGCTCTCTGCCGCCCTCTATCTCGTTGTATCAACTATAGTGAAAAGGAAAGTATCATGAAAAAACGTATCACATTGCTCCTGTTTCTCACCCTTAGCCTTGGCCTCTTTGCTGAAGGGACGGGTGAACGGACAGCCGTCTCCTCTGCCTCGAAACCTCTCTCTGTCGTCGCCTCAACTACCTGGACAGCAGCCTTTGCAGACCTTGGGGGAGCCGACAATATCCAGATCATTGCACCGGCTTCGCTCGTGCACCCACCTGAGTATGAGATTACCGTCAGTGACGTGTTGAAGATTGGCAGTGCAGACTATTTCGTCTATGCAGGCTATGAAAGGATGATGCAGAGCATGGGGGACTCCATCAAGAAAACAGGCACAGAGATGGTGCTGATCAACACCGACAACAGCATCGAGAACGTCACCAAGCAGGCAGCCATCATCGCCTCGCTTTTGCACGAGCAATACTATAGCTCGGACAGGGTCTACGACTATGTAGAGACAATCCAGAAAGGAAAAGAGGCTGTGGCAAAGAAAGGCCTGGATGGACTGAAGGTATATTGCCATGCCATGCAAGTTTTCCTTGCCAAGGACCTTGGCCTGCAGGTGGGCGGAACCTTTGGACCCGGGCCCCTTACCGCAAGCCAGATAGCAGAGGTGGCCAAGGGCGGATATGACCTCATCATCGACAATATCCACAACCCCATCGCCTCTCCCCTGCTGGAGGTCTCCCCCAAGACCAAGCTGGTGGTCTGGAGGAATTTCCCAGAAACAGTGGAAAGAGGAAGTCTGCAAAAGATGGTACAGGCAAACATAGATGCCCTTCTGAAGTAAACAGGTGATCTCAGGAGAATCCTCCATCCATACCTGCAGAGGACCCTGCTCACCTACCTAAGGAGACCTCAATACAAACAGGCTACTTTGAGAGATTGCTCTCTTCTGGTAGCCTGATAGCTGGGGTGGCCAAAAACAGATATCACCTCACTACCGACAATGTCTGCAACCCCATCGGCTCTCCCCTGCTGGAGGTTTCTCCCAAGCAAGATGAAAGGAAGCTGGTTTCACTGCATATTTACCAATATCGACTTTTTGTTGTTTTGATGCTATTCTTGTCATGAAAGTGTCACACACCACCGTGAAAATCAATTATGGTAAGTATAAGTATTGAAACATATTCTTTCTGATGTTGGGGTATATATGCTAAAAGCGGAACTGCTGGAACTATTGGTAAATGGCGAGAGTTCAGGAATAGAATTCAAAAGAGATGATATCAGGCCCGAACAACTAGCAAAAGAAATTGTGGCATTCGCTAATTTGGAGGGGGGACGCATTCTTCTGGGGGTTGAAGACGATGGAACCCTATCGGGCTTGCATCGTCCCGACACCCAGGAATGGGTATTGAATGTGTTTCGAGACAAAGTATTTCCCATGATCATCCCCTATTATGAGGAGGTCGATGTTGATGGGATACGTATCGGCGTCGCTACTATTCCTCGTGGAATTTCCAAACCCTATGTCGTGCGGAATAATGGACGTGAAGAAATTTATATAAGAATGGGTAACCGGTCCGAAATAGCTTCAAGAGAGCAACAAGCACGCCTGTTCTCCATAGGGGGAATCCTTCATATCGAAGTGTTGCCTGTATCTGGAGCAACACTGAAGAGCTTGGATCTTGTACGATTTGAATATTACCTGGAACAGGTGATTCATGATATTCAGATACCTACCAACGAACAGCAGTGGGTTGATCGCCTCAAAGGTCTGGGCCTCATGACAGAGGATGGTTTGGGCTCAGCAGTATGTACGATTGCTGGGTTAGTCTGCTTTGGCAAGAATCCTAGCAAATTCCTCCCCCAAGCTGGTCTTAGGGTAATGGCCTTTTCTGGTGACAAAAAGGAATACAGAGCTATCCTGGATACAAAACTCGATGGACCTTTGGTAGGCAGATGGGAGGACTATTCAGGACAGAAAAGTATAGTGGATGATGGTTTGCTGGAAAAGTTTTCCAATACGATCAGGCCATTCATTTCTGAAGAAAGTGATTCAATTGACCTTTCCATGAGAAAAACAACTCATATGAAGTACCCTTGGGAGGCAGTTCGCGAAACAGTCGTGAATGCCCTTGTCCATCGCGATTGGACACAAAGTGTTGATATAGAAATCGCTCTCTATTCTGATAGAATGGAAATCACAAGCCCTGGCAAACTCCCAAATTCCATGACCATAGAAAAAATGCTTGCTGGTCAGAGGACACCAAGAAATCCTCTCATCGTTGAGATTATGCGGGATTATGGCTATGTTGATGCAAGAGGCATGGGAGTAAGGACGAAAGTTGTTCCTCTCATGATAAAAATGAACAATGTCGAACCTCAATACATTCTGACTGAAGATTACCTTAGGGTAGTTTTACCCGCTTCATACCCAAAATGACAACCAGGCTACCTTGAGAGATTGCTCTCTTCTGGTAGCCTGTTTTTGGTATCTACTACAATCAATGCATGTAACCCAAGAATCTCTCAGCTATAGTACTTTCCGTACGTTCCCTTCAGGAAGGCTACGCTTCTTTTTGCTGCTGTCTCAGGATCGGGAAAGGGAAGGATCTCTGCCGTTGTCCACCCGTTGTACCCAATGGTGGTCAGCGCGCTGAAGATCTCATCCCAAGGCATATGGCCATCGCCAGGAGCATGACGGTTGGTGTCGGCAAAGTGGACATACCGGACATACTCCTTGTTTCTGATCAGGCTCTGGCCAATATGGGCATCCTCGATGTTCATGTGGAACACATCGGGCATCATGGCGAAATTCTTCCTGTTGACCTTCTTCAGCAGTGCCGAACACTCATCAAGGTTGTTGATGAAGTCAATCTCATACCGGTTTACCGGTTCTAGGATCAGTTCGACTCCCCTCTTCTCGGCATGGTCTGCAACCGAGTGCGCCATCTCCAGGAAAAGCTGTTCGCACAGCTGGGGGTCGCGGCCACCAATCGAGCCTCGGGTACGCCCGATGTTGACCAGGCCACCGAAATCAGAGGCAAGGTCGATGAAACCACAGAATGTATCGTACAGCTCCTTGCGCTTGGCCTTGTCCTCATCGGTAAAGTACAGGTTCCTGGCTGCAAAGACCTGCCCTGAGGAGACAGCGCTCACCTCCAGGCTGTTCTCCTTCAGAAGCTTCCTCAACACACTCTTGTCGACCTCATCGGGTCGCTTGAGGGCAAGCTCCACCCCGTCGAACCCAAGTTCGTGGGCCTTGATGATCGACGATTCCACGCCGCGAAATACGACAAAGGCATTGGCCATTGCCTCGGCGCCTGCTATGGCAACTGAAAGTTTCATACAACTATTTCTCCAATGAGTCGTTCGTGTAGGGGATCACATAGGGGCCATCGCTGATATACACGATGTCCATATCCTTGGCTTTCCTCTTCGTCTGTTCTTCAATATAGGCGATGGCACCGCTGACCACCTTGGTAAAGCAGTCTGGGCCCGGGTTCTTCTGGTCCTTCTCTGAGAGGAAGCGCTTGGCATTGATGCCAGGAAGCCCTGGCCACCAGATCTCGTCAAGAGAGGGACTGTAGAAAAGCATATGGTCCTGGTCAATCCTGTCGAAGACCTTTGCCCACTGCTGTACTTGCCACTGCTCGGGAAGGAAGGTCCAGTCAGAAGAACCGATGGTGCGCAAAAAACCCTTTGCACCCTGCAGCTTCAGAAGGGCCAGGGTTGTGCGGTAGTTGATGCCCCCAACCACGTTACCTTCATCGGTTGTGTCGGCAATGATAACCAGGTAGCCATCCTTTTTCAGGACGCCAAGGCAGGCAACCGCGCATTTTGCACACTGGTAGTGATTCATGCCGACAAAGCCGCCATGGGTGACAACAATGTCTGCAGCTTTGGGGGCAGGAACCTTCAAGGTCTCGGAAATCTTGGCAACCGCTGCGAGATGGGCCTCGTTGAGGTCCCCGCTGAAGACACCGGTGACATGGAAGGCATGGTCGAGCGTTACGTTGACCAGGAAGTCCACCCCTACGAATGTAGCAACCTCCAGGCTCTCCAGATGGACCGGGTTACCCTCAAGGTTCAGATCCCTTGCAGCAGGGTCGGCCATCAGGGGGACACCATGGAATACAAAGGTCGAACCCTCTCCAATGATACCGGGACATACGGCCTTTCTTCCACCGCTTGCACCAGCCATGAAGTGGCTCTCCACCAGGCCGGTGGCAATCTTCAGGTCGGCCTCCACATAGAGCTTGTTCACCTTGATGCGGGTCCCACGGCTGCTGTCACCAAGATAGACTAGCTGGCTCTCATCCCTACCATCGTGGTTGATGATCGCGACCCCGCTGGAGAGGACACGCTCATCGACCATCTTCGCGATCTCAGCCCTACTCATGGCCCGGTGAGTGCCGGTTGCAATGAGGATGACAATGTTCTTGGCCTGGTAGCCCACTGAGAAGAGTGTCTCCAGAATAGGCAGGAGAATACCCTCCTCCCCCTTGTAGGGGACAGGTCTGGTATTGTCGCTGATGATTATGGCAGCCTTGGCAGAGGGGTTGTTGGCAAGCTTCTCCTGGGCAATGGCCCTGAGGCTCCTGCTTGCTATGGGATGCTCAAAGGAATCCAAAATAGCTTCACCGACATTGGCAAGGGTAGCCGGTGCCTGCATATGGATGCAGTAGGTATGTTCGGGAAGGACAAGAGGGTCGTACTTGCTGCCCAAAGGATTGGTAACGTTCATGGGTAACCTCCAGATAGATCAGGCACCGGAGACCCGGTGCCTTGTGAAACGTATAGCCTACATCTCCTTGATGAGGGAGAGATCCCCATTGGAAGCTGCACGAAGCAGAGGTTCCATGAAGATATCGACATCGGTCGTGGCCATGGGGACGGGCATGTTCTTCAGCTTCATGGCAAGCTGGGGATCCTTGGCTGCAGAGAGGGCACGCTCGATGTGCTTCTCGGAGAAACCTGCGATATCATTGAGCTTGGTTGGTGCCTTGATGCTCTTGCTGAATGCGATCATCGCATTGGCAACAGCAACGGCAAGTGCCCTATCCTTGAGGTCCACAATTGCCTTGTCGGCAAATCCGTGGTTTGCAAAGATGGAACCAACCACCTTCAGCTGCTTCTGGATTGCCTTGGAATAGAGGACCGCATAGTACGGGTTCATGATCCCGCAGGCAGTACCGTGGGAGACAATGTCGACCAGGGAGAAGCTGGTGAGGTGGGCACCACTGGTGCCTCCGATCATGATAGCATAGCCGCCGAGGTCTGTTGCTAGGCCGATTGCCTCACGGGCCTTCACATTCTTGGGATCCTCGATGAGGACCTTGGAATACTCTGCAACCAGGTTGATGGCACACTCTGCGATCTGGCGGGCTTTCTCGTAGGTCTCTTCCTTGGCACCGCAGAACACCTCAAAGGTGTGGGCGATGGCATCAAGGGCACCGTCGATGGTAACCGAGAGGGGCATCGAGACCGTGGTCTCATAGTCGAACAGGGCTACTGTGGGGTTGAGGGCATTGTCAACAATGAGCTTCTTCTGCCCTACCACCGGGTCGGTGATGTTCGAATACTTGGTCAGGTGTGCACCGCTGGAGGCTGAGGTCTGTACTGCAATGAGGGGAATGAGGGAGACTCCCGTTGCCTTGAGGGCATCGGTCACCACATTGGTCCCGAAATAGTGGTCGATCTCGGGGGTAACCTTCGCACCAAGGCATGCCAGGGCGTTTGCAGCCTTGCAGGCGTCGATGGCGGACCCACCACCAATTGCCACGATGCAATCGGGCTTGGTGTGCAGAATGTAGGATTCAAGGCGGTAGACATCCTCACGGGGAGCGTTGGGCTTTGCATCGGGGGCAATGACGCCACCAGCAAGTTCAACACCTGCTTCCTTCAGGTAGGAGACGACGCGGTCAGCCACCGGCTTCATATAGGTGGTGTTGCTTACCACCAAAGCCCTTTTCCCAAAGCCTTTGGCGATGGTGCCGACCTGGTCGAGCACTCCAAGGCCATGCACATAGGCACTCCCTTTCCAATCATTGAGCAGTTCATATGCTTTTTTCATCTGGTCCATGTTTTTCTCCTACTTGCAAAGCTCTCTTGCCCTTGAGGCAATGTTCTCTGCGCTAATTCCGTATTTAGCCAAAAGGGGTTCATAAGGACCCGATTCGGTAAACCTGTCTTCAATACCGATTGCATCAAATATACACTGGATTCCCTGTTTCATAAAGACCTCACTTACTGCAGAGGAGAAACCGCCCATCAGGACATGTTCCTCGACACAGAGCAGCTTGCCCGTCTTTGCCACACTCTTCTTCAGGCTCTCCACATCCAAGGGTTTCACCATCGGGACGCTGAGTACCTCGGCCTTGATGCCTTCCTTTGCAAGCAGGATAGCTGCCTCGTTTGCATAGGAGGCGGTAATGCCGTTTGCTGCGATGGTGACATCCCTTCCTTCTGTACAGACGACCGTCCCGATCGTATCGGAGGCGGGAAGGTCTGGCATCGGGTTGCGGTTGAGCCGGATGAATACAGGGCCATTCTGTTTCAGGGCATATTCCAGGGCCTGTTCTGCCTGTCTGGCATCAGAGGGGACGATCACCTGCATGTTGGGCAGTGCCCTCATGATGGCGATGTCGCAGATAGCCTGGTGGCTTGCTCCGTCAAAGGAGTCAGAAAGGCCGCCGTAGGCCCCGGCAATGACTACAGGAAGGTTGTTGTAGCAGAGGGTGTTGCGGATCTGGTCGGTCCCCTTGAGGGCAAGGAAGATCGAGAAGGCGTTGACCACAGGCCTCAGGCCCGCTGTCGCCATACCGGCTGCAATATCCACCATATTTGATTCAGCTACGCCGACGTTGAAGAAGCGGTCGGGATAGGCCTTGCCAAACAGGGCGCTTTTTGTTGAGGAGGAGACGTCGGCGTCAAGGACGACGAGTTCTGGATGTGTTGCGCCAAGCTCGACAAGTTTCTTGCCGAAGGCATCTCTCATGGCAATGCTCATAGGACGGCCTCCTTGTTCTGAAGGTCTTTCTTCAGCTCTACAATTCCCTTGGCATAGGAGTCATCGTCGATGACAGCCCCGTGCCAACTGCTCTTCCCCTCCGTGAAGGAGATACCCTTTCCCTTGATGGTGTCGTAGATGACAGCCTTCGGCCAGACGTTGTCCTTGTCCATCCACTCATAGGAAGCGAGGATGTCTTCAGTCTTGTTGCCGTCATAGGCGTTTGGACATACATTCCAGCCAAAGGAGGAGAGCTTGTCAGATAGCGATGCCAGGGGCATGATCTCATCCTCGGTGCCATCAAGCTGGACCTTGTTGTAGTCGACCATCAGCACAAAATGCTCAGGCTTGAACTTGGCGGCACTCATGATGGCCTCCCAGCTCTGCCCCTCGTTGAGGCAGCCTTCACCGACGATCACGTAGGTCCAGTATGACCTCTTGTTGAGCTTGGCGGCCAGAGCCATGCCAAGGCCAACGGAAATCCCATGGCCAAGAGCCCCGGTGGACATGTCCACCCCTGGAATCTTCTGCATGCAGGGGTGCCCCTGTAGCCTGGAGTCAAGTTTTCTGAAGGTTGCAAGTTCCTCTACAGGGAAGAAGCCCCTGTGTGCGAGGATGGTATAGAGGTTCATCGAGGCATGGCCCTTGGAAAGGATAAGGCGGTCCCGGTCTTCCCAATGGGGGTCATTTGTCCTGATATGCATTCTGTTGAAGTAGAGGGAAGTGGTGAGCTCGGCACTTGAGGCTGCCCCGCCCCAATGTCCGGTACCCCTGTCATGGAGGGTGTCAAACATCACTACCCGAAAATAGGCGGCTAATGCTGCAAGCTCCTGTGCGCTGAATGTGCGCTCAGGGTCTGAGAGCAGCTGTGTAACTCCGGTATTCATCTAGGAAACTCCTTGTCCAAGCTAGAAACCCTCAAGATTAAGAAGAGAGAGATTCAGCATTGTGTACTGTATACAATAGTAATATCATGCTGAGGCAATCTTGTCAAATAGAAATCTGTTTTTTTAGTACAATCTTGGAAAAACAGGTAAATTTGGAGGATACATCCTTATAAATAATTATATTATAGCGTTTAGTCTAAAAATAATCCTGTATACAATTCATGATAATTCATAGAGGAAACGTGTTTGTACCCAGATAATCATTGACGAAACATACGATACAGCCTACTATTGTGAACGTATTAGGGGGAATTTATGGCCAAATGTGTACAAAATAGTCTTTCTGACCAAGTCTATACCATGCTCAAGGAACAGATCCTGTCGGGGCAACTCGAAGGGGGGATGAAAATTCCTGAAGAGGCGCTTGCTGAGCAGTTCGGGGTTTCCCGTACCCCGATCAGGGAAGCCATCAGGAGACTGAGTGAATATGGCCTGGTTACCATCAAGCCGAGAAGCCATGCGATTGTCTCGGTAATTTCCCCAGATGAAGCCATGGACATTGCACGGGTGCGTGTCAGCCTTGAGCAGCTTGCCATCGACAGCATCACCGAACAGGCGTACAACGAACACGTCAAGGAGCTCTCCCGCTATGCTGCCGATTGCCAGTACGCCATGGGAATTGGCGATCGTGCCACGGTATTCGAACAGGATAGCCTCTTCCACCTTGCCCTAATCAAGGCGTCGAACAACTCCGCCCTCATCAGCATCTGCGAACGCCTCGATGCAAAGATACAACAGCTGCGTATCGCCCAGAACCTTCCTGAGGATGAGCTGGCCTACTACCTCCACCAGCACTCCAAGATCATGAATTTATTGAAGAACGGCGAGAAGGAAGCCTGCAAACAGCTACTCTACGAGCACATCACCCATGACCTTACCAGCCATGTAACGGAAAGAAACCATGCATAAGAACGACATCATCACCATCTATGGATCAAATCCCTCAACCATGACCAAAGCCATCCTGGAGACGATCGATTTCGAAACCCTCCTGCCAAACAAGAACGCCTCCATCACACTCAAACCAAACCTGGTTGTGGCGGTAACGGCCGACAGTGGGGCAACCACCCACCCTGAAATCGTCATTGCCATCATTGAGCATCTCCAGAAAAAGGGATACTCAAACATCAGCATTGTCGAGAGCGCCTGGGTCGGCGACTCGACAAAAGAGGGGTTCAGGGTCAATGGATACGATCGGATAAGCGATCGGTACTCGGTCCCCCTCATCGATGTGAAGGACGACGAATACGTCAAGAAGACTGTGGGGAAAGTCACGATGGAGGTGAGCAAGACCATCCTTGAGACCGATTTCCTCATCAACCTCCCCGTCCTTAAGGGACATTGCCAGACGGCAATGACCTGCGCCCTGAAGAATATGAAGGGGTGCATCTCAGACCGTTCCAAACGGCTGTTCCACACCCTTGGGCTCCATACTCCCATCGCAGCCCTCAATGCCGTACGATCGGCCGACCTGGTGATAGTCGACAGCCTCAATGGGGACCTGGACTTCGAGGAAGGGGGAAACCCTGTCCAGACAAACAGGATGTTTGCAACACGGGACAGTGTGCTCTGCGACAGCTATGGAGCGGCCCTCCTGGGCTTCGAGCTTAGGGACGTTCCCTATATCGGCCTTGCCGAAGAACTGGGGGTGGGTACCACCGACCTCAAGAAGGCAAACATCATCCAGCTCAATGAGCCCAGCGATGAAGAGAGCGCAAGACCAAGCGGAAGGGTCACCTACCTTGCCAAGCATACCGAGCCCGATTCGGCATGTTCGGCCTGTTACGGCAACCTGATCCATGCACTCAAGCGCCTGGACGAGGTGGACCGCCTCTCGGCCGTGGATATCCCTATCTGTATCGGACAGGGCTACAAAGGGGTCAATGACCCATCGAAGGTCGGCGTCGGCATCTGCACAAGAGGTTTGGGAAAGAGCCTCCCCGGCTGCCCTCCGAAGGCCATCGACATGATAGCCTTCCTCAAGAAACTCAAGGCCTGACCTACCACAACCCTACTCTACCGTAACTGACTTGGCCAGGTTCCTTGGCTTGTCAGGATCATTGCCCTTCAGCACAGAACAGTAATAGGCATAGAGCTGGCTGACGATCACGGTAAGTATCGGGGAAAAGTAGGGCTCGGTGGTGGGAATCCTGAATACCTCATCAGCGGTAGTGTCAAAGTCATGTACTGTATCAAAGGTAATGACCAACGCCGTTGCACCCCGTGCCTTCACTTCCTTTATGTTGGAATCCATCTTGGCAAAGAGTGCTGGCTGGGTGCACATTGCGACGACCAGTGTTGATTGGTCGACCAACGCGATGGGACCGTGCTTCAGCTCCCCTGCAGCAAAGGATTCGCTGTGTGTGTAGCTGATCTCCTTTAGCTTGAGGGCGCTTTCCATGCTGATTGCATAGTCGGTAAGTCGCCCCATGAAAAATACCTTGTCCTTGTTGAACTGCCTTGCGGCAAACCTCTGGATATCCTCCTGCTTGTCGAGAAGCAGCTGTGCCTGTTCTGGAAGTTGCATCAAGTGCTCGAGCAGCAACCCAGGTTCTGTCTTTGTCATCACCAGGGCAATGACATAGAGGCACATCAGCTGGGTGGTAAGGGCCTTGGTCGAGGCTACGGCGATCTCGGGTCCAGCCTGGGTATACATCACAAGGTCAGCCTCCCGGCTGATGGTCGACCCTACCACATTGGTGAGGGCGATCGTTACGACCCCGAGAGACTTGAGCAGGCGCAAGGATGCAATGGTATCGGCAGTCTCTCCACTTTGGCTTATGAGGATCGCTACGTCGCCTGCCTTGCACAGGGGTGTCCGATACCTAAGTTCACTGGCAACATCCACCTCAACACGGACCTTGGCAAAGTGCTCGATCACATACTTGGCCACCATTCCTGCATGGTATGCTGTCCCGCACCCGGTTATCAGCAGATGGTCGCAATGGGACAGGGCTTCCTGGATCTTGGGATTGAGGGCAATCTTGCCTTCATTGATGCGGCTGAACAGGGTATCGTGCAAGGCTTTCGGTTGCTCAAAAATCTCCTTCAGCATGAAGTGTTCATACCCACACTTCTCGGCTGCCTCTATGTCCCAATCGACATGGAAGACCTCCCGCTGCTGGACCTCCCCTTCGAGGTTGTAGATGGTTACCTCATCCTTGGTCAGCAGGGCCAATTCCAGATCCTCCAAATATTGGACCTCACGGGTATGGCAAAGCAAGGGAGGGACATCACTGGCTATCATGGTATAGGAGTCGGCCCGGCCAATCACCAGGGGGCTGTCTTTCCTTGCCACGACCAGCATGCCTGGAAAGTCCTCGCAGATGACTGCTATTGCATAGGAGCCTTGCAGTCGCTTCACCGTTTCCCGCACTGCAAGCAAGAGATCCCCGTTGTAGTGGAAGTCGACCAGGTGGGCGATCACCTCACTGTCGGTCTGGCTTCTGAACACCACATGGTGCTTTTCCAGCCATAGCCGTAACGAAGCATGGTTCTCAATGATCCCATTATGGACGACTGCAATCTTGGCCGATACGTCTGTATGGGGATGGCTGTTGATGTCGCTGGGTTCCCCATGGGTTGCCCACCGGGTGTGCCCGATACCGCATGTTCCCTGTACTGGTTGCTGGGAAACGAGGAGTTCCAGATTGGAAAGTCTCCCCTTGATCTTGCGTACCTGCAGCTTTTCTTTCTCGCCTACCACTGCAATGCCGGCTGAATCGTACCCACGGTACTCAAGTTTCCTGAGTGCTTCCAACAATACCGGAGAAACCTGGTCACCGCCAACATATCCGACGATTCCGCACATATGTGCCTCCCCTACCAACTATTTCACTGTAATAGCATGGAATTTGTTGTTTGTACTACTATTTTGCAGGAGAAAACGTCGGTACTAGGGAGATTTATTGGTGTGGCCTACCCAGAAGCAGGGAGTTTGCCAGAGTATCGATGAAAAAGCTATCCTCCTGGGAAAGATGCACCGATGCTGCTTGTGCATTCTCCTCTATCTGCTCGGGCCTTCGCGCACCGCAGAGGACATTCATCGTCGCTGTCTGGCCCATCGTCCATGCGATCACCAGGGAACCTACCGTACAGTGGTAGCGACTACTCATTTCGGAGAGTTTTCCAAGCATGGTCAGCACCTCTTTGCGCTGTTCGGGCTTGTACCAGGGGATGGATGCTTTTGCTGTACCCACGATCGGGCTATCCAAGGTGACCTTACCGGTAAGCAGGCCCCGTTCCAATGGGCTGTAGGCCTGGAAGGTGATACCTTCGGTTTCACAGTATGTTGCCAGGGCCCAGTTCTCTCTGCTAAGCAGGCTGAAACGCTCCTGTACCAGTGAGAGGCTCCCATATTTCTGGTATTCCTTGATCTGTTCAAGGTTCACGTTGGAGGCTCCATACGAGCGGATCTTCCCTTCCCGTTTCAGGGCCTCGAGGACACCAACGGTCTCCTCGATGGGAGTGAAGAACGGCTCGATGGACTGCCAGTGGGTTATGAGGAGGTCAAGGTAGTCGGTGCCCAGTCGTTTGAGGCTCGCTTCCACCTGGACTCGGATACTTTGGGCAGAGAGGTTCCGGCGGATGGTTACCCCATCACGGCTCTTGTGGACCGAACCCTCATCATGCTCGCCCCAGATAAGGCCGCATTTGGTTGCAAGCAGGTATTTGTCACGTTTGCCGGAAATACAGCGACCAATGATCTCCTCACTCAGGCCATTGCCATAGGCAGGGGCGGTATCAAGCAAGTTGATGCCGAAATCCAGGGCCTTTTCAAGGGTCCTGCATGACTGCTTTTCATCAGAAGGGCCCCAGCTGTCGCCACCACCCATCGCCCAGGTTCCCAAGGCGAGGGAGGGAATGCATATATCTGTTTTACCCAAGAATCTCTGTTGCATCGGTATCTCCTTTGTTTCACTCTACACCAGTAACCAGGACCAATCGAGGATTTGATCAGCCTTCATTGCATGCGCCAAGATAATTATTTGACAACAACCCCTTCTCGCATGACAAAATTCACATTCCCAAGAGCATTCTTGCATGACAGAGGGTCTTTAGAGACAGTAATAAGATCGGCTAGGTATCCCTCTTCTAAAGATCCTACCTTCCGACCCATAAGGTCCCCAGCATAGACGGTAATCCCTTTTATGGCCTCAATTCGGCTCATTCCCAATTGGGTCATATACTCAATTTCCTTATAGAGATATGTGTGATATGCATCACTGCCAATGACAAATTTTGGATTGGAAACAACAAGCGAAGACAATCTTCTGATAACCTCAGATCTGGTTCGAATTACGCTTGTTGCATGAGACTCCGGACAGAGAGGAAGCCGGGTATCATCCAGGAATACTCCTGGAGTGAAACAGACTGTTGTCCCATGTTTTTTTATTAGGTCAATATCCGTCGAATCCACCCAGTAGCAATGGTCAACAACATCTATTCCCTCTTCTGTGCAGTACCGTAATCCTTGGCCCCCAATACAGTGGGCACTTGTCTTCAAACCACAGGATTTTGCTTCTTGGACCACGGTCTGAACCTCTTCTCTTGTAAGAAAGCAGTTTACAACCGATTCCGTAGGGGGGGCTCCTGCGGTAATGAATATCTTAAGCCAGTCTGTGTGGTTATACATGTTAAGACGTGCCTGGCGTCGGAATTCTTCAGTCCCACTGAAACTTTTTCCTACATATCCATGTCCATGCACTCCCTTCATACCGATTCCAGCGACCTGCATCCATGGACCTTGCAATTGATGCGTTGCGATCATGTCCCTAAGAAGAACATCCAAATAGTACCGATCACCAACTGCTCGCAAACCAGTAATTCCAGCTTGGAGATTATCTTTTACAACCTGCAAGGCCCGTATAGTCTGTTTTGCTTCAGAGTCTTCCATAAGCCCAAGGTGACCTGGAATCCTAGCATCAAGAGCAAGATGGGTATGACAATCAATCATTCCAGGCAGAAGTGTATCACCTTCTTTCAGAACCAGATCTGCCTCAGAAGCTTGCCCTGCCCGAACACTCTCAATAACTCCATCACAAATTACCACCAATTGATTATCTCTTGGCTCCAAATCCTTACCAAACAGTAATCGGGAAGTAAACAATGTCGTCTTCATGCTGAAGCTCTCCGTTTGAATAAGTTCTTCTTGATTACAGGCCAAAGCAACGAAAAAACAATGAAGGATGCAAACACAATGGTCAAGGGTCTGGTAAATATCATAAAGAAATTATCGTACATGGTATTCGTAAGGGTTATCGCTTCCTCAAGCATAGGGCCAAGCAACAGGGCCAATGCAACTGGGGACAGGGGGTAGTCATACTTAAGCATGAAATATCCCACAATTCCTGCGACAAACATAGTGACAACATCCATCATATTCTGTTGAATAGAAAAGGATCCTACTGTAGCAAGCACTACAATAATCACTGCCAGTATTTGTTTGGGAATGATTAGAATCTTTCCAGCAAACTTGCAGAAGGCCCACCCCACGAAGAAAATCATTATGTTAACTATTGCAAAACCTACAAGCAATGTGTAGACGGTGCTGGCATGTTGAGTAAAAAGAAGAGGGCCTGGGCGTAATCCATGTATGATCATTGCCCCAAGGAAAATTGCCGCAGGGGCACTGCCTGGGATGCTTAAGGTAAGTAATGGTATCAAAGAGCCTCCAGTAACTCCGTTGTTAGCGGCTTCACTGGCAATAATACCTTCATCTGACCCATTGCCAAATTTCTCAGGATGCTTGCTTGCTTTTTTTGCTTCATTATATGACAAAAAGGAAGCAATATCTGGACCTGCAGCGGGGATGATTCCAATCACAATTCCAATTATCGTCGATCGGATCAAGTTAAAACTATTTGCTAGTATTGATTTTATGGATAATCGCATTTTACTTACTTTTGAAGCTTTTTCACTTTGTTTGGTATCCTCAAGCATCTTGAAGACTTCAGGAAGGCTGAATAGTCCTATAAGGACAGAGACAGTTTCCAAACCACCAGTAAGTTGAAAATTCCCAAAGGTAAATCTAGGGAATCCAAGCATCGGGTCTTGCCCAATGGTTGCAATCAAGAGGGTCAAGAACCCAACAAAAAGTCCTTTGAGCATATTTCCTTCACTAAGTATTGAAACAACACTCAGGCCGAAAATTGCGATCATCATCTGCTCTGGAGGACCAACCTTCAGGGCAACTATTGCAAGTAATGGGGCAAAAAGCAGCAGGGCTATGGAGGAAGCAAACCCTCCAAATGCCGAACTAAATGTAACCAAGGCCAAGGCTTCTCCGCTCCTACCCTGTTTCACCAGCTCCCGTCCCTCAAGGCTTGTGGGCACGCTTGCAGGAGTTCCTGGAATGCCAATAAGAACCGCCGGAATGGATCCTCCATAAATAGCACCACAATAGACTCCACTGAGCAACAATAGAGCAGCACCAGGCTCAAGAACATATGAAAAAGGGACAAATACGGCAACTCCCATGGTGGCGCTAAAGCCAGGAAGGGCCCCAAAAATAATCCCAATTGCTACCCCTAGAAACTCAAACAGTAAATTCTGAGGAGTAAAGGCACCTTGAAGGCCCAGCATAATATTTTCGATCATATCAATCTCCTACAGATTGAGGGAGACCCAAGCACCCTCTGGAAGAATCACCGAAAGCCCACGACTGAATAAAAAATACATAGCCAAACTCAGTACAATGGGGAATAGGTAGAACAACAGCCCCTTCTTCAGTTTCAAAAACCAAAGCCCCGAATACAAGAAAAGGATTGTGGATAGGATATACCCAATTTTTGTCAGCAAGAGCAGGGATATACCTATCAAAATCGTGAACACCAGTATTCTGAGTGAATTTTCCTTCCCTATTGAAATCTCTTCCTTCTGTGGTTTAACAAATAAAGCAATGGTAAGAAGGGAACTACAAATGAGAAGGACCAAAGGATATTCACTGGCACCATCAGGAATTTTTGCTATTTGTGTTGCAAATGCAATCTGGATCGCACCAAAAAACAACAGGAAAACTCTATTGCCCGTAAGTTTATACATACATATTCTCCGATATATAATCCGGACAGCACAAGCTGTCCGGAACAACCTTTAAAAACAAACTATTTGGATAGATTAGAATCCATGATGAGCTTCTGGTAGAACTTATGGTTCTCTTCATAATACTTTGAGAAGTCTGCATTATTCATATACTCTGCAAACGTACCAGCATTCAGAGCTTCTGCAAGGTATTGGGGATTACTCAGTACTTTTGCCATGGCAACGTCAATTGTAGCGACTACGTCAGCACTCAAGCCAGCGGGTCCGACAAGGGCTCTCCACATTGTGTGCTCAAAGTCATATCCAGATTCCTTGATGGTGGGAATGGAGGGTGTCAGTTCGAAACGAGTTGCGCTTGAGATAGCAATGGGAACAACGTTTCCAGCCTCAATCTGAGCAAGAGCTTCACTAACAAATGGAACTGCAACAGTACAGTTGCCACCAGCTACAGCTGTGATAGCGGCCGCACCACTCTGGAAAACCATTCTTTTGAATGTAACACCGGCTTTCTCTTCAAGGCTCATACGGAGAAAATCATGGCTGGTCCAAGCACCGCCTAGACCAAAAGTCATTCCGGCAGGGTTCTTCTTTGCTGCTTCAATAAGCTGCTTCATATTGGTAATTCCAGAAGCCTTCGAAACGACAACAATATGTGGGTCATTTGAGAAGAGAGAGATTGGGGTGAAGGATGTATTATCATACTTGATCCCTTCAAACAAAAGAGCATCATTGGTCTGGGTTGAAGAGAAATACCCTAGGGTATATCCATCAGCTTTTGCATTCGCGAGTTGAGTGAAACCAATAGTTCCACTTCCGCCGCTGACGTTCTGCACAATAAATTTCTGACCAAGTTCCTGCTCAAGGTATTTGGTAAGCAGACGAACAGAAATGTCAGCACCACCACCAGCTCCATAAGGGACTATCATCTGGATAGTCTTGTTGGGATAGCTGGATACAGGCTTTTGTTCCTCAGCACCACTGGCAAAGACCAGTGAGGAGACCATCAAAAAGGCAAGGGCAAGAGATACAATCTTCTTCATTTTCTACTCCATTTTCTATATTTGTATATTGTATACATTACAATATCATGAACAACACAACCTGTCAATAATAAGATTTATTATCTGTAACATAAATAATTAGTTTATCTCCAAATATTAGATGTTACTTTTAATATATTTATGAATGTGTGTAATAATCTAAATTGTATACCAAAAATAATCCTAAACCAATCTCATCACTCCCACTAGAATTATTCAAACGTCTTTACCTATGGGAAAATAATTTTATCTATCTACTACCAATAATAAAGTCAGTTAAAATGTGCTATTCCCAACTTCCTTGCAACATCCTGGATGCAGAGTTGCGGCGATGAGAGGGTGCGTATCCTTGTCTGGGCCTGGACTACATCCTGCATATGGGCCATGGATGCCTGTGCCAGGATAATGGTATCGGCATCCTTTATTTCACGGGCCATATCCAGGACGAGCTTGTCATGCTTGGCCTTATGCCCGGCCTTAAGCTGCACGATCGCCTCTGGACAGCAGAGGGAAGAGAGCTTTATCGTTTTTTTCTGAAGGGAAGCTTCCTCTTCCAATTTCTTCAAGGTAGGGTTTACTGTTGATTCGGCTGTTGCCAGAACGGCTATCCTCTCCCCTTGCTGTACAGCAAGAGCGCACATTGCATCATCGATTGCAATGATAGGGGTGGTAAAAAATGGTCTTGCGGCGACCACATGGGGGGTAAGGGTTGAACAGGTTACCACGATGAGGTCAGCGCCTGTGAGTTGGGCACTTTGCAGGTCATGCATCAGGCGCATCCGGTTCTCGATGGAAAAGATGCCACGTTCAGCAGGATCTGCTGCCAGGAATTCATCAAGCATGTTGTAGATCTTGACATCGCCTACTGCTGCCCTGAGATCTTTCTCAAAGGTTTCATAGACACTCTTTACCGTATGGATCAGTACAATTCTTTTCATTGTCATCCTCGTGGGAAACTAAGTAATACTCAACTATACACATTTGCTAGAAGCATCATCTACAGATTAAAATTGTAGATATATCCATGCAATAGATACGAGAGAGGCTGTCAAATGACAGCACTCTCCGTATCACTATATATTTTTATTTATTGAGCAAAACAAGCATTTCGTCACCATACTGACTTGTATATAGGGCCTTTGAACCAGACATCAAGCTCTTAAACGCTTGCTTATCGGGATTCTCGATGACCTGGACCCCAGCATCCTTAATTTTTTGAAGATAGTTTATGTTTTCCCTATCATTTACAGAATACACGATTGCCTGGGCCTCTTTAGCCGCTCTGGTTATTATTTCTTTCTGCTCTTCTGTAAGCTTGTTCCAAGTAGTGCCGCCTGCGCTAAACAACATTGGAGTATAGACGTGTGAAGTCATGGAGAGATATTTTTGTACCTCATGGAACCTCTGGTTGTATATTTCACTCAAAGGGTTCTCCTGACCATCTACTACTCCCTGCTGCAAAGAAGAATACAATTCTGAGATATCCATAGGAACAGGGATAGCTCCAGCACTTTCCCAAGCTTTGACTTGGAATGTTGCAGGCAACGTCCTAAGCTTTAGGCCCTTCAGATCAGCAGGAGAACTAACAGGTCTCTTGGAATTGGTAAGCTGTCTGAATCCGATTTCCCAGAAAGTAAGAGCATGAATTCCCTTTTTCTCTAATTTATCACCAATAGCCTTGCCTGCAGGACCTGCAACAGCGGCTCTAGCCTCTTCAATCGAATCAAACATGTAAGGAAGTTCAAATACCTGAATTTCAGGGGTAAGGCTTGAATAATAGGCGTCACCACATACTCCAAAATCAACAGTACCCTGCTGCATACCGCTTACCATAGAAGAGGGAGATCCAAGGGTGGTATCATAAAAAACCTTAACACTCATTGTACCTTTTGAATATTCTTCAACTTTTTGTGCGAATTGTGCCATACCTTGTCCAGCAGGACTGGTAGCAGACATTCCCCCAGTAGATACTGACAATTCAAGTTTCTTTGTTTCCTTATCGCCAGCTGCAAACAACATACCCATACTTACCATAAGAATGAGAACCATCACACTTTTTTTCATCTTTTTCTCCTACTATTTTTTTCCAACCAATTTCTATTTGCCAAGACTTGGCAAAAACAAAGAAATTTGGGGGAATAAAACGA
Source organism: Sphaerochaeta sp. PS (assembly GCF_032144095.1). NCBI lineage: Bacteria > Pseudomonadati > Spirochaetota > Spirochaetia > Spirochaetales > Sphaerochaetaceae > Sphaerochaeta > Sphaerochaeta sp. PS. The sequence continues at coordinate 21,678 of NZ_JAVSNJ010000014.1, forward strand.
TCAATATAATTGCTGCAAACATTGCAAATAGAAATGGAACGACTTTTTTGCTGACCATCAAGACAGGTCGATTGGCAATATTGGAAGCCACGAAGAGGGTCATTCCGACAGGTGGGGTAACAAGACCCATACAAAAGGTTGCTACCATGACAACTCCAAAGTGGATAGGGTTAATCCCCATAGCGATTGCTGAAGGAGTTAGGATAGGAGCAAATATCAGTACAGCTGGCACAGGATCAAGAAACATCCCAACAACAAGTAACACTAAAGTGACTATCAACATAAACACTTGTGGATTACTGGAAATGGAGGTACTCATAAGGGCAATTTGTTGAGGCAATCCCTCCCGAGTCATAATCCAACTAAAAAGCTGAGTTACGGCAACGATGCTCAGTATTATTCCAGTACCTTTGATGGAATTATAGAGACATTTCAATAAGGATTTTATTGTCAGTTCCTTATAAATGAAAAACCCTACAAAAATGGCATAGAAGCAACTAAAAGCAGCGGCTTCAGTAGGCGTAAAAATCCCAGAATATATACCACCCAAAATCGTAACAGGAGTAAGCAGGGCCCAAATGGAGTCTTTGAAAGAGAGCAATACCTTTTTCATGGAGAAGGGATCGCCACCACGGTATCCTTTCTTTACAGATATAAATACCGTTACGACCATCATGCTAACAGCAATAAGAAGACCGGGAACCAATCCAGCCAAGAGCATGTCGCCTACTGAATTACTTGTAGAGACACTATATAAAACCATAAGGATGCTCGGGGGTATCATTGGACCAAGGGTTCCACCTGCAGCTTGCAAGGCACTTGCAAAGTCAATATCATATCCATTTTTTACCAAAGCGGGGATCATCATACCACCAATTGCAGCTACACAAGCGGCTCCAGAACCAGTCATTGCAGCAAAGAATGCACTTGCAACAATAACGACCAAAGCCAAGCCTCCAGGGAGCCCGCCTACAAGTGCAGTAGAGAATGATATGATGCGTTTTGAAATACCTCCAGACTCCATCAGTGCACCTGAAATAATGAAGAAGGGAATAGCCATAAGGGTATAGGACCCGACTCCTCCAAGCATCTGATTTGCGACGATGTTCATAGGAATATTCATAAATCCTATAATATAAACGACCGCACCAAGACCCATTGCACCAACAACAGGAACGCCTAAAAATAAAAATACAAGGAAGAAAACAATGATTAATATGCTGGTCATAGCTGAGCCTCATTTTTAGTAATAAGTGTCTTACATAACTGATATGTCTTTATGCTTAGGAAGGACAACCATAAGACGCTACCGATACTCATAGCTAAGGTTGTAACATAGACAGGAATATTGAGAATTGCGGTAAATTGTTCTGTCCTTGCTTGAAGCATGACAATTTTCCAGCTCTGCACACAAACGATAAGGATAAAAACAATAAACAGGACATTTTGTCCAATAGAAACCATTGTTTTTACTTTTCCGTGTAGGGAATCGCGAAGCAAAGTAATGGTGATATGACCATCATTGAGACTAGCGAGAGCAGCTCCAAAGAAAATGACCCAATTGAATAGCAAAACTGTAAGTTCCTCATTCCAGGGAATTGCTACTTTAAATACGTATCGCGTCATAATTCCCAGATTCACGAGAAGCACCCAGCCCAATACAATTGCTCCTAATGTCAGCTCAAATCCTGATTTCAGTAATTCTAGTTTTTCTTTTTTCATCAATCTAATCCTCATTGTTACGAACTACTACACGAACAGGACAACCATCTACATGCTTCAAATTGAGAGGCAGGCAGAAAAATTCACAGCTATCACCTTTGATGGAATGAAAATTGGTCAGATACTCAATAAGAAGAATATTGTTTCGTAAAAGAATGGTATGTGTTTTTTGTTCTTCAGGAGAGACAGGCCTTTCTTGAAGAAGTCTGATAGAGTAATCTTGAGGAAAATCAAAACCAACTGCTGTAGGTTGCTGGTCTAAAATCCAGTATATTGCATCATCAGTAAGATAAGGGGAATTAGACCAAAATTCCTTTGTTTCCCAAGAGGTTTCCAAGCCCCAATCACTTCTTATCAATAAGATTTTCTCTAACTTCCTTCCGTTACTTGCTAGTTGCAAATCGGCAGTAGTAATACCATAATTTGCAATTTGTTCTCTGTTTACGTTAATCACTGATGCCTTTCCATTATAGGCTTCAAGGGAAAAAGCTTCACTATCTGGATATTCCAACCCTGTATGCCTTGGAAAATCGATATGAGAAAACCAATGGGATCTCATAAGGAATTCGGTGATTTGCCATGCGTCCCCATTTTGAAACGAAGAGACTTGTTTGCTTTTGAAGCCATATCTCCAATGCGGTTGTATTGGAAAACTAAGATCAATTAGCATTATTACCTCCAAACCTATGTTTTGTAGAAACAACTATCCGTATACTCATTTCATCCATGCAATGCCTTAGTCACGACCAGCGAGGTGGCTTGCCATCTTGCTGGCCATCTTCACCGCATTCTCAAAGGCCAGGGTCTTCACGATCCCCTTGCCAGCAATATCGTACGCCGTACCATGGGCACATGTCACGATGGGGGCGGGAAGCCCTCCTGCAATGGTGATGCCCTCGTCGAAGCCCCTGAGCTTGAGGGCGATCTGGCCCTGGTCGTGGTACATAGTGACCACCCCGTCAAAATCCCCACGGAAAGCCTTGATGAAGGTGATGTCGCTCGGATAGGGGCCCGAGGCGTCGATGCCCATCTCACGTGCTGCCTTGATGGCCGGCTCTATGACGTCAATCTCCTCACGACCGCACATCCCGTTCTCTCCGGCATGGGGGTTGAGTGCTGCCAGAGCCAGGCGGGGCTTGGCCACACCGCTGTTGCGGATGGAGGTGTCTGCAAGGCGAACAGCGCGTAGGATGCTCTCGACGGTGAGATGGCTGCTCACCTCGCTTATGGGTATGTGGCTGGTGGTGCGGGTGGTCCAGAGGTTCCCCACCACGTTTATCTCCCCGAAGGGCTCGGTGTGGGCGAACAGGTCGGCCATGAAGTGATGCTCGCTCTCGAACTTGCACCCGGCCTCCTTCATCCCGGCCTTGTTCAGCGGGCCGAAGCAGAAGCCTTCAATCTTCCTGTCCTGGTAGAGCCTGACAGCCAGCTCGAGCATGTTCAGGTTCGCCTGGCCACAGCTTCTCAGAAGCTTGCCGATGGGCACTTCCCTGGGGTCCAGGTCCTTCTGGTCCAGCACGGGCAGGCCCTTCTTCCAGTCAGCCTCATCGGCCGAGGATATGACCTGGGTGGGAACGGAGGAGCCGATGATCGCAAACGCGCGCTCGAGGATCCTTGCATCCCCAATGATGATGGGTCTGCAATATTTCGCATAAAAATCGGCTACAGCAAGCTTTGCGACGATCTCGGGTCCGACACCCGCCCCATCGCCAAGCAATATTCCCAATACAGGCTTCTTGTTCATCTGGTATTCCTTATCTCATAGTCGTAGGACAGGCACCTGGTGGTGCCGACAAGGACAAGGAAGCAAGTTGCGTGCCAACTTGAAAGAATTGTATACAATCTATCGTTTTTCTTAAATTTGTATACAGCTAATTACTGAAGGTCAAATTAGTTATAGGAATATACAATTTAACAACAAATTTTATTTCTAGATTTATTGTTTAGGTTCATATGTTTCATTATTTGTTTCATGTTTCAAATGAAACGTACATGAAACAAATATTCTTTTGAAATATATAAACCGTAAAAAGGATAAATCAGAAATTACTGAGGTATTTCCTGATTACAAGGAACATCCTCAAGTCTATTAAACCTTTGCATAAATCATTTTATGAATCTATCCTTCGCACGTCACTAACCCAAGGATGATAGGTAATTCAATTTGTTTCACCATTTTGGCTGTATTTTTTATCAAGAAGCAATACATATAGAAAAGGCCAAAATACTTTACCAATATTTTGGTCTTCCTTAAAATATACATACAACCATATCGAAAAATAAGAGATTCTTTCTTTTTACCGCACCCTCTTCCAGGCATCGAGCAACGTGCGTTTTGCATTTGCCACCACAAGGTCGCTATCCTCACCGCCCTGGGGCTTCACCTCAAAGGAAAGGATGTTCTCCCCTCCTTCCTTCAGGTATCCGATATCCTTGACCTTCTGCAGGAAGGAGGCAAGGTAGTTCGTATCATTTTCCGACCCCGGATAGCCGAAACGTGGGTGGTTGTCTCCGTAGCTTGGATGGTTGGGATCGCTTATGAGGGTATTGCCCACATGGACATGGCGGATGTACTGCCTGACTGGGTCGATCGCCTCATCGATGGTCTCGCCTATCATCGGGATATGGGAACAGTCCACCATGATGCCAAAGTTCTTGTGCTTTCTACAGACCTCTTGGGCGTAGCGCCTGACCAATGGAGCTGGTCCCAAAAGGGACTTCTTGTCGATGGTATGGTCAAATACCTCAAGGCACACAGCCATGGAGCCTTGCATTTGTGCATAGGAACAAAGCTCACTTGTGGAAAGGATCAGCTGCTGCAGGTAGGCTTCCTCCTTCCCCACTTCATAGCCCCTTGAAAGGAACTGGAACTCCTCACACCCCCAACTGTAGGCCTGGTCAATGCCCTTCTTCAACAGGGAAACGGCCTTTTGTCTCTCTTCCTCATCAAGGCTGTTTATGTTCAGTTTCTGGGAAAACAGCAGGGAGTGGCCACTGAAGGTAGCATCGCAATGGGCTGTCCTGACCATTGGGGGAACCTTCGCTTCCAGGGAAGGAAACGGAAGGGATCCCAACTCCACAACCTGGAAGAACGGATCGACAAGGATTTTCTTCAGGGAGGCAAGATATGCATCCTCGCTTGCTGAGCACTCGGGATAGGCCATGGACAGGACGATGCCTAGGCGGCAGTAGTTGTGGATGGCATCTTTCATCTATGTATCTCCGATAGTATCTGCTTTACCTGGGCACAGCAGAGTCTTGGGGAAGAAAGGACAGGAACGTTTGCAAGGCTCTCCGCCTCAGCCTCAAGGTGGGCCATGGATGCCTGGGCCAACACGATGGAATCGTAGCCCTTTACCTCAGCAATGCGGGAGAGGACCAACCTGTCATGGGTCGCCAAGTCACCACGTTTCATCGCTGCATAGGCAACCTCATTGTCTTCACTGTCAATGTGTATCTCTACGCCGGCAAGCCTGGCTTCCTGTTGGAGCTTTGCCTCAGTTGGCTTGAGAGTACTCGCAGCTGTTGCCACCACCTTGATGCGGGAGCCTATCCTGACAGCCTTCGCCGTCATGGCATCATCGATCGCGACAATGGGGACCTTGATGAAAGGCCTGATGAGCTGAACTATGGGGGTCAAGGTCGAGCAGGTCACCACGATGACATCGGCTCCTGTCAATTCGCAGGACTTGAGGTCATTGAACAGACGATTCTTGTTGTCGATGGAGAATGAGCCGGTCTCCCCGGGATCTGATGCCAGGAAGTCATCGAGCAAATTGAAGATCTTCAAAGGCTCTCCCACCACTTCCTCAAGAAGTTCAGGGAAGGTAGCGAGAACTGGACGCACCGTGTAGATGATCGCAACTTTCTTCAAGTGTGGCCTCCTTGTAGACAGAATACTCTTCTCAAGTGAAAAATGGGGGATGAAAGGGGATTGCCCTACTCACCCCCCACACTGGTATCAAGCTAGCTCAACAAAATGCAACCAGCTTATTTGTCCTTACCGATGGAAGCAAGATATTCGGCCTGGAACTGTGTACCATAAGCCTTGAATACATTGTGGTCCATGAATTCAGGAACCAGTTTCTGCTTCTCGATGTACCCCTTGGTCCAGGCATCCGTGGTGGAAACCTGCTTGAATACATCACTCCAGTAAGCAACAGCCTCGGCGCTCATGCTCTTCGGGCCAACAACAGATCTCCAGTTGGGAACTTCAACGTTCTTGTACCCGAGCTCCTTGAGTGTGGGTGCAGAACTGAGGTTGCCAGGGAAGCGGCTGGTGGAAAGAGCAAGGATCGGCTTGATCTTGCCGGCTTCCACATACTGGGAGGCAGCAGCGGGCTTACAGATCAGCAGGTCGTAGTGATTACCCAGGATTGCGGTGATGGCACCACTGGAAGCATCATGTGCAATGTAGGCAAACTGGTCTTCAGAGACGCCAAGTTCCTTGATGAGGGCAGCATGACATGCGATGTCGTCACCTTTGGAGCCAGCGAGGGTGATGTTCTTGCCAGCCTTGAGGGCAGCAATGACCTCTTCAAAGTTCTTGTAGGCAGAACCTTCGCCAACGAAGATCAGATGCTTGTCTACAGCAAGGTGAGCGATGGGCTGGAAGTTCTCGAAACGGTTGTTGGTATTCTTGGCCATCGGCATGAGGTCTCCGCTGTTGAAGGTCAACAGGGTGTGGTCAGCCTGGGATCCGGCCTTGATGTTGGAAACCAAGAGGCGTCCAACTTCACCAGCACCATCGGTCTTGTACTGGATGACAATGTTCTGGTCATTGACAAGCTTGTCAGAGACCATGATGTCCATCAGGTTACGGGTAAAGATATCAGAGCCACCACCTGGGGAACTGGTAACATACCATTCGATGTTCTTGGTTGGAACAAATGACGCAGGACCTGCCACTTCAGCCTGAGCTGCGGCAAACACGGGGAAAGCGAGCAACACGGCAAATGCCAGTACAATAGCGAATTTCTTCATAATTTTCTCTCCTATTTTTTTCGAGACAACAAGTTGTCCCGTTGTACACAAATCAAACGCTCTTCGTAGAGGATCTCACCTTCCTGATGACAAACTTGATGACCGGGGTCAGGATGATGGCAAACAGGACCAGGATGAGGAATGCAGAGATAGGTTTCCTGAAAAAGATATCGAGGCTTCCATGGCTGCTGATGAAGGACTTGCGCATGTTCGACTCAAGCAAGGGAGCCAACACGAAGGCAAGCAGCATAGGGGCCGTGGAGTACCCGTTCTTGTCCAAGATATATCCGAACAGTCCAGAGAAGAACATCACCAGCACACCATACATGGAGTTCGAGGTACTGTAGCTGCCGACGATACAGATGACGGTGATGCAAGGGATCAGAATCTTTATGGGGACGGTAAGGATCTTGATCAAAAATGGGATGATACCCAATGCGATGACCAGGGTCAGCAGGTTGGCAAGGAACAGGGATGCGATAAGGCCCCAGCAGAACTCAGGCTGGTTGGTGAACAACAGGGGTCCTGGGTTGAGGCCCCACATCATCAGCCCACCCAGGAGGACGGCACCGGTACCGGAGCCTGGTATACCCAAGGCAAGCAGGGGGGCAAAAGACCCGGCGGCTGCGGCATTGTTCGCTGCCTCGCAGGCGGCAATTCCCTCGATGGCACCACTGCCCAATTCCTCTTCACTCTTGAAGGCCTTCTGCATCGCATAGCCCATGAAGGAACCGGTTGTCGCACCTGCTCCGGGAAGCACCCCAACAAAGGTACCGAGGAATCCACTCCTGATGGCAGGAGGCAGGAGGCGCTTGATATCGTGCAGGGTGAGCATCGAGCCACGGATGGTGAGCTTCTGGCTCAGATTGGCTTCAACCTTCTTGTTCCTTTCGCCCATAAGCTTCAGTACCTGGGAGAACCCGACAGTGCCGATAACAAAGGGGGTAAAGGGAATCCCTCCAAGCAGGTACATGTTTCCGAAATCGAATCGGGGGCTACCGGTGAGGGTATCCATACCCATGGAGGCTATGAGGATACCCACCAGGGTAAGCAGAACTCCCTTGATGGGGTTCTCCCCTACCAGCCAGCCGATACTCGTCATGGCGACAAGCAACAGGGCAGTCATCTCTGCAGGACCGAACTTCAGCCCAAGGTTTGCCAGCGCAGGACCGGTGAAGGTGAGGATGAACATTCCGATGAGCCCACCGATGAAGGAGGACATGTTGGAGGTGAACAGGGCCTGACCCGGGCGATTGCGCTTGGTTGCCATCGGATAGCCGTCGAGGGCGGTCATGACAGCGGGGGAATCACCAGGGATATTGAGCAGGATGGCACTGAAGGCACCACCATACATGTTTGCATAGTAGAGGGACCCAAGCATGATGATTGCTGTGGTCGGGTTGAACTTATAGGTAAGAGGCAACAGCAGGGCAACCCCTGCAAGGGATCCGATACCAGGCATAGCCCCGACGATAAGGCCCAAAACTGCTCCCAACAGGGTTACCAGTATATTTTGCATTGTCAGGACTACGGAGAAGCCCCCCAACAACATTGTCAAATTTTCCATATACAACCCCTCAGTATGCAATCATTTCGTAGATGAACCCTTTTGGAAAAGGGACACCAAGCCAGAACACAAAAGCACCCAGGACAATCCCCATGATGATGGCAAACACTATCAGGGTGGTCTTCCAGGAGTACTTCTCGTACCACTTCAGCCACACCACGACAAAGATTGCCAGGGAAGGGAGCATGCCGATGACCAAGGTGGCCAGCATGACAGCCACAGCCCCCAAGGCTGGGTACCAATTTTCCCATGGGTAGGATGTACCCTCTTCCTTGAAGGAGGAGATGAAGGACAAGACGCTTACCAACAGGAGGATGGTACCTATGATTACAGGAAAGAACCCTGGAAGGGGCCCCTTCGCAGAGTGCCAGAATCCATACTTGAAATATCCCATGGTGATGAATACCACGGCGATCAGTGCAGAACAGACTGGGATCAGCACCTTGCTCGTTATCTTCCTCTTTTCCATACCGGTATACCTCCTCAAGCTTTTTCAGCGAGGTGGCTTGCCATCTTGCTGGCCATCTTCACCGCATTCTCAAAGGCCAGGGTCTTCACAATCCCCTTGCCAGCAATATCGTACGCCGTACCATGGGCACATGTCACGATGGGGGCAGGAAGCCCTCCTGCTATGGTGATACCCTCGTCGAAGCCCTTGAGCTTGAGGGCGATCTGGCCCTGGTCGTGGTACATGGTGACCACCCCGTCAAAATCCCCACGGAAAGCCTTGATGAAGGTGATGTCGCTCGGATAGGGGCCCGAGGCGTCGATGCCCATCTCACGTGCTGCCTTGATGGCCGGCTCTATGACGTCAATCTCCTCACGACCGCACATCCCGTTCTCTCCGGCGTGGGGGTTGAGTGCTGCCAGAGCCAGGCGGGGCTTGGCCACACCGCTGTTGCGGATGGAGGTGTCTGCAAGGCGCACAGCGCGTAGGATGCTCTCGACGGTGAGATGGCTGCTCACCTCGCTTATGGGTATGTGGCTGGTGGTACGGGTGGTCCAGAGGTTCCCCACCACGTTGATCTCCCCGAAGGGCTCGGTATGGGCGAACAGGTCGGCCATGAAGTGGTGCTCGCTCTCGAACTTGCACCCGGCCTCCTTCATCCCGGCCTTGTTCAGCGGGCCGAAGCAGAAGCCTTCGATCTTCCTGTCCTGGTAGAGCCTGACAGCCAGCTCGAGCATGTTCAGGTTCGCCTGGCCACAGCTTCTCAGAAGCTTGCCGATGGGAACGTCCTTGGGGTCCAGGTCCTTCTGGTCCAGGACAGGCAGGCCAACCTTCCAGTCAGCCTCATCGGCCGAGGATATGACCTGGGTGGGAACGGAGGAGCCGATGATCGCAAACGCGCGCTCGAGGATCCTTGCATCCCCGATGATGATGGGTCTGCAATACTTCGCATAAAAATCGGCTACAGCAAGCTTTGCGACGATCTCAGGTCCGACACCCGCTCCATCGCCAAGTAATATTCCCAATACAGGCTTCTTGTTCATCTGGTATTCCTTATCTCATAGTCGTAGGACAGACACCTGGCGGTGCCGACAAGGACAAGGAAGCAAGTTGCGTGCCAACTTGAAAGAATTGTATACAATCTATCGTTTTTAGTAAATTTGTATACAGCTAACTGTCTGATGACACAATAGATAGGAAATAAAAGAGGGGCAAATTACTTTTTTTCCTGCATTTTGCTTCTGCATACGTTTTGTTTCGTTACATGTTTCATGTTTCAATTGAAACATCATTGAAACATAAGAACCCTATTCCTCAAACTTGGAAAACTTCCTCCACAGGGTAGTCCTGCTCAAACCCATCTTCCGGGCAAAGGATTCCCGAGTCAGCCCGCTTGAGAGATACTCACGATAGAGTTCTCCATCGGACAGGGAGGTCACCAGACGCCGCTTTGGGGAGAATGGAGGGGGCGTGGCCTCTCCATAGAGGCTGGTGGAACCAATATCCAGCTGTTCGATCTCAACCACCCCTACCTCCGGTGAGGAGTGGAGGATGGCCAACCGTTCTGCAGCGTTGCGAAGTTCCCGGATATTGCCTGGCCAGTAGAACTGCTGCAGGGCATCGATAGCCGCAGGGGTAATGGTGGGGGCCTTCAGGCTATGGCGTTTGCAATACTGCTCGACAAAATACCTGAAGAGGATGCCAATATCATCCTTGCGCTCCCTAAGGGTGATGATCTGCAAGCTCAACAGGCTGATGCGGTAGAAGAGGTCGAGCCGGAAGCTTCCGCTTTTCACCCTCTCCATGATGTTGCAGTTGGCTGCGCTGATGACCCGTACATCCACGGGAACCACCTTGTCCGCCCCAATCTTGCGTACCTCTTTCTCTTGCAGGACCCTCAACAGCTTGGCCTGGAGGATGATGGGCATCTCCCCTATCTCATCCAGGAAGAGTGTTCCCTTGTGGGCAAGCTCAAACAAGCCGGCCTTTCCCCCTTTGCTGGCACCGGTGAAGGAGCCTTCGCTGTAGCCAAAGAGCTCGCTTTCCAACAGCTGCTCGGGAAGGGCCGCACAGTTTACGGCAACAAAAGGCTCCTTGCTTCGGGGGGAGTGGTTGTGGATGCTCTGGGCAAACAACTCCTTGCCCGTTCCTGTTTCGCCCAGCAACAAGACAGAACCATTGACCTGGCTAAATCGCTTGGCCTTTTCCACGAGCTGGAGCATCTGGGGATTCTGGGTGACAATATCACTGAAACTATAGCGGGCGACCAGCCCCTTGCGGTTGAGTTCGGTCCTGATCTTATGTTCAGTGTTCTGGATGGCCTGTGCATTCTGGAAGGTAAACAGGACACCGGAGGTCTGCTCATCAACCCGTATGGGTTGTTGGCTTACCAGGACCTGCTGTCCGTCAAGCGTCTGCAGCTCCTCGACCAGGGAACCAGATATGACAGTCTGCGACCACTTGCTTCCCTGGTAGATCATATCGATGGATCTCCCTTCCAGGGGGGAGATGCCGAAAAGCTGTTCGGCCTGACGGTTCCCTGCAATGATGACCCCATAGCTGTTGATCGCAAAGAGTGCATAGGTTGCGTTGTTGAGAAGGGTCTCCAAAAGATTTCCCCTTGTCTTTGCCCGCTCCAGTGACCGGGCGGTGGCAATGGCATCCTCAATCGCATGCACGATAGCCTGGTAACCGGTCTTCACATGCACATAGGCAATGGAGTTTTCCCTGCAGAGGGTGGTCATCGTCAGGCCCCCGACCAGCACGGTACACCCTCTTTCCCGCAGGGAGAATACAGCATCGTGTACATCCTTCTGGTCGGATACCTTCACTACGGTAACCGGGCAGTCGACTAGCGATGCAAGGGCAGAGCTGTCACAGAGCTCCTCATTGGAGATGATGCCGATATTACAAGGATGGTTCTCTTTCTTTGCCAAGGAGAGGGCGGTAAGCACATCTCCGCTACTCAAGGCGATGGGAATGACATGGGTGGAGGGCTTGAGCTTTGCGATGGCACTGGCGGTAATGCCTCTGGCTACAATGATGTCGGCATCCAGGGTCCCAATGACCTTGGGGTCGGTGCCTGCCACATGCGTCGTGCTGATGGAGATGCCATCATGGTCGAAGGTGGTAATGACCTCTTCAAAGGCATCTTGTAGCTCCCTATAGGGAACGACTACCAGTATTGTGATCAAGCTTTCCTCCGTTATGCCGATGATACCATGAAGAGCACCGCTTTACAAACCATCGCCCCTCTTGCTATTGTCGCAGTGGAGGCTACCCATGAACCTTTTGCAATCCGTCATCCTTGTCGCTCTGGTACTCTTGACCCTATTCAATCTCTACGCCCTCACCATCGGGAGGAAGAAAAAGAAGCAGGCTGTCGCCCTCTACCAGAAAACCCTTGCAGACCTTGAGGTCAAGACCTTTGCCGAGATGAAGAAACGCCAGCTCTTCTTCAGTGAAAAACATGGGTACATCAACGACCTGAATGAAGGGATCCTCCTCACCTTTGACCATGAGAAGAAAAAGATGGGCATAACGCTCAAGGATGCCTTCTACCTGATCCCCTTCTCTGAAGTGGTCTCCTGTACGGCAAGCCACACCACCCTGGACAACGGCAAGTGGATAGACATCATTGTCCAACTGGAGACAGAGAAGCAGGTCATAACCCTGCTCTTCGGTGCAAAAAGCTGGAAGAGCAACTCAACCCTGGCTAACTTCATCCTTTCGGATACCAAGGAGTTCTGCACCCTGGTAACCAAGTATTGTATAGAGAAAGAGGAGCCAGAGACGACAAAGCGACCGGATTGACCGGCCGCCTTGTTCGTTACCTACCCTTCCTCTTGGACTATGCCTTATTCGACAGCTCGAGGCCCTTGGGGGCGTCGATGATATGCAAATCCAGCTGGTTGAAGGGGACTGAGATGCCGACCTCTGCCAGCCTGCTGCAGATCTCACCCTGGAACCGCCAGTTGACCTTCCAGTAGTCCTGGGGCTTTGTCCATGGACGGGCGATGAAGTCTATGGAGGAAGCACTGAGCTTGCTGACCTCAATGACAGGGGCTGGCTCGGGTAGGATCTCCTCATAGCGGCTGAAGATGGAAGAGATGACCTGCTTGACGGTCGCTACATCAGAGCCGTAAGCAACACTTACCAAAAGGTCGACCCTCCTTCTGTCCATGTTGGAGTAGTTTACGATGGGGCTTCCCCATACCAGCTTGTTTGACATCGTAATCTTCTTGTTGTCAGGGGTGGAGAGGATGACACAGATCATGTCCATATCGGTGACGGTTCCGGAAAATGAGCCTGCATCGATGTAGTCCCCTATCCTGAACGGAGCGTTGATGACGATCATCACGCCACTGAGTAGGTTTCCGATGGTCTCCTGGAAGGCAAGGCCAAGGATGACCCCGGTAATGCCCAAGCCTGCAAGGACCGGACCCATATTGAGGCCCATGTGCTGCAGAAATGCAATGATAAGGAAAATCCATCCTAGGATATTGGTCAGCTGCAAGATGAAGCGTGCCATCAGGTCGTTTATCTTCTTTGACCTGCCAAGGGCTCGCTTGAGGATCCTGCTGAGCCAGTAGATGAGGAGTTTTCCTATCAAAACTATCAATAGGCCCCCACCGAGTGAGAGAAAGAATGCGACAGGTCCGAGTTGGGACCATTCATGGAGGTTGAGCACTACCTGGGAGAAAAAACTGCCACTTTCTGCAGCGGCTTGTGGTGCGGTCGTTGCGGCTTCGCTCGCAAGAGCCATAATAGTTGAAAGCATCTTGTATTCATCCTTTTAAGGGGGAGGGATATAGGAAAACCCTACCATCGGGACACGAAAAAAGCAAGGGAAGGTTACCCTTCCCCTGCCTCTGACAATTCGTTGCCTATAGGGTTATCGTGAGAGCAGGGAGTGCAGCTTCTTGGTGAAGGCTACAGGATCCTTGGGCATCACACCCTCGGCAAGCAGAGCCTGGTCCAGCAGGACCGAGCAGAGGTCGGCGACATATGCATCGTCTTCGCTCTCTTCGATCTTCTTGACCATGGGGTCGTCCACATTGACCTCGAGAATCGGCTTGGCATCCTCAAAGTCGGCTTGGCCCATGCTCTTGAGCATCTGCTGCATCTGCACTGAAGGGTCATTCTCATCGACTACCACGACAGCTGGAGACTCTACCAGGCGGGAGGAGACCACAACATCCTTGACCTTGTCGCCAAGGGCCTTCTTGATTTTCTTCACCAGCTTCTTCGATTCCTTGGACTTCTCCTGGGGTTCATCATCGCCCTTGAGGTCGTCCACGGCACCGCTCTTGTTGATGGCCTTGAGGGGAAGTTCCTTGTAGGTCCCGATGGAACCGACGACGATATCGTCGATGTCATCGCTCATGACCAGAACTTCAAATCCCTTCTTGCGATAGGCTTCCAGAAGCGGACTTGCCTTCAGGGTAGCTTCCTTGCCACCGGTGATGTAGTAGATGCTCTTCTGCTCGCTGCCCATGCGCTCCTTGTAGGAAGCAAGGCTGACATACCCCTCTTCAGAGGAGGACTTGAAGCGAACCAGCTCAAGCAGGGCATCCCTGTTTGCATAGTCGGAGTAGAGGCCTTCCTTCAGCGGGCGGTTGTACTGCTCGATGAACTTGGCATACATCTCGGGATTCTGTTCGCTGATCTTCTGGAACTCGGAGAGCAGCTTCTTCACCGATGCGTTGCGGATAGCTGACATCACGCGGTTCTGCTGCAGGATCTCACGGCTGACGTTAAGGGGAAGATCCTCACTGTCGATGATACCGCGTACAAACCTGAGGTAGGTGGGAAGCAGTTCCTTGTCGTCATCGGTGATGTACACGCGCTTGACAAAGAGCTTTACCCCCGGACGATAGTCTGCGTAGTTCATGTCGAAGGGAGCCTTCTCTGGGACGTAGAAGAGTGTGGTGTACTCGATGGAACCTTCTGCCTTCGTATGGACATAGAAGAGAGGGTCCTGGCTGTCATAGGAAGCGCTCTTGTAGAACTCGTTATACTCTTCAGGGGTAATCTCTGTCTTGCTCTTTCTCCAGAGGGCTGAGCTGTTGTTGATCTGCTCCACCTTGTGCTCGACTGTCTTGAGGGGGTTGCCTTCCTTGTCCTTCTTCTTGTCGTCGACTGACTCCTGGTCATAGGAGAGGAAGATGGGATAGGCGATATGGTCGCTGTATTTCTTTACCAGCTGCTCAATCTGCCAGCGGTTGGCGTACTCGTTTCCCTCCTCATTGAGGTAGAGGATAATGGTGGTGCCCTGTGCATCGCGAGTGGCCTCCTCAAGGGTGTAGGTTCCCTTGCCAGTACTGCTCCACTTGAATGCTGCATCCTGTCCTGCCTTGCGGCTGAGGACCTCGACCTTCTCTGCAACCATGAAGGCGCTGTAGAACCCTACGCCAAACTGGCCGATGAGGTTGCTGTCCTTCTTCTGCTCGTCAGTAAGGGAAGCAAGGAACTTCTTGGTTCCGCTTGATGCGATGGTACCGAGGTTGTTGGTAAGGTCTTCATGGTCCATGCCAAGGCCGTTGTCCATGATGGTAAGGGTTCTCTTCTCACCTTCAGCGAAGGAGATGTCGATCCTCGGCTCAAAAGAGAAGCCCTTGAGTTTCTCATCGGTAAGGGAGAGATATTTGAGTTTGTCCAAGGCATCGGAAGAGTTCGAGACAAGCTCCCTAAGGAAAATTTCCTTGTTTGAATAGAGCGAGTGAATAATAAGCTGAAGCAACTCTGATACTTCAGTTTTAAACTTTTTTTGTTCCATGTTTGCTAGATACCTCCAAAAGGATATACGTTAACATAGTGATTTTTTTTTGTATCGGCAATCTTTCCTTAACAAAAAGTTGGGCTTGGGGTATGCTTCATCCATGAAGTTCACCCAACCCACAGCTGCCCGGGAGGTCAATCGCCTCAGGGTGCTGAATCTGCTAGAGCAGGACGATGCATATAGCCGGGCCGATATCGCCCGCACCCTCAAGCTCAACAAGCCTTCGACAAGCGAGATAGTCGAGCAACTGCTCAACGATGGTCTGGTGGTGGAGACAGGCAAAAAAGAAACCACCTCTGGGCGTAGGCCTGTGTCCATCGCCCTCGTCCCCGATGCCGCCCTGGTGCTGGGGGTGGATATGGGTAGCCGCAACACATCGGTCGCCATAGCTGACCTCAAGGGAAACATCCTCCGTTTTGAACGGTTCCCCACCCCACAACAGCCTGAGGTAAAGCAGCTCTGCTCGGATGTCATCAGGGCCTGCAGGAAGATGGCAAAGCTTGCCACCTCCCCTATCCTTGGTGTGGTGGTTGCCGTCAATGCCCTGATCAGCGAAGACAGGCGGGATATCCTCAGAAGCGAGATATGGGATTGGAGTGAGATTCCCCTCGCCGCCCTCATCGAGAAGAACACCTCACTTCCTACCCTCCTGGTCCATAGCGTGGAGGCGATGGTCTTTGCCCAGCGTTGGGTCGCCAAGGAAGAGGAGTCTTCCTTCTTCTTTGTAAATTGGGGAGAGCATATAGGAAGTGCCTGGGTAGCCAACAGGACGGTCACCAGCCAGGGGACCCAGTTCGGACACCTGATGGTTGCCTCGACAGGGCTGTGCAGATGCGGGAAGATCGGGTGCCTGGAGAGTGTGGCAGCCGGGTGGGCCCTCAGTGAACGACACGGAGGAAGGACGGTAAAGCAGCTCGCCCAGGAAAGTGATGGAGCCATCAAGCAGGATCTGAAGAGTGCCGCCCAGGCGATGGGAATGGCCCTGGTCGCGGCAAGTGCCATCACAGGATGCAACAGGATCATCCTGGGTGGGGGGCTCGCAAACCTCGACGAGGAGTATCTTTCCTATCTCAGGGATTTCTATAGGGAGCACTCCAATAGGGAGAAGGTCGAGATAGTCTGTTCATCCCTTGGCGAGAAGCAGACGCTCCTTGGCAGTATTGCAGTTGCCTTGGACAGCTGGATGTTCAGGCGGTCGATGCTGGAGATGATGCAGGGCCAGGAGCAATAAAAAACCGCTATCCATGTTACTGGATAGCGGCAACCTCCTTGAAAACCCCAGGATCCCTCCCCTGGAGTACCTGTCCACCCGCTGGAAAAATCGGAATGGACTTCGAGCAACGACACTCATGATTATTACATGCTTTCCTAGCGATGTAAAACAAATTTCCAATAATTTTCTCTTATTCACGAGAATAGGGATATGCAAGGGAAATAGAATCGTTCAACGCAAATCATAACCCATCGGTATAATTAACTGACAAGGAGCCTGAATAGGAGCCAGCAGTGAATAGGTCATTCGCCTTTTTCTGGACCTTTACGGTCATGCTCCCGATCTCCCTGTCTTTCTGTGCACCAGGGAGGAAGGTTATGGCAAAGGTATTCGCCCCCTCGACCTGGGTCATGATATGCTCGGATGCAAGTTCCATGGTGGTTCGCAGGGTATTGATATCATTGAGCCGAAGGTCGGTGATATTGAAGGTAAGCTTCCCATAGGTTCCTGTAGGCAGGTTTGAGGTATACTTGAAATGTACGACCTTGCTAATCTCCCATGCTTCAGTTGCAGGGAAATCAAAGGAAAGGATGGCGCTGTCCTGATCCAATTCCATGCCATATTCATCATATGCACGTATCTTGGTGGAGACACTTCCTATCAGACCTTTGAGGTAGACAACGGCGTGGGTAGGAGTGATGAAGACAGCATCTGCAGCAAAGAGTGAAAAACCTATAGATATAACAAGGATAACTCCAAGTAGTCTTTTCATAGTAAACTCCCATACAAATACTTGTCGATGGAATCATCATAGCAAGTAGTGTCGTGCAAGGAAAGAGATGAGTAAAAAAAAGCTGTGCAGATTCCTGCACAGCCAAACTCTCAACAAATTAGAGGATCAACATCATGAAGCGGAGATAGAGAAGGTAAGCGTAGCAGTATAGGCACCAGCAGAACCGCCTTCGACAGTCTCTGCAGCAACGATATTTCCACCAGCACCAGTATGGTCTACAGAACCAATGTTGGCAGTTCTTGCAGGAGTAATGGTGATAAGTGCTTCATCATAGCGCTCTGCACTTGTAACTGTAGCAGAAGTATCAGTGAAGATAGTGTAGAAGCCTCCAACATAAGAAGTACCCTTGTCACTGCTTACAGAAGCAATCTTGACGGTTCCAGCAACGGTACTGTTAGTAAAGTTTCCTACAGCCATCTTGAAGATAAAAGTACCAGCAGCATTGGTCTTATAGCCGTACCTGAAGGAAGGGGCGGTTGCACCAAAGGCATCTTCAACAGTTACAGTAGGCTGATATTTTGTACCAGCAATATTAAATCCATGATTCAAATATTCACCAATATTTGCTTTCAAAGTTGCAGTTACTGCTCCAGGAACAGTTACTGTAGGGGCTGCAAACAACC
The DNA here is from genome assembly GCF_032144095.1 of Sphaerochaeta sp. PS. Classification (NCBI taxonomy): domain Bacteria; kingdom Pseudomonadati; phylum Spirochaetota; class Spirochaetia; order Spirochaetales; family Sphaerochaetaceae; genus Sphaerochaeta; species Sphaerochaeta sp. PS. Next base: position 39,808 of record NZ_JAVSNJ010000014.1, read on the forward strand.
CTGCTGTCACCATGACCAGAACCAACAATATAGCCAAAGCTCTCTTTTTCATAAAATCTCCTTATGGTGAGAGCCGTCCGAGGGGTTCTCTCATCTATGGACATACAATACTGCCTACTCAGACTTATGTCAATATCCAATCGTTGAGAATCATATATATTTTCAATAAATATTTATTTTATATGTTATTTTCTTTTATTATAATATTTTAACCTATACATAACTTATAACGCAGGTCTGACATGGATTCTAGATTGCTCTGTTTAATAGTGATTGAATCCCTAGTAACGTAGGGACCTTTACCATACATACCCCTACTCTTGTCATATCGATTGCGTACTTATAGAGACTTTTATGAAAAAAGGTGCCCTTTCGGACACCTCGTGTTTCATCTTTTGTATCTTGGTACTATTGGTCGGTCTCAATAGCGATGGAGACTGTTGACTTGTAGCTTCCTACCGGAGAACTGTTAACCAAGGCTTGGTCAACCAATATGGTAAGGGTATATGCATAAAAGATGGTTCCTGGAGTTGGGGTAAAATTCAACAGATGGAAATTGCCATCTCCGCTGTTATAGGTTGCAGGAGTGGAGCCAACCTTTACCTCACTAACCGGTATCATTGCGGGGTTGACAACATCCTGCTGCTCGAAATCAGAAATCGTCGCATTTACGATCAAGGGAATGGGAGTGTTTGTCTTGATGCCATAGTTCAGCACTGCCCCGTTAGGATTGAAGGCATCATTGACCGTTGGGCTCTCTTCAAAGGTGGCTTCAGAAGGAGCAGTCAGGAATCCATGGATCAGATACCCAGGAACCGAGGTGGTCAGCCTGATGCTCACCGACGTCGAGCTGCCTACAGCCCCAAGTGACATTGCCAACAAAAATATATATATGACTAGAAAATTCTTTTTCATAGTATTGATGGTTTCCTCCGAGAAAGTGTGCAAGTTCTTTCCGCTCATCTATACCTAACTATAGCGCCATTGAGAAACTTATGTCAAGAACGCATTCAGTTTTACAATAAAATAATATTGATTTTTTGTTTATTCCTATTTATTTATTTTTATATATAGATTTACATGTTTTCATCTTATGACATCCTTAAGGTAATTCTTTTTTGTCCAAAACCTCATATAGCCAACTTCTCCCAAAAACCAACAGTTCTATCCTTATGTCAATTTGCAATAAGTACCAGGCACCTCTGAATAGTGCTCCTACTGTATAGATCTCTTCATAACCTTCTTTTCAGAAAAGGATTGGAATGAATATTCCCTAATCGTTTTAGCAGATATCCTTATGCAACCACGCCCAAACTTCTAACATATCCTCACATCTTTGCATTGTAATTCCCCTTGAAACAGGATACTATCTAGGTGAAACCTTACAAATGTAAGAGGTTATCTATTTACGTCTCCTAACCAGAGACCAAAACCATGAGGATACATAAGAATGATAATGCCGATTGCTTCCGAAACAAAATCAACCATGATAGCTAATCAGCTCGAAGAGATGATTCTGTCCAAAAAATATAAGGCAGGGGAAAACCTCCCCAGCCAGCACACCCTCGCCCAACAGTTCTCTGCAAGCAGCAGAAGTGTCCGAGAAGCCTTCAAGAACCTTGAGGCCAAAGGACTCATTGAAGTTACCCAGGGAAAGAAGGCCATCGTAAAGAGCAACAACCTCGACCAGTTCGTTGAGTCCCTCTCCATGTCCATGATCAGCAAGCAAGCACCTGACAAGAAGCTGCTGACCGACCTCATGCAGGTAAGGACGACCATTGAGGTCTCTGCTACCAGGGAGCTCTCCCGCGACCCCAGCAGAATGCTCATCGTCCGCTCCCTCGACCGCAGCTGCACCAAGATGGAGCAGATGCTACCCTCCCTGGAATCGGGAAAGGACATCGAGGCCATCAACCGGTTCAAGCAGATCGATTTCGAATTCCATGCTGCCCTGATCAAGTCAAATGACAACGTCATCCTCAGCAGCATTTACGAAAACCTTGCCCCCCAACTCTACGCAGCACTTGACCGCCTTCCGGAATCCTTCAACGAGCAGCGCAAGAAGGTCAACGAGTATCGTTACCTGGTTGAGGCCCTTGAAAATGGGCAGACCGACCTGGCCGTAGCACTTACCCTGGTCAACCTGACCAACATCAAGGACAAGTTCGAGCAGCTCAAGCTCTAGTACATCCTTATTCCATCAACAGCAGGGGAGCTTCTAGCTCCCCTGTTTTTATCCCTTCCCATGATCATAACCATATATATTTACGAGAAATATACCTTCCCTTATGCATAAATTCATATGTCAAAGGTATGGTATATGCATCTATTTTCTTATACTAGATACAACTGATGACATATATAATATTTTTGATATCTTGCTATTGCAAAAAGTTACGATACAGGTTACCTTAATAATAGGATACAACATAGAACTTATGACATCTTAAGTTTGTACATAGCTTGTATTGAAAAGGGATATTTTAATGAATTATCTTTCAGAAACCAAATCAACCAGAATAGCCACTGCGCTTGAAACAATGATACTCGATAACACCCTGAAAAGTGGAACTTTCCTGCCATCACAACAACTGCTGGCAGAGCAATTCCAGACTTCGAGCCGTCCGATCCGGGAAGCGTTGAAGCTTCTTGAGGCAAAGGGCCTGGTAATCATCACCCAAGGTCGTCGTGCGCAGATCCGTAGCAACAACCTCGACCAATACGTGGAGTCCCTATCCACTACCCTCGTCAACAGCCCCATAAGTACCGGCAAACTCATGAGAAACCTTATGCAGGTACGTATCTCAGTTGCCACCAGTGCCGCAAGGGAGTTCACCAGGCTCCAGGACCGTGAGGCCTATCTTGCCCAGCTTTGGCGTGCAAGCAACACCATGGAGGCAGCCCTACCCAAAATTTTCAAGAAAGATGCCCAGGGGCTCAAGATGTTCCAGGATGCAGAGAATGAGTTCCACCAGATCCTCATCAATGCAAACGGGAACCAGATCCTCATCTGCATCTATGACAACCTGGCTCCCATGCTAGTCACAGCCCTCAATGCCATCAAATTCACCCCTGCCCAAATCGAAAAGCGTGTCCGTGATTACTCCTATCTTTGTGAAGCTCTCCAAAACGGGCAGACAGACCTCGCCGTAGCCCTTGTGCTGGTTACCCTCACCACTTTGGAGAACAAGGTAATTGACCGCTATCCTGACGATAGCGCGGTTGCCTACGCCTAACTGAGGCCGGTCCTTCAGCAAGATGCCTCCCCTGTGGTATAGTCCACACAGGAGGCATTTTTTATGGGTGAACGGATCATTGAGATTGCACATGCAACAGTACGAAGACAAGGCAGACCAATTCTTGACGATGTCTCCTTTTCGGTTACCAGAGGCGAGCATGTAGCAATAATCGGACCCAACGGGGCGGGGAAAAGCACCCTGGTCCAGGTCATCAGTGAAGAGATCCACCCCTTGTACAACCCCCTCTCCAAGCGAATCCTCTTTGGGCAACCACGATGGCAGGTCCTGGAACTGAGAAAGCAGCTCGGCATCGTCTCCCAGTCGCTGCAGTACCTGTGCAATAGCACCTATAAAGCCTGGGAAATCGTGGCATCGGGCTTCTTCAGCTCCATAGGGCTGGACTTCCATCACCAGGTTACAGAAGGGCAGCTTCTGAAGGTGGAAGCGACCATGAAAACCTATGGTGTCTGGCCTCTGGAGGAGAAGCAGATGAACCGCCTCTCCTCTGGCGAGGCAAGACGGGTGCTCCTCTGCCGGGCAAGTGTGCACGACCCCCAGGTAATGCTGCTCGACGAAGCTGGGGCCAACCTCGACTTCCCCTCCCGTCACCTCTACCGCTCTTCCCTCGAGCAGCTGGACAGGGAAGGAAAGACACTCATCCTTGCAACCCATGAACTGAGCGAGATCATCCCAGCCATCGCTCGCGTGGTGGTCATGAGCAAGGGGAAGATCGTGGCAGACGGTCCCAAGGAAGAGATCATACGCGAGGATGTCCTCTCTGCGGTATATGGCTCGAAGGTCTTCATCGACAAAAGGGAAGGACTCTTCACAGCCTGGTGCTAATCTGCTATTCTCTGTTTTTTCCCACGTCTCCTCTTTTTTGTAGTATATTTCTCATAAGAACATAACAAGCGAGGTCTACCTATGAAGCGTTGTTCCATAATAATTCACAGTGTAAGCGGCAACTGTTTCATCATCGGTTCCTATCTTCAGGAACTCATGATGGAGCGCAACGTCGATGCGAGGCTCTACCGTGTTGAGGATCCCGACCTGCACATCTGGGCGAACACCCAAGAAACCACCAATGATTTCTATGAGGATATTCTTGCCCTTCCCGTAGCAAACACCTCGACCCTCCTCAAAAGTGACATGATCATCCTGGGTAGCCCTACCCGTTTTGGAAATACCACAGCGGAGATGAAGACCTTCCTTGACACCACAGTCCCCCTCAGCAAGGACCAGAGCCTCGAAAGCAAGTTCTTTGCCTGTTTCACCAGCTGTTCCCACTCCACCTGTGAAGGGGCCCACACCCTCAGCGCCATGATCTACTGGGCACAGAGCATGGGGATGCTCCACATTCCCTATGGTGTCCATGAGGACCTTGACAGCTACGACCAGCCTGTCGCCGGCCTCGTACATCTGGCAGGAAAAGAGGATTCCATCCGTCCTAGCGACCGCCTTGGCAAGGAGATGGAGACCTATGCAGACATCCTGAGTGCATACATCCAGGAGTAGAGAGATCTCCATACCTGGTTTCATCGAAAAGGAAGCGGCCGTTGACCGCTTCCTTTCTTTGTTTCATGCTATGGAACTGGTTTCCTATTCCTTGGAGAAAAACCCCTTGATCCTGTTGACCCAACGCAAGAGCCGGCCCCTACCGTAGCGGGCCTTGTAGTCGTTGGTGGCACTCTCGATGGAGACCTCATGGCTACCACTCATATGCTTGAGATTGTCCCAATGGCGTACTATCCACATATAGAGGTCACTCTCGGTATTTCCCGGAAAGGAAGCAAGAAGCTTTGACCGACGAATCTCCTCAACGATTGGCGAGTAGACAGTGCGGTACCACGAACGGGCTGCCGTCTCAAAACTCAGCTCCTCTTCCTTTCCCTCATTGAGGTAGTACTTGTGCACAAGGATGTGGTTGACCATCTCCGGATAGGAACCGGGGGAGGTAAAGGCAATCTGGTCCATGGGAAGAAAGGAGGGGGTATACTGTTCGATGAACCGCTCCCGCTCGTAGGCGACAACCCGTTTGGCCAGCTGTTTCATGGTCAGTCCGGGCTCAAGGGGGATTTCCGTGTCCAGGCGGACAACCTCGGCATCGATGAACTCGACCCCTTGGGTCTTTGCCACCGAGACGCGGTGGTTCCCATCGCGCACAAAATACCAGTCCCCTACCTGATAGACAGAGATGGGAGGGAGGATCACATACTCCTTGGCAGCCCTGTCTATGGATTGCCAGCGCGATCGGAGCAGTTCCTTCTTCGGATAGAAAGCCAGGGTAAAGTCCTGGTACCTTCCCTCACTGCCGATGATCTTGGCTACAGAGATGGTCCTCATCCCCAGATAGGTCTCATTCTTTGGCTTGATCATCTCGGTGACCGCATAGAGGGAGAGCAGGTCCGTATTCTTCCAGGCAAGGCTGCCCATCAGGGACTGCATCCTTCCCCGTGAACGGGCTTTCTCAAAATCCTCACGGGCTTGGTTGGACATATCAATTCCCATTGGCACTATCCTTTCCTAGTGAAGGGTCCTCCAGCATGTAGTTCTGGAAGACGTTGATAATCTTGGTTTCCTTGAAGACAGTATGCCGGTTTGCGTTGAGGTCATGCAAGTGAATATGCCCGTGCAACAGGTATGTAGGCTTGAACCACTCCATAAAGGTCAGAAATGTGGCAAACCCCTGATGGCAGCGGTCGGAATCGTCACCCAACCCCAGGGGGGCCGCATGGGTTAGCAGGATGTCCAGATACCTGCCACGGAAGAGTCGGTTGAAGAGGAGGTGGGGAACCATCTTCATCACCCTGAAGAACATCTCACGCTCGGTGAACTGGTGCTTCCCCTTGTTGTAGCGCATCGCCCCGCCGAGGCCTGCGATGATGAGCTTGTTGCGCTTGTCATAGACAACCTTCCCGTCGACAAAGTCACCACCAAAGGCTGGAAGCACCTGTACCTCGCCCTTTCCGTCAGAGTATCCGTACTGCACGATCGCCGAGGAAGAGGTAAACTGGTGCAAAAACTCCAGGTTATGGTTTCCGAACACAAAATAGAGAGGCTTGTTCAGCGACGATATGATGAACTCGTAGTACTTGAGCGGGAGGTCCCCCGCTGCCAGTACCAGGTCGACATCCCCATACCGCGATACGATGTTCTTGGAGTAGATCAGGGGGTCGGTCTCATCGGAGATACAGAGTATTTTCATGGCTATCCCACCAGGTATCCACAGTCTACGGTTATGACCTCTGCCGTTATCGCAGGGGAGTCGGAGAGGAAACGGACACAGGAGGCGACCTCCTCCGCCTTCACCATCCGCTTGAGCAGTGCGCGCTGCTCAAACATCTCTACCACAGGGTTTTCCCCTTCATGGAGGTAGGGGGCATCAAGCAGGCCCGGGGCAACTGCATTGACCCGTATGGCGGGTGCAAGTTCGGCAGCAAGGCTCCTGGTATAGGAGACGACCGCACCTTTGGAGGCATCGTAGTGGGCTGTCAGGCCAAAGCCAGGGTGCAGGGCATGTATTGAGGCGATATTGATGATGCTGGCCTGCCTGGACTGCTTGAGCAGAGGAATGGCTCCCCGGGTAACCAGGAAAAGACCCTTCACATTGGTATCAAATACCCTATCCCAGTCGGAGGTGGACAGGCTCTGCTGCTCGCCAAGGGTAAAGAGGCCGCTGTTGTTTACCAGGACATCGAGGCTGTGCAGTCTGGAAAAAAGATCGGTGACACTCTCCTCTTTGAGCAGGTCCAGGGCCATGATGGTCAGTTTTGGCCCAAGTTCCTCTCTCAGCTGTTCCGCCCTCTCCTTGCTATGGGCGTAGGTGCAGATCACAGAATCCCCGGCATGGATGAACTGCCTGCAGATAGCCTCTCCCAAATTGCTTGTTCCACCGGTAACCAAAACTGTCCTCATCGATCCTCCTCGCGTAGGAAATCCACAAGACGAGTGCACGTTGGATAGTCATCCAACAGGGCCTTTGTGCCCTGCACATAGCGATCGGGGTCATAGGGCGGGCACATGGTGGTTGCACAGAGGGCATATCCCCCCTCCAACAACCTTGTCCCCTGATAGCATCCCCCGGGGACGAGGGAAAGGGGTGCTACAGCTTCCCCAACAGGACCAAGCAAGGTAAGGCTATGCCTTCCGTCAGGATAGAGCACCAGCTGCTCAAGCCTGGACCCCTGCAAAAAATACCAGAGCTCATCGGTTGGCAACCAGTGCAGGGACGAGAAGCTATCCTCCGTTACCAGGTAGTAGATCGTCCCCCCCAAGATGGCAGAACCGCTCCGGTGGGTATAGTACTTGCGAAAGTACCCACCTTCGCCTTCAAGCCTCTCAAGGCCGAGCTTCTGTATGAGGTGGCGAACCTCTTCCTCTAGAACGGCCATTGGCGGGTGACCCTACGGATCAGGTTTCCAAAGCCTTCCTTGACCAACTCCCCGGTCTCCATCACCTCCTCATGGTTGAGGGGTTGCTGCAGAATTCCTGCGGCCATATTGGTGATGCAGCTGATACCCAACACCCTCATGCGCATATGGCTTGCCGCAATGGCTTCCGGGACCGTGGACATGCCCACGGCATCGGATCCAAGGATCCTTGCTGCACGAACCTCTGCAGGAGTCTCGAAGGAGGGGCCGGCAAAGAACATGTAGATACCTTCCTGCAGGGTCATACCCAAGGAAGCGGCCTCTTTTCTTGCAATGGCCATAAGGGACTTGTCATAGGTGCCGGTCATGTCAAAGAAACGGGGGCCCAGGTCATCATAGTTCGGCCCGCGCATCGGGCTGTCGGCAATAAGCTTGATATGGTCGGTGATCAACATGAGGTCGCCCACCTTGAAGGAGGTGTTGACCCCACCTGCAGCGTTGGTTACCAACAGGTCCTTGATCCCAAGGGCATGCATGACCTGGATGGGAAACACCACCTGGTCCATTCCATAGCCCTCATAGTAGTGGAAGCGGCCCTGCATGCACATGACACGCTTGCCCTCCAGCGTTCCCACGACCAACCGGCCCTTGTGTCCAAAGACCGTGGATACGGGAAAGAAGGGGACATCCTTGTAGGAGATGTAGATGCGGTCCTCCAACTGCTCGGCCAGATCCCCCAACCCACTGCCAAGTACCATGCCGATCAAAACAGGCTCCTCACCAATACGTGAGGTGATGTACATCGCAGCCTCTTGCATCTTTTCCTTGAGATTCTCCATATATCCTCCAATTATCAGTTGTATAGCAGGTCAGAACGTATCACCAGCCGCCTTGGGCGCCGCCGACTTCTTGGAGAACAACACCAAGGCAAGCAGTGTCGCCACATAGGGGAATATCTTGAATACTACCGGTGGCACTATGTTCAGCGAAGGGATGACCTGGGAGACGTTGGCAATGGTGGTGGCTATTCCGAAAAAGAAGGTAGCACCCAAAATGCCAAGGGGTTTCCACTGTCCGAAGATCAGGGCGGCAAGGGAGAGAAAACCAAGACCGGCTACAGTCCCGTTGAACTCCCCTGAGTAGGTGATCAGGATGACAGACCCGCCAAGGCCGGCAAGGGAGCCGCTCATGATGACCCCGAAGTAGCGCATCATGTGCACATTGACACCTGCAGAGGCGACTGCCGAAGGGTGTTCCCCACAAGCCCTGAGCCGTAGGCCAAAGGAGGTCTTGTAGAGAAGGATCCAGGAGAGGCCCCAGATGAGCAGACAGAGCCAGGTTGTCCAATAGGTCTGGCTAAAGAACAGGGGCCCTAGGATGGGAATCCTGGAGAGCACAGGAATGTTCTTACGGACAATACCCATGAGGATCCGCACGTTTCCGCTTCCGGAGATGGTACGGGCAAGGTAGACGGTAAGGGCAGAGGCCAACATGTTGATGGCAGTACCGCTGATGATCTGGTCGGCCTTCAGGTTGATGGAAGCGAAGGCATGCAGCAGGGAGAAGACTGCCCCAGCGAGCACGCCCACCATCACCCCAAGGGCCAGGGCGTTGATCCCCAAGGTAGCCTCGGTAAGCTTGATGGTAATGGCTGTAGCAAAATATCCGACGAGCATCAGGCCTTCAAGGCCAATGTTCGTCACCCCGCTTCGTTCACTGTAGAGGCCTCCGAGGGAGGTGACCAGCATCGGGATGGTATAGGCTATGGCGTAGGGAAAGATACGGGTAAGGGTTAACCACATATTATTTCACCTCCTTGTTGTTGGTAGGCTTGGCATCCCTCACCGCTTTTTTCCGGGAGAGGATCTTGAACAGTGCCTCCCAGAGACGCTTGAAGAGGACACTGGTTGCCGTAAAGTAGATGATGACCGAGATGATGGTATCGGCAATCTCAGGGGGGACCTTGGTCATGGCGTTCATGAATCCCTTGCCTGACTGAAGCACCCCGAAGAACAGCGAGCTGAAAAGCACCCCAAGAGGATTGCTTGCACCCAGCAAGGCTACCGCAATCCCGTCAAACCCTTGTGAAGGAAGGACACCGATCTGCATGTTCCGTGAGTAGCCGGTATAGAAGGAGAGACCGGCCAGACCGGCCAGACCTCCTGCAATCATCATGGAGAGGACCACATTCTTGTTTACCCTGATGCCTGCATATTCGGCACAGAACCTGTTGGAACCCACAGCCTTCAATTCAAAGCCCAGGGTTGTCTTGTCAAGGATGAACTTGATGATGATAACCGAGGCTATGGCTACCAGGAATCCCAGGTTTATGTAGGAACCGGGGAACAGCTTGGTCAGCCACGGGGAGCGTAAGGTCTGCTCGATGGCAATGCTTGCCGACTCTGTTTCCAAGGAAGGTCCCTTCAGGTAGGCAGGGACAAAGTAGTAGACCGACCAGTAGGCTATCCAGTTCATCATGATGGTTGCAACAACCTCATGGACATTGAACTTGGCCTTGAGGAAGCCAGGAATTATTCCCCAGACAGCTCCACCGAGGAGACCGGAGAGGATGAGTACGACCAGGTAGAGGGGACGGGGCAAAAAGACATGGTGGGCAACCAGGGTGGCACACAACCCGCCGACAAGCATCTGGCCGGAGGCACCGATGTTGAACAGCCCGGTCCTGAAGGCAAAGGCTACCGAAAGACCGACCAACATGAGGTTGGTGGCAGTAGCGAGGGTGTTTCCGACCCTCTCGATGTTCATAAGCCCGCCACGGAACAAGAACCAGAATCCAGTAAAGGGGTTGCTTCCGATAAGTGCCATCAACACAGCCCCTGCAATGAGGCCCAGAACCACCGCACTGATGGCAACGAGGAAGGCATTGCTCTTCATTTCTTTGTTTTCTATTTCGCTCATTGTCCACCTTCCTTGCGCTTAACACCCGCCATCATCAGGCCGACAGCACTCTCATCGGTCTCACTGGTCTTCACGATGTCGATCAGTTCCCCTGAATTCATGACGGCAATCCTGTCGGAGAGATTGAAGATCTCATCCAATTCAAACGATACCAGCAGTACCGCATGGCCCTTGTCACGGTGGGCAATCAGTTGGGAGTGGATGTATTCGATAGCACCCACATCAAGGCCGCGGGTCGGCTGCACGGCTATGAGCAGCTCGGGGTCCGAGACAACCTCACGCCCGACAATGAGTTTTTGCTGGTTTCCACCGGACAGTTTTCCTGCAAGCGAATAGATACCCTCTCCGCTACGGACATCAAACTGCGTGATGACATCCTGGGCATACTGCTTGAGGTACTCGTCATCGAGTATCCCATGCTTGCTGAAAGGAGCGTGATAGAACTCCTTGATGGCGACGTTGTTGAACAGCGAGTTCTCCATGACAAGGCCCCGCTTCTGCCTGTCCTCGGGAATGTGTCCCAGCCCAACCTCGTTGCGTTTGCGAATAGGGGCATTGGTGATGTCATTACCATCGAGGACGATGGTTCCGCTCTCAACCTGACGCAGGCCGGTTATTGCCTCGATCAGCTCGGTCTGGCCGTTTCCATCGACACCGGCAATTCCCACGATTTCCCCACTCTTGACCGAAAGGTTGATGCCCTTTACCCCAAGGGTCTTCTTGTTGTTCATGACCTTCAGGTCGTACAGTTCAAGGATGACCCTCCCTACCTGGGCAGGCTTCTTGTCGACCTTGAAGCTGACAGGACGACCGACCATCATGGAGGCCATTTCAGCCTGGGATGTCTTCTTCACATCCACCACCCCGATGAGCTTTCCTCGGCGTATGATGGTACACCGGTCTGCGACGGCCTTGATTTCGTTGAGCTTATGGGTAATGAGGATTACACTCTTTCCTTCAGAGACCAGGTTGCGCATGATCTGCATCAGGTCATCGATCTCCTGGGGGGTAAGCACGGCAGTGGGCTCATCAAATATAAGGATCTCTGCATCGCGATAGAGCATCTTGAGGATTTCGACGCGCTGTTGCATGCCGACCGTTATGTCTTCAATAATCATATCTGGGTCGATGTTCAACCCGTATTTCTCAGAAAGGGCCTTGATCTTCTTCGCAGCCGAACGGCGATCGAGGAAGAAGTGACCTTCTTTTCCGAGGATAATGTTCTCTGTAACCGTAAAGGGGTGTACCAGCTGGAAGTGCTGATGCACCATCCCGATACCCAAGTCGTTGGCATCGTTGGGGCTGGATATGTGGACTTCCCTTCCCTTGACCTTGATCTGGCCCCTATCGGCATGGTACAAGCCGAAAAGGATACTCATCAGGGTAGATTTCCCCGCACCATTCTCACCGAGAATTGCGTGGATCTCCCCTTGCTCTACCTGCAGGGTGATATCATCGTTGGCGACAATACCCGGGAACTCCTTGCGGATGTTTAGCATCTCAATAACATGACTCATTGGTGGACTCCCTATGAGGACACGCAGCGCGTGTAGGATAATAATGGGCTATAATAGCACACAAGGGTCACCTTTGTATGGTGACCCTTGTAATTAGGACAGATAGCGGACCTTATTTGAAAAGGCCGTCATTAGCTGCTGCGACCTTGACTTCACCACTCTTCATCTTTGCATAAAGCTTGGCAACCTCATCGGTGACGCTCTGGGACAGGTTCGGGTTGCTCACAGGAATTCCGACACCGTCGTTTGTTGCATCAAGATGGAGGATAGAACCACCAGGGAACTGACCATTGAGCTCAGCCTTGATCATGTCATAGGATGCGCGGTCGAGGTATTTCATTGCTGAGGTAAGGATGATGGACTTTCCACCAGCGCTCATCACGCCTTCGTTGTACTGGTCGACATCAACACCGATGACCCATACTTCCTTTCCAGCTGCGACACGGTTCTTGGCTTCATTGATGACGCCAACACCGACACCGCCGGCTGCTGCAAAGATAACCTTTACACCCTTGTCGTACATGGAAGCTGCAATCTGCTGACCGGCACTGACGTTGTCAAAGGAACCCTGATAGAGGTTGTTTTCCTGTTTCATGACAATCTTGGTACCGAAATTTGCATTTGCATATTTCACGCCCTGCTGGAAGCCCCAGTTGAACTTCTGGACAGCGGGAATTTCCATTCCGCCAACAAAACCAAACTCAGCATCCTTCATCTGAAGGGCTGCTGCGAAACCAGCAAGGAAGCCGGATTCATGCTCTGCCCAATAGACACCTACAACGTTCTTCTCGATGCGGAAGGTGGAGTAGTCTGCAGAGTGGGGCTCGCCATCAAGAATGACGAACTTTACCTTGGGATACTTGTCCTGAGCCTCAAACAGGGTGGTCTCAAACTTGAATCCTGGGCAGATGATCAAATTGTACCCAGCATCTACGAGGTTGCCAATTTCCTTGAGGTAATCGGCTTCGGTTGTACCAGCTGGCTTGAGATACTTGATATCAAGACCATAGTCAACACCAGCACGCTTGATACCTTCCCAGGTTCCCTGATTGAAGGATTTATCATCAATAGTACCTGCATCAGTTACCATTCCAACGCGAAGATTGCTTTTTCCAGCAGCCTCACCTGATCCCTGGGCAAATGCCATGGAACCAAGCATGAGGAAGATACAGAGTGCAACAGTCAGTTTCTTCATTACGTTTTCTCCTATGTTTCGAATGTGAATATAAAGAGTCGTCACGTCCCCATTCTACAATCACCATCTGCCAATGTCAAATAAAGAAAACGAAATAGAAATTGAGGAAAAGCGCATATTCTGTACTGATACAACTACTTGTATAGAGGGTTCCCTCTTTTTTCTTTCAGAAATCCAAAAAGGGATTACCCCTTTTCTGCATGTTCTGCCTCTAAGGCGGCCAGGATAAAGGCACCTACGCCCTTAAAGTCATCCTCTACCACAGCCTCAGAGATATAGTAGGGGAACGAACCGTCCCTGTAAGGATTGCCTCCAAGACCGGCTACCGAGCAGATCCCTCCAAGATGGAGAGAGCCCTGGTCGTCCTGCCTCAGATAGGTCTCCTTCAGGCCTTTCAAAGCCAATCTGGCCTGTTTGAGAAAGCTCTCTTTTTGCCTCGCATCCACGACGATGCCCACCCGTACGGCCTTGAACAGGACGTAGCAGAACATGCTCGTGCAGGAGGCCTCAAGATAGTTGCCGCCCACCTCTGGCTTATCAATAACCTGGTACCACAACCCGGAACCATCCTGGAAAGCCAAGACAGAACCCAGGGTCGAACGAAGGATTGCATGGAGACTCTCCCGTTTCGGATGGTCGGGAGGGAGGAAATCCAGGATATCCACCAAGGCCATGCAGAACCAGCCAAGGGCCCTTCCCCAGACATGGGGAGAGAGGCCTGTAGAGAGGTCAGACCACCTCATGCCCCTCGATTCATCATAGGCATGGTAGAGCAATCCTGTTTTGGGGTCCTTCAGGGTCTGGTAGACCGTCTGGATCTGGTTGGCCAGGTCGTCAAAATCGGCCCCTCTGCCAGAGAGCTTGGCAAACTGTGCATTGAACGGACCCTGCATGTAGAGCCCATCGAGCCAGATCTGCCAAGGATAGATCTCCTTATGCCAGAACACCCCGCTCAAGGTCCGAGGTTGTTCGTCCAATTGCTTTCTCAGATTCTTTGCGGCAAGGAGAAATCGTTCTTCCCCACTCTTCTCATACAGAAGAAAGAGGTTCCGCCCTGCATTGATCTGATCGAGATTGTACTCACCCTGACGATAGGTCGCGATTGTCCCATCTGCAGCTACGAAAGGGTCATACATCCCATATGCCCAGGGATAGAACTCCTGGAGATGCAACGTCTCCCCTACTGCAAGACAGGCCTGTATTACCAACCCATGTTCATAGTGCCAACGCATCATATCTTTGGTATAACGACGAGCCACACTTCTAGCCATGGCAAGCGAGAGGTTTTCACCAGAGTTCATGTTATTTCCTTACTCAAAGTATCTTAGGTGATGATCAGCTGCCCCCATACGGGAGCAGTTGATCTCCTGCCTACAAAATTATCGGGTGAGTAGATTGTTTTCCTTTGCAAAGGCAACGCCCTTGTCATTCCACTCCTGTCCACCAAGCTTCTTGAACTCGTCAATCCATTTTGCCCAGTTGGCGGGATTGAGTACCCTCTTTCCGGTGATGAATTCGCTCAAGCCCTGCTCGTAGAAACGCTTCAGGTCTGCATTGGGAATAGGAAGGGTGTCGGACCCGATCTGAGCTGTCCAGGCCTTGGTCTGCATCTCGCGCATGACGGTAAGGGCAGACATCTCCTTCTTGCTTGTCTCGGTAACGTACAGGGGATAGCGGGCATAGAGCTCGATGTCGCCATTGTAGAAGACCATGTTCCTCAGCTGGGTGACCGTCTGTCCACCAGGTGCGGAGAATGCAAGGTTAGGATCGGCAAGGCCCTTTGCCACAGGAATGCCATCTGCATCCTTGGTGTAGTTCACCCCTTCCACGCCCCATCCGAGCAGGTAGTAGCCTTCATCGGAGGCCATCCATTCCAGAAGAGCGGCGATCTTGTCAGCCTTTCCTTCCTTTGCTGCCTTGGCACTGATCGCATAGATGCGGTAGTTGGCAGTATAGGGACCGATGGAGGCCTTACCGGTCGGGCCCTTTGGAGGATCGATGACGATCCAGTTGCCTTCCGGGAAGTTCTTGTCAAACGGTGCATAGTTGGCCTGGGCGGCAAATGCAGCATTCTGTTCGCGCATGATGCCGAACCGACCCTGCTTCCATGCGGCCCTGAAGTCATCCTTCTTGTAGGAGAGCCAGTTGGGATCCATGATTCCTTCATCAACAATCTTCTTGAGGAAGACCATTGCATCGTAGAACTCGCCCTTGAGGACATTGAGGCCGGCTTCGGATTCCTTCAGACTCCAGGTACCATCGACACCAAATGCTCCGAAGAGGGGCTCAAGGCGTCTGCCTGGCCAAGCCTCAAAGTTGTTGATCTCCTGGAAGGCTCCGTAGCCCCAGGTGTCATTCTTCCCGTTCTTGTCCGGGTCGTTGAAGGTAAAGGCACGCATGACAGCCAGCAGCTCATCAGTTGTGGTGGGAACTGCGAGCCCGAGGTTGTCGAGCCAATCCTTACGGATGAGCAGGCCTTCGTTCATGTTGATCGAACCGGGATCTGCAAGTCCATAGCTCTTGCCGTTGATGCGGGCATGGTTCTGGCTGACCGCGTCATAGTGGTCTGCAGTCCTGACTGGCATCTTTGCATAGAGATCATCCACCGGTGCTACCAGGCCCTGGGGAACCAGACGGCTGAGGACATCACGGCGAACCATGAACAGGTCAGGAAGGTTGTTGGCTGCTGCAGCTGCCTGGATCTTCACATCCTGGTCGTTCTCGTTGGAAGGGAGGGCGGTAAGCTTCAGGTCGATGTTCAGCTTGTCCTTGATGACCTTGAATCCAACCCAGTCAGCTGGGGGTGGTCCAGCTTCGGTGATGGCTGCCCCGTACCAGAGTTCAACGGATGTGGGACCGGCGGCCTTGACCTCCTCTTTTGTACCCTGTGCAAACAAGGAGAGGGAGAGAAGCAACACAACAGTTGCCATACCAATTCGTGATGTGCAATGTTTTTTCATGGAAAATCCTCCTTCATGAAAAACTTCAATGTATCTATACGTTGGGATGGGGTATTAGCCCTTCACACTTCCCAACAAAGTACCCTTGGTAAAATATTTCTGGATGAACGGATAGGCGATCACCATCGGGATTGCGCTCATGAATACCGATGCCGCCTTGATGGCTGCTATGGGGGCATCACCGAAAGCATTGACCTCAACATACTCGTTCATGCCGCTGGCCATCAGGATGTTCCTAAGAAGGATTGGCAGGGGCTGCAGGCTGTTGTCGTTGAGATAGAGCATCGCGTGGAAGAAGTCGTTCCAGAACGAGACCCCATAGAAGAGGCCGATGGTCATGATGATGGCCTTGGACAGGGGAAGGATGACTCGGATGAGCACCTGGATCTCCGTAGCGCCATCGATCCGGGCAGACTCCTTCAGCTCGTTGGGAAGCCCTTCAAAGAAGGATCGCATGATCAGGCAGTTGTAGGTGCTGATCGCCCCAGGAAGGAAAATTGCCGCAAGGTGGTCTATCAAGCCGAGGTGGGTCACCAGCAGGTAGGAAGGAATCATCCCAACGTTGAACACATAGGGCACAACGATCAGCAGGTTGAGGAATTTTCGCCCTGGCAGGGTGGTGATGGAGAGCACGTAGGCTAGCGGTATGGTAAGCAGCAGCGATGTAGCCACTCCCCCGATGAGGATGAGGATGCTGTTCTTGAATGCCAGGATGAAGCCCTGGTTGCCCAAAAGTGCCTTATAGGCAGCGAACGACCAGTTCCAGGGGGCGAGGAACATCCCCTGCAGGTTATTCCCAATATAGTCGTTGGGCCTGAAGGAGAGCGTTATCGTACTCCAGAGCGGGACCGCGATGATAACGAGCAGCACAGCCAGGAAAAAATCAACCAGAAAGTTGAAGGAGTGGTCTGCCTTGGTCGGTTTTATGGCCACTGAGGTGTTTCCCACCCTTCTGTAGCCTGTAGTCTTTTTCATCTGCCAACTCCTAGAATAACGAACTTCCACCGAAACGCCTTACCAGGCGGTTCGATCCAAGAATCAGGAACATTCCGATGAAACCCTTGAACAGCCCTACAGCTGTAGCAAGCCCAAACTGGAACTCCAGCAAGCCCTGACGGTAGACCCATGTATCGATAATGTCGGCAACCGAGAGTACCGGTGTAGAGTAGAGCATGAAAATCTGGTTGAAGCCCGCATCGAGGATGGTCCCCAGCCGAAGCAGGACGACGATGACGATCACCGGCAGTATGGAGGGCAGGGTTATGTAGCGCACCCGCTGCCAGGAGTTCGCCCCCTCAACCAAGGCGGCCTCAAACAGGGAGGGGTCGATGCCCATCAGGGCGGCGATGAAGATGATGGCACTCCAGCCCATCTCCTTCCAGGCGTCACTAAGGATGACAATCCAGGGGAACGCATCGGTGTTGGTAAGGAAATCCAGTGGCTTTCCACCAAACAGCTTGATGACGTCGTTGATGATGCCATCGCCGGGGGCAAGCAGGGCAAGCAGGATGCCATACATGATTACCCAGGAGAGGAAGTGGGGAAGGTAGGCCAGGGTCTGCACGATTTTTCGCAAGAAGGGCTTGTTGCACTCATAGATGGTAATGGCAAGGATAATGGCCAGCGGCAAGCTGAAGAGAAGCTTTCCCACACTGTACATCAGGGTGTTGCGCAGCAACTCCCAAAAGTAGTAGGAGTGGGTAAAGGTCTTGAAATGCTTCAGGCCTATCCATTTGCTGCCCAGGATCCCATCAAGGGCCATGAAGTCCCTGAAAGCAATCTGCCCATTGAAGATCGGGACATATCGGAAAAGGATGTAATAGGTCAGGGGAAACAGCAATAACAGATATACGGACTTATGACGCCTGATATCTCTCACCAGCTGAGAACTTCGTTTTTTTTCAAGAGAATTTGCCATACAAGTATTCAACCTCGTATTGGAATCATACGCCACACGGTGCATACAATGCAGGTAGGCTCTTGTACTTTTCCGACATTTCCCTATTCGCCAGACCTCACTTTCCCGGGAGGAAACCCCTTGAGCTTCTTGAAGACCCGACAAAAGTACGCTTGGTCCTGAAAGCCCGTCTGGCTTGCAACCTCGTTGATGGTAAGGGTGGTCTGCCTCAGCAGAGCCGTAGCAAGGTAGACCCTGTGCCTGTTGAGGTAATCCCAGGGAGAAAGCCCTATCTCCTTGCGAAAGATACGGGTAAGGTAGTCCTCACTTACATTCACCGCCTCAGCCAGCTGCCAACGGGAGAACTGGACCGTAGCCTGTTCCCCGATGAAAACCACTGCCCGCTTCACCAAAGCTGAGGTAAGAGGCGGCAGCAGGTCCTCCCCTCCCCGAAGGGCTATCAGGCGGGAGAGGAACTCGCTGCTGTCGGCAACTGAAGAGTGGACCAGCAGAAGTTGGGGGAAGAGGCTGAGCTGGTCGGCTTCCCCGAGGGTGAAGCTCTCCCTGATCAGCACGATCGGGACAGAGGGTCCCTGCTTTACTTTGCGAATCTCCCTAAACAAGGCAATCGAGAGGTCATCAGTTATGAACAGCGAGGGAAGTTTCAGGTCCCCCTGCTGCCAATATCCATCCCCTGCCTGGACGGCAGAGCCCTGCGTTGGGCAGAGGATGGCGGCAATCTTTGCGGGGATTTCCCCGGTATGGACTACCAACCCCTCTTCCTCCGAAAAGTTGAGGGCGTTCACAAAGGAGGATGAGGAGCCGGGGCAGCCCAGACAGACAAAGCCCAAACGGCTGGCCCTGCTGTCGCGAAGCATCTGGTGGAGCAAGAGCATCAAGGATGGGCCTTTCTTGCGGGCATCCCAGAACAACAGCCCATACCTCGAGAAGAGTTGGGGATTCTGCAGCAGGGAAGAGGCAGAGAGGACAGCAAGGCCTTCAAGGAGAGCAAAGGAAGGGGGAAGCGTCATGTCCTGGTCATCTGCAATGAACAGGGATGGGGTATGTTCCACTTGGGAAACCTCCCCTGAAAGGGTTGGCCAAGGAAGCCTGAAGGATACGGTATTCTCCTGTAGCCAGAACTGGCCCCCATGCAGCAGGATGATGCGCTCAGCCAGGCTGATGCCGGGATCCTGCCTGCTCAGGGCAGCCTTCCACCCTGCGGAGGAGGAGCGGAAGGAGAAGACAAACCCTTCTTCTGTGATGGAGGAAGAGAGCAACGACTGCCCACTCTCCTTTTGCAGGTGCTTGGAAAGGATGCTAAGCACCTGCTTCAGCCTTGTCCGGTCGGCAAAAAGGGCTGGAAGAAGAGCCGGCCCTTCATAGGCTACTCCGCTTTCCCAGACCACCTGCTCCACGAGGGAGGTCGGGTCAAGGATCTGCCGCTCCAATTCCAATTCCCCCGTTTGGCTGAGGGAGAGGTCAAGAAGATGGGTCGCCTTGAAGATCTCTTCATCAATGGAAATCCTCAAAGGTTCATGTTCCTTCCCCTTGAGGGTGCTGACCTTGGCCTGGATCTCTTCCAGTGGATTGCGAAGCCCCTCGCTGACATTGGCAAAGAACTCTGTTCTGGAACGTTGGGCACGCTCTGCCAGTTCCTTGGCCTTGTTTGCCTCATCCAGGAGGAACGAAGCCTTGATGGAGCTGCTCAAGGCTGTCCTGAGATCCTCCATGAGGCTCCCTTCGAACAGGGTTGTCTCCATCACTAGATACCCCATCGGTTGGTTTTCCATGTATAAGGGTTCTACCACAAAGACACCACTGCCCAACTTTTCTGCTATAAAAGGAGGCAACAGGCTCTTCTTGTCGAACAGGACCTGCTGCTCATAGAGCTGCCCGCCATAAAAGCCCCCAACGAACCTACTGCAAGACTCATCCTCATTGAGGACAAGCAGGCACCCCTCGATCCCCAAGGAGGGAAGGTACCTTTGGAAAAGGCGCGAATGGGAAGAGAGGTTGCGAAGGGTAAGCAGCTCGCACTTGAACGAGTTCAGCTCCTTGGTCCGAGTCGAGACGGCATAGGCATGCTCATGGGAAACAAGGGAGTGCTGGCGTAGGAAGAGGTCCCGCAAGGCAGTATCCATATAGGAGGAAAACCCCTTGCTCGCATAGAAGAGCGAGTACCAGTGGAGGGCTTCACTGAGGTTGCTCGGGTCGCCCCCTCCGTCCAGGTAGGAGTGGGAGAAGTGTGCAACCTGTTCAAGGATCTGGGAGGCGATATCCTCCTCCAGGGTTGTGCCAAACCTGGCACAGAGGGAAAAAAGGTGTTCTGCTGCCTTGGTCTGGGAGAGGTCGAGGCTGAATGCCTCAGTCAGGTATCTCAGATAGGCTTCATCGCTGGTAAAGAGGGCCTTTGCACTTTCGTAGCCCCCCAAGGAGTCCTTACACCCGCAGGAACGGCGGATGACAGCCTCACAGGGAAGCAGGATATCGGGCTCGGCCATGCTCTGCTTGTCGACCATCAGCTCTACCATGCTCCATGCCATCAGGGCCAGTTGCCTGACCGGCATCTTTGCCGTGGTACAGGGGACTTTCAGCAGATGGCTCTCGCTGCTGTCGTTGAATCCCACAATCTTGACATCCTCGGGGATACGATACCCCCTCCCTTCGAGTCCCTTCCCAGCTGCAAACATCATCATGTCGCTCGAACAGGCAAGGAGGTCGAAATCCTTCCCCGGCACCAGGCTCCTCTCGTCGACCAGCTGCTCCAGGGCCTTCTGCCCTTCTGTCCAGGCAAAGGGATCCGATACAAGGGAGGGGTCGTATGCAATGGTGTTCTGCTTGAGGGTATCAAGGTAGGAACGGTAGCGGTCATCGGAGGAGGGGTGGTTCTCAGGGCCGCGGATGAATGCAATACGCCTGGTATTGTGCTTGGTGATGCAGTGCTGGAGGATGCCCCCTACCCCAGAGTAGGCATCGAAGGTAATGTCGGGAAACCCTTCCCGTTTCAGGCCGATGGTAACACAGGGAAGATCTCCAAATGAGCGGTACTGCTGCTGCACTTCAGACAGGCTTGCAGCCCCTCCCAAGGAAGATCCCCATACGATGATGCCGTCCACATTCTCCTTGTGGACCAAACGGTAGAGCGCATTGCGAAGATGCTCATGGTTCTCCAGACTCTGAAGCCGGCCACCAGGAAAGACAAACAAGGCGGTCTCTCCCTCCTGTTGTTGGGAAAACCTGGCCACATCAGCCCATAGGCCGTTTGCCGCTCCTGTATGGATTGAAGCAAGGACCAGGGCGATCCGCTTCATCTCTGCTGTTTTCACCCTCTAACTCCTCTCATGCCAAGAACCATACCCACCCTTTACCTCCGGCCCTAACCAGGTGTTCCTGGCAGGGTAACACACCCAAAAGGTACCATCAAGATAGCCCAAGGGATTGCCCACACTCATGCTTCCTGACAGCAAGTTTATCCCCTTGGCAGACATTACACAATGAGAACTTGAAATCCACCCCATGGCAACCGAAAATGAGACCTATCCCCTCACCTAGCTTGACAGGCCAATTACTCAAGGATATCATTGGAACAATGTTTCATTTTCAAAATTTCGATACAAGTCTTGCCAGACTGAACAAAATATTGGATGGGCTCATGCCAATACTGACCCCCACTGGGGTTATTGTTGGCCTGCTCTTGGGTTCCCGAGTCGCCTGGATGAAACCTTCGGTGACCTGGCTCTTCGCCTTCCTCACCTTCAGCGGAGCCTTGGGCATCAGTTCCTCGAGCTTTTTGCAGGTCATCAAAAAACCCAAGAACCTCATGGTATTCTTTCTGGGGACCAACATCATCATGCCCATCATCGCCTGGGCACTTGCCTCGCTTCTCTTTGGCTCATCCCCAGATGTCGTTACCGGCTACGTACTGCTGCTCTCCATCCCAACAGCCGTTTCCGGCTATATCTGGAGTGCCATCTACAACGGCAACGGAGCACTATCGCTTACCCTCATCCTGCTTTCCACCCTCTTGGCCCCCATACTGACGCCCCATACGGTAAGCCTGCTTACCCAAAGCAGCGTCACCATACAGACCACCTCCATGATGCTCTCCTTGCTGAAAATGGTGGTCATCCCCTCGTTCCTTGGCGTCATGCTCAACACCCTGACCAAAGGAAAGGTAACCGTCAAGCTTGCACCCTCACTCAAGCCCTTCTCCAAGATTGCCCTCTTCTTCGTCATCATCATCAACATATCCCAGATAGCGGAACGCCTGATCGACAATGCAACATGGACCTACCTTCCCATAGCACTTCTCAGTGCAGTGCTTACCGCCAGCGGATACCCCATCGCCTACTCGCTCGGCAAGCTTGCCAAGATCCCCATTGCAGAGAACAAGAGCATCACCTTTGCCACATCCATGAGAAACATAAGCGCCGCACTGGTGCTTTCCATAGAATTCTTTCCTGCAGAGACAGCACTTCCTGTCATTTTCGGCATCGTATTTCAGCAAACGGTATGTGCCTTTATGGGGCACTTCCTCTTTGGAGAAAAACAAATCTTTCAAAAAAACATAAGGAGCAAACCATGCAAGCAATCACAGACAGCAAAAAACCAGTAAAGAGACCAGTTCGGGTCCTCCAATATGGAGAAGGCAACTTCCTCCGCGCCTTTGCTGATTGGAAAATCGATATCCTGAACGAAAAAACCGATTTCAATGGAAACGTAGTAATTGTCCAGCCTCTGGAACGGGGACTTGGCGATATGATCAACGCCCAGAAAGGCCTCTACACCACAGTCCTACGCGGAGTGCAGAGTGGAAAGACTGTCGAAGAGTACAGGACCATCAACAGCGTACAAGAGTGCCTCAACCCCTACCATGAAGCTGACTACCAGGCTTATATGGCCCTGGCATCCAGCAAGGACCTTCGCTTCGTATTCTCCAACACCACCGAAGCAGGCATAGCCTATCATGAGGGTGACAAGCTTGAGGACAGGCCCCAGGTCTCCTTTCCCGCAAAGCTCTGCGCATTCCTCTACAAGCGCTACCAGGCCTTTAGCGGCGACAAGACCAAAGGCCTTATCGTCATACCCTGCGAACTCATCGACAAGAACGGCGACAACCTGAAGCGGATCGTCGAGCAGTATGCACACGAATGGAAACTTGAGGCAGCATTCACCACCTGGCTTGAAGAAGCCTGTGACTTCTGCAACTCCCTGGTCGACAGGATCGTACCCGGCTACCCCAAGGCAGAAGCAGCACAGATTTGCGAAAAGCTCGGATACCAGGACAACCTGCTGGTCTCGGCTGAGATCTTCCACCTCTGGGTCATCGAATGCCATAAGGATTTCCACGAGGATGAGCTGCCGTTTGCAAAGGCCGGCCTGAATGTCATCTGGACCGACGACATGAGCTTCTACAGGACCCGCAAGGTGCGTATCCTCAACGGGGCACACACCCTTACCGTCCTTGCTGCCTACCAGGCAGGACTTGATACGGTGCAGGAGTGCATTGCTGACAAGGCCCTTGTCTATCCCTTCATGCACGGTGGTATCTTTGATGAGATCATCCCCTCCATGGATGGCTCCAAGGAGATGCTCGAACAGTATGCGAAGGATGTGCTCGAACGGTTCGAGAACCCCTACAACCCCCACCAATTGCTCAGCATATCGCTGAACTCGGTGAGCAAGTTCAAAACCCGTGACCTCCCCTCCCTTTTGGGGTATTATGAGAAACACAAGAACCTTCCCAAGCGGCTTGTATTCTCCCTTGCGGCTTTGATCAGCTTCTATGAAGGGACAGAGTATGAAGGCTCTGCCCTCAAGGGAACCAGAGATGGCCAGACCTACCTTATCCAGGACAGTCCTGAGATATTGGCTACCTTTGCACAGCTCTACAAGACAAGGGATGCAAACCAGATCGCCAAGGCGGTTCTTGGGCAACAGTCGTGGTGGGGCCAGGACCTCAACCAGGTCACAGGCCTCCACAAGCAGATAGCAGAGAACCTCCAGGCTATCTGGAGCTCTGGTATGAAGAGTGCCCTTACAGCACTCTAGAGGAGAGATTATGCAGACATTCTCAACGTTGAAAATAGCAGACAATGACAGCGTAGCTGTCGCCATCAATGCCCTTACCAAAGGTGAGGTCGTCACCGTGGGAGGGGATCGGATAACCCTGGTCACCGATATCCCTGCAGGGCATAAGTTTGCCCTCAAGGATATCAAGGAAGGGGAGCTGGTCATCAAGTATGGCTACCCCATCGGCAAGGCCAAGAGCCTCATCAGGCAGGGCGAGCATGCCCACGCTTCCAATATCAGCACAACCCTGAACGCAAGTGGCGAATACCACTGGGACAAGCAGGTAAGCGCTTCCTTCATGGCAAAGGCCGAAGAGCGGCGCAAGATGTGGGAGGGAAAGGTCCCAACCATCCAGGCATATCGGAGACCAAACGGGAAGATAGGTATCCGCAACGAGTTGTGGATAGTCCCGACAGTCGGATGTGTGAACATGACGGCCCAGATCATCATCGACTGGGCAAAGGGTGCCTTCGCTTCCTACAACTATGATGGCATCCATGTCTGGTCCCACCCCTACGGGTGCTCCCAGCTTGGGGCCGACCATGAGGCAACCCGTACCATCCTCTCGGATTTGGTACATCATCCCAACGCAGGAGGGGTACTCGTACTCTCCCTCGGTTGCGAGAACAACACCCCCGAGTCCTTTAGGGCCCTGGTTGGCGAAGTCGACCCCACAAGGGTCAAGTTCCTCACCTGCCAGGAGGTCGAGGATGAGATTGAGGCTGGCAAGAAGCTCGTCACAGATCTCATGGAAACAATTTCGAAGGACAAGCGGGAAAGCATCTCCATGGGAGAGTTGGTCATCGGCTTCAAGTGTGGTGGTTCCGATGGCTTCAGCGGCATCACGGCAAACCCCCTGCTTGGGCGCTTTTGCGATGCGTTCACCGCCATGGGCGGCACGTCACTTCTTACCGAAGTGCCGGAGATGTTTGGAGCCGAACAGCTGTTGATGAACCGCGCAGTCAACGAAAAGGTCTATAAAGAGACAGTAAAGCTGATCAATGACTTCAAGGATTACTTTATCAAACATGACCAGGTAGTCTACGAGAATCCTTCTCCAGGCAACAAGGCCGGCGGTATCAGTACCCTTGAGGACAAGAGCATCGGTGCCATCCAAAAGGGTGGACAGGCTCCTGTGGTTGCAGTGCTTGACTATGGCCAGAGGGTGAGCGAACGGGGACTTAACCTGATTTCAGGCCCTGGCAACGACATTGTCTCGACCACAGCCCTGACTGCAAGCGGAGCCCATATCATCCTGTTTACCACAGGAAGAGGGACTCCCCTAGGCTCCCCGGTCCCTACCGTGAAGGTAGCCTCCAACACAGCCATGGCCACCAAGAAGGCAAACTGGATCGACTTCGATGCCGGGCGCCTGCTGGTTGAGGACAATGAGACAGTACTTTCCGACTTCATTGCCTTGATACAGAAGGTAGCATCAGGCGAGCAAAAGGCAAAGAACGAAATCAATGGATATGCAGAGATTTCCCTATTCAAGGATGGGGTCATCCTCTAAGCAAGGAGCAAGAATATGAAAAAGTTTATGGACGAGAATTTCCTTTTGAAGAATAGGACGGCCGAGCGACTCTATCATGAGTATGCCAAGGACCAGCAGATCTTCGACTACCACTGCCACCTGAACCCCCAGGAGATCGCACAGGACAAGCGCTTTACCACCATCACCGATGCCTGGTTGGGAGGCGATCACTACAAGTGGAGGGCAATGCGCTCTAATGGGATCGCTGAAGAGCTCATTACCGGCAAGGATGCAGACCCGTTCGACAAGTTCTATGCTTGGGCCGACACCCTCGAACACGCCTTGGGCAACCCCCTCTATCACTGGACCCACCTGGAGCTCCAGCGCTACTTCGACATCAATGAGCCTTTGAACCGCAAGAGTGCCAAGGCCATCTATGAAGAGACCAACAGGAAGTTCAAGGAAGACAAGAACCTCTCGGTAAAGGGCATCATGAAGCAGTTCAAGGTCTATGCAGTGGGAACCACCGACGACCCGGCTGATGATCTTCTCTTCCACAAGGACATTGCCGGACAGAAGGATTTCCCTGCGAAGGTCCTCCCCTCCTACCGCCCTGACAAGGCCCTTGCCATCGAGAAGGATAGCTTTGCCGCCTATATCGCCACCTTGGCCAAGGCTGCCTCCATGTCCATCACCACTGCTGCCGATGTTGTGGCAGCCCTCATTGCGCGCCTGGACTTCTTTGTCGAGCATGGGTGCAAAGCTTCTGACCACGCCCTGGTCACAGCCCCCGCAGTATTCAGGAGCGAAAGCGAAGTCAATGCAATTTTCGCAAAGAAACTTGCAGGTGCTAGCCTCAGCGCCCTGGAAGTCGAGGCATACAAGACCTATGTGCTTTCACACCTTGCCCGCGCCTATGCAAAACGCAACATTGCCATGCAGCTGCACTTTGCCTCCATCAGGGACAACAACGAGAAGATGTTCAAGCTGCTTGGCCCCGATACCGGCTTCGATGCCTCCCATGACAAGGAACTCGCGCAAGGTCTTTCCGCATTCCTCAGCGCACTTTCAGCGACAGATGAGGTTCCCAAGACCATTCTCTATACCCTCAATCCCAAAGATTACTACACCCTTGGTTCCTTGATGGGCTGCTACCAGGGTGGAATTCCCGGAAAGCTCCAACTGGGTTCTGCCTGGTGGTTTGCCGATCACAAGGATGGGATGGAAGAGCAGATGAAGATATTGGGAAACCTTGGCCTCTTCCCCCGTTTCATCGGGATGCTGACTGACAGCCGCTCCTTCCTCTCCTACCCAAGACATGAGTATTTCCGGAGAATCCTGTGCAATATGGTTGGCACTTGGGCTGAAGATGGGGAGATCCCATCGGATATGGAGATGTTGGGAACCGTGGTGAAGAACATCTCCTTCGACAATGCGAAGGCATATTTTGAAGGATAAGAACATGGGTGGAAAAGGAACTGACGACAAGCAGCAGACCAGTGGCGTGGTACGCACCATCGCCATTTTGGAGACGCTCTCAAAGAACCAGAACATCAACCTTGAGAATCTGGCGAAGGAGACAAAACTACCTAAGGCTACCCTGCTCAGGTTCCTTTCGACACTCGTTACCCTAGGATATGTCTATCGTGACCCTACCGACCTGTACAGTCTGACACTGAAGCTTTTCTCTCTGGGTTCCCATGGGTTGGAGCATATTGATTTCATCAGTCTGGCCAACCCGGTTGCCCAAAAGCTCTGTAACGAGCTTGGGGAGACCGTCCACATGGGAGTGCTTGAGGGAAAGCAAGCTGTCTATGTACTGAAGAAGGAGTCATCCTTCACCATCCGCATGTACAGCAGGGTGGGGAAAACCATCCCCCTCTACTGCACTGCCATCGGCAAGGTGCTGCTCAGTGACATGACCGAACGGGAACTGCAGCAATACCTCTCCTCGGTAAGCCTCAAACCCTTTACCCCGAATACGGTAAAGGATGAGGAGGCCCTGCAGCAGGAGCTGCAGCTCATCCGCAGCCAGGGCTGGGCATGGGATGACGAGGAGCACGAGATGGGGACCCTCTGCATCGGGGCCCCTATCCGTGACTACACCGGGAGGGTAATCTCCGCCATGAGTGTTTCCTGGCCCCTGTTCAGATTCAATCCCGAGGACAAGAAGCATATCGTTGAATCTATTTTGACCGAGTGCAATACCCTTTCGAGGTTGCTCGGTTGGGAGCAGAAATAGCAAGAAGAGGAGAGGCCGTGTATGAAGACGATCCGTTGGGGCATCATAGGTTGTGGAAATGTGACCGAGAAGAAGAGCGGACCGGGGTTTCAGAAGGCTGAGGGATCGGCCTTGGTAGCAGTCATGCGCAGGGACGGACAGAAGGCCGCCGACTATGCCAGGAGACACAACGTTCCTGTATGGTACGATGATGCCCAGAAGCTCATCGACGACCCCAATGTCGATGCCATCTACATCGCGACCCACCCCAATACCCATATGGAGTATACCCTCAAGGCTGCAAAAGCCGGAAAGCCTGTCTACTGCGAGAAGCCCCTGGGCATCTCTAGCGAACAGAGCAAGGCGATGGTCGCATTCTGCAAGCGGCAGGGTGTTCCCTTCTATAGTGCCTACTACCGCAGGGCCCTGCCCAAATACCTGAAGATCAAGGACATGCTTGACAGTGGCATCCTAGGTGAGATCCGGTATGTCCATGTGGAGATGCACCAGAGCATCGCCGAAGTGGATATGCAGGAAGGAGGCTCCTGGAGGGTAAATGCTGAGCTTTCCGGCGGTGGACGGTTCCTCGATGTCGGCTCCCATGCACTTGACCTGCTCGACTGGTACCTTGGCCCGATCACGAGCGCCCAGGGGTACACGGAAAACCAGAGCAAGACCTATCAGGCGGAGGATATCCTTACCGGCAGCTGGATGACTGATGCAAAGGTCATGGGAAGCGGGATCTTCTGTTTCAACACCTTCAAGGATGAGGACTGTACCACCATCTGCGGAAGCAAAGGGGAGATCAGCTACTCAGTCCTTGACCTAGAAGAACCCATCACCCTCAGAACTGCTGAAAACACAACCCTCATTGAGGTGGACAAGGCCCCTGAGCATGTTGCCCAGCCCCTTATCCAGACGGTGGTCGACTCACTCCTGGGCAAAGGGAGCTGTCAGAGCACCGGAGAAAGCGGATCAAGGACCGATTGGGTCATGGAAAAACTGCAAGGCAGATAGGAGAGAAGGCTATGTTTGTATCACATCGTGATGAGATCGAAAAAAAGCAGATCGTGAGTCCAACTACCCATGAGGTTACCAAGCAGGTACTCGTAGGTCCAGACCAAGGGTGGAAAGACTATGTCATGCGGATGTTCACCCTCGGCAAAGGAGGCTTTGCACCAAAGCACACCCACCCTTGGCAGCACATCCTCTATATTGTGGAGGGGAAAGGGACGCTGTTCTTGGATGGCAAGGATTACCCGCTCACTGCGGGCTCCACTGCCTACGTCCCGGCAGAGGCTCTCCATCAGATCCTGAATGCAGGTGAGGAGCCCTTTGTGTTCCTCTGCATTGTGCCCGAGTTTGGGGACAAGTAGCCCTGCATTGACCGCTGCAACAAGAGAAGAGGCTGTTCCAAGGGAGAAATCCTTTGAGACAGCCTTTTTTGTTCTTCCTGCTTTTCCTAGATTGCCGTTTCTTCCAGTCGATCACTCATGGTGGTGATGGCCACAACCTGGGCCATGCACATGCTCCTCTTCTTCGGTTCCCATCCCAGCGGCGAGGAACTCCTCGATGAGGGTAGCAACCTCCTCGTTCTGTTTGCCCTTCACCATCAGGATGCCGATCTGCCCACCAAGGTGGGAGAGCAAAGGATAGGTACGGTCCCCGAAGCAGTGGATGGCCTGGGGTTTCCCCACCTGGTCAAAGCTCTCAAGCAACCGGGAAACAAACTTGGTGTGGTTCTTTTCATAGTCGTCCACCATATGCAGGTCGAGAACGACATGCTTCTGGGGATCGAAGAGCATATAGGCGATCGGGAATACCGGGGCATCGCCCTCGGTAGCCTTGAAGGGTTCGGGAAGGAGGAAGGTGATCACATAGAAAATTTTCCCAGGCTTTGCCTTCATCCTCTTGTATTGGGTGAGCTTGGCCTCATTGGTGAGGTGGGCCTGTGGGTAGACCACCCCATAGTCCTCATCGCTGAGCTCCCTGGCCTCAACAGAGAATCCACTGCCATCCGCCTTCAGATAGGGGAAGTACTCCCGACTCTCGATGTCCTCAAGGCCCAGGGACTCCAGCCAAGGGGTGAGGGAGTTGGTCCTGCTCACCTTGCCAAACCTGGCAACATACTCCTTGGCAAAGAGGATGCCCCGTAAGGCTAGGCCAAGGGCGTTGTTCTCCTCTTCGGAGAGAAACCAGGGAAATCTGAACTGGCGCTTGATCCTCGCCATTGGATAGGAGCCTTCTGCAAACTGGATACCGCTCTCCTCGATGGCCTTCAGGTCCTCAGGTTCCAGGTCGGCCGCATTGTTGTTGAGCGTCAGGATAAAGCACTCCTGGGAATTTTCCACCTCATGCTTTTCCAGAGGTGTGGCCTCGGGGTCGAGGAAGCAGAGTCGGAGATACCCGGTAATGCCCTTCTCCCCCAGGTAGAGGGCAAGGGCGTTCTCGACAATTGAGGCATAGGCGGGCTTGTTCTCCTCCAGCTCTATGGCAAACAGGTCGTTCTCGGAAAATACCAGATCGACATTGGCTTGTTGGTATGCATGTATCAGGGAATAGAGTTCTTTGGTATCCATCAGGGCCTCCACATCTGCAATCATACAGAAAAATGGATTGCTGTCCAAGGAATATGGCTCTCTTCTTTTCTTGTATGCACAACAGACCCACTGTACGATATGTCCATGACAACCAAACATAGAACCATGACAGGAATTGAGAGGCTCCGTCTCGCCCCAAGGTTTGACATGGGGAGAAAACCCATCAGGCAAAGGTCCTATCTCAAGCCCCTTACCTGGATCTTGAGCTTCCCTGCAATATGGAAGCACCTCCTAAAGATAACCAGAATAGGTATGGAGGACGTACGCCCCCCATACCTGTTGCTCTGCACCCATATGGCCTTTCTCGATTTCAAGGTAACGACAGCTGCCCTCTTTCCCCATAGGGCAAGCTATGTGGTAGCGATCGATGGGTTTCTCAAGCGTGAATGGCTCCTAAGAAATGCAGGGGGTATCTGCAAACGCAAGTTTACCAACGACATCCAGCTCATTCGCCAGATCCGTCATGTGCTCACCGAACAACAGAGTGTGCTGGCCCTCTACCCAGAGGCCCGTTACTCCCTGGTAGGGACCAACGCAGTCCTGCCTGAATCCCTGGGAAAGATGGCCAAGGTATTGGGCTTTCCTATCGTCATGCTGAACATGCATGGAAACTATCTCAACAGCCCTTGCTGGAACCTGGAAGAACGGGGAAACAGGATTGCTGCAGACATGAGCCTGCTCTATAGCAGGGAGCAGTTGGAAACGAGCAGTGCAAAGGAGATAAACGAGACCATCAACAAGGCTTTCTCCTATGACGAGTATCGTTGGCAGAAAGAGAACCAAATCATCATCAGTCATCCCAGGCGTGCAGAGGGCCTACACAAGGTGCTCTACCAGTGCCCTCACTGCCTTACCGAGTATGGGATGCACAGCGAAGGAACAACCCTTTCTTGTAGTCACTGCAAGAAGAGATGGGAGATGACGGTTTTGGGAGAACTGAAGGCCATTGGAATGGCCGAGGATGAGTCAGCGTTGTCCACCGAGTTCTCCCACATCCCCTCATGGTATGCATTCGAACGCCAACAGGTCAGAAAGCAGATCGAGGAGGGAACCTATCATCTGGATGTGGATGCTCTGGTCGAGGCCCTGCCCAATGCCAGGGGCTTCATCCCGCTAGGAAGAGCAACGCTTACCCACACCAAGGAAGGTTTCACCCTGCAAGGGACCTTTGGTGGTGAACCCTTCTTGCTTGAGAAACCCACGCTCTCCATGTACTCCTGTCATATCGAGTTTGAGTACTTCGGCAAAGGGGACTCCATCGACCTCTCGACACTGAGTGACACCTACTACATCTATCCTCAGGGTGGGCAGTTCTCGGTTACCAAGATAGCCCTGTCAACAGAGGAGCTCTACAACCATGAACGGGAAAAAGCCAAGGGGTTGTAAAGTAACAAGAGCAAGAGGCGCAACAGGCGCCCTGACTGTAGGTAAACCAAGAAAGACCGAATACAAACAGGGGGTTTCTGTTCTTTGGGTAGGAAACATAGCTTTATATAGACAATTCGTCTAGAAAAACGCAAATACGTACCAAACCTTGTGCAAAACATACCACCTATCTACCAGTAACTATGAGTATTCCTTACAGCAAAGGATGTGACAAGATAGAATACCATTACGACATTCTGCTTAATTGTCACAAGAAAGGAAAAGAGTAAAAATAAACAATTTCTTATTATAAAACGATTTATATTATTATTAATAAAATAATCATAAAATAATATTTTTTATTAAAAACTATTGACATAAGTCATGGCAATTACTATAGTACAGGTGTGCTTAGGAAAAAGCACACAAAAAGAAATCTTGCACAGGAGCCCAGCTCCTAAAGGAAACCTT
>NZ_JAVSNJ010000015.1:0-67023 GCF_032144095.1 Sphaerochaeta sp. PS
GGGGATGGTGTATCCTAAGGCTGACCTAGTACCTGACAGCTTTACCCGTCCTTCCTGAGATATACATACCCTCAATGAGCTTCACCGTCTCCATTCCCTCCTCTCCTGAAGAGGTGGGGGTGGTATCGTTGATGATCGCCTGGGTGAAATCCTCATGCTGGAGTCGGAAGAAGTAGCTGACAGCATCAATGGTCTTGAAGAAGGCAGTGTCTTCCTGTTTCCATGTTTCGAGCATCTGCTGCTCTCCTTCAACAGTCCACAGGTCGTTGTAGGGAGGTTCGGTGATGCCGCTCCTGCCTGCAATGAACATCGCCCCTCCATCAGTCTGGACCCCTGTAGAGAAGCCATTGGAGCCATGGACATGGACCTTGGCGTAGATGCCAGGCTTCTGGGAGTTCGAGACCAGGATGGAGGCTATCGCACCACTGGTGAAGCGTACTGTTCCGACTACGGTATCCTCAACTTCTATATAGGGGTGATTAACATTGTCCCACTGGGCGTAGACCTCCTTCACCGGGCCAAGGAACCAGTGCAAGAGATCCAGCTGGTGAGGGGCCTGGTTGATGAGGACACCACCGCCTTCCTTGTCCCACTTGCCTCTCCAGGGGTCGCTGTTGTAGTACTCTTTGTCACGCCAGCCAAGCATGGTGACCTGCCCTATCATGGCCTTGCCAATCTTGCCATCTGCAATGGCCTGATGGATTCGCTTGGTTGCCGGGAACCAACGCCTCTGGCTGACTACGGCAAGTTTCTTCTTCTCCTGTCTGGCACAGTCGACCATGGCCTGGCAGTCTGCTACCGTGAGTGCCATGGGTTTCTCGACCAGTACATGGGCCCCACCTTTGAGGGCCTCGATGGCATGTTGCTTGTGCAGGGGGTGTGGAGTGGTGATGATGACCGCATCGACCTGGGCCTCTGCGATCATCCTTTTCATATCGGTGAAGGCCTGGATGTTCCAGACCTTTGCAAACTGCTCGGCCTTCTGGGCATCCCGCCCCCAGACCGCTACCAGTTTGCTATCCTTTGCCTCACCCAGAGCCTTTGCATGCACGTGTGAAACCTTTCCATATCCAATGAGTGCGTATCGTACCATACGTTCCTTCCTTATGTATTACGGAAGCAGTACAACCTTCAGAAGGTTGTCTTCCCTGTTATAGAGCTTGTCAAACCAGAGCTGGCCTTCACTAAGAGGGGCTGTCTTGCTGATGAGATCATCCACTACCAGGCGCCCTGAGGCCATGAGCTTGATGACAGTCGGGTACTCCCCGCTGATGGCACAGCTTCCTTGGAGGCGTATCTGCCTGGTCACAATCTTCTGTAGGGGAAGTTCGACCTTAGGGCTTACATTGCCCACAAGCACGACACTCCCGCCTTTTTTCACCACTTCAATGGCTGTGTTGATGGGCCCTGTCGCCCCTACAGCCTCATAGACCTTGTCCAGCATCCCCGAGTCTGTGATGGTGGCGATCTTGTCCAGGAGCCCTGGCTCCCTCGGGTCGAAGGCATAGTCAGCACCGCAAGCCAGGGCTTTCTTTCTTCTGGCCTCATCAGGCTCGAGTGCCACGATCTTGCCGCTGGTGATGGGACGCAGAAGCTTGAGGATAAGCAGGCCTATCAGGCCAGTGCCAACCACAGCGACATCCTCGCCAAGGGCTGGGGGGGCCAGAGAGATGGCATGGGCTGCAACCCCTGCAGGTTCAGCCATTGCAGCCTGGATGAAATCGAGGTTGTCAGGGAGCTTGTAGAGGATCCTCTCCTCCAGCAGGGCAAACTCGGCAAAGATTCCGTCCTGCTTGTACTCATCGCAGCTTACCCCCAGCACCCTGCGATTGTCACAGAGGTTTACCTTCCCCTGCTGGCAGAAGGAACAGGAGCCACACCAGATGGTGGAGTCAAAGGTGACCCTGTCACCCTTGGCAAAGTTCTTCACCAAGGGCCCGACCTCCTCGATGATACCACTGGCCTCATGGCCCATGATGACAGGCGGCTTGCGCCTGCCGGTGGAGCCATCAAAGCCATGGACATCGCTGCCGCAGATCGCTGCAGCCTTGATGCGGACCAGAACCCCTGTGGGGGAGGTCAGTTGTGGGGTAGGGACATCCCTATACTCAAGTTTCTTGTATTCGGTCATTACCAGTGCTTTCATATTACCTCTGTATCCTTGCACTCTCGCCTTGGGCAAGAGCCTCTACCTGACTGAGGGTAGCCATGGTCGTATCCCCCGGGAAGGAGGTGAGCAGCGCGCCATGGGCCCATCCGAGCCTCAGGCTCTCCTCAGGACTTTTCCCTGCAAGGAAGCCATAGATGAGGCCACTGGCAAATCCGTCGCCACCGCCGACCCTGTCGTAGATGTCCAGCGAGCAGGTAGGGGCTTGGTAGGCCTTGCCGTCATACCAGAGCACGGCACTCCAGTCGTGGCGGTTGGTGGACTTTACCTCCCGCATGGTGGTTGCAACGGCCTTGACGTTCGGAAACCGCTTGGAGACGGTTGCCTGCATCGCGAAGAAGGATGACGGGTCGAGCTTGCCATGGGTTTCCACCTCGGGGCCCTTCAGGCCTAGGCCCATCTGCAGGTCCTCCTCGTTTCCGACAAGTACATCTACGTGCTCCACGATCGAGGAGAGGATTCTCTGGGCAACCTCCTGGGGAACCTCTCCCCCCTTGGCTATGGACTTCCAGAGTTTCTCCCTGTAGTTCAGGTCAAAGGAGACGATGGCCCCAGCTGCCTTTGCCTTCTTCATCGCTGTGATGATAAGGTTGGGGTTCTTCTCCGAAAGGGCACTGAAGATGCCTCCGGAGTGGAACCAACGGACCTTGTTTGCGAAGATTGCATCCCAGTCGAAACTGTTCTCGTCCAGGAGGGCAGCGGCCTCATTGCTACGGTTGTAGAAGACCACCGGGGCCCTGAGGCCCTGGCCGCGGTCACTGAATACGTTGGCCATGTTCGGCCCGCGAACCCCGTCATGGGCAAACCGCTTGTAGATTCCGGTAACACCCATCCTACGGACTTCGCTCTCGATCTTCAGGCCGATGGGGTAGTCGACCATGGCAGATACTACCGCAGTCTTCTGCCCAAATGCACGGCTGAGGTTGGCCGCCACGTTGAACTCACCCCCAGAAACATGGAGGTCGAGGCTCTGGGCATATTCAAAGGGGATCACCCCTGGGTCGAGCCTGACCACAAGGGCCCCTAGGGAGACGAGGTCAAAACCCTGCCGATCGTTCTGAAGTACCTGTATGCTTGCCATCTCCATGCTCCTATATGCTATATGTTGTTGATGCGGTATCGCCGCCACGGCCGGTCCAGTTGGTATGGAAGAACTCACCCCTTGGTTTGTCGACCCTTTCGTAGGTGTGCGCCCCGAAGTAGTCCCGCTGTGCCTGCAGCAGGTTGGCAGGAAGACGCTCGCTGCGGTAGCTGTCAAACCAGGAGAGGGCCGCCGCGAGCGATGGTGTGGGGATACCACTGAGAGCCGATGCGGCAACGACCTCACGAAGGCTCTGCTGGTTTGCATGCAGGATTTCAATGAAATATGGGTCCATGACCAGATTCTGCAGGTCGGCCTTCTTGCTGAAAGCCTGGCTGATCTTGTCCAGGAACGCCGAGCGGATGATGCATCCTCCCCTCCAGAGAAGGGCAATGCTGCTCAAATCGAGGTCCCACCCGTTGGTCTCCCCTGCGCTCTTGATGAGCGAGAAGCCCTGGGCATAGGAGATGATCTTCGCGGCATAGAGTGCCTCTCCCAACTTGTTGATGAAACTCTCTCGTTCGTGGGTGCACAGTATCGCCTTGGCTGGGAAGGCCTTGCTAGCGGCAACCCGTTCGTCCTTCTGGCTGCTGACACTCCGGGCAAAGACCGACTCGACGATGAGCGTAAGGGGAGTCCCCGCATGGAGGGCGGCAATTCCCGTCCACTTTCCGGTTCCCTTCTGTCCTGCCGTATCGAGGATATGGTCGACAAGGGAAGAGCCGTCCTCTTCCTTATATCCCAGGATATCGGCTGTGATCTCAATGAGGTAGGAGTCCAGGTCCCCCTTGTTCCAGATGGAGAACACCTGTTGCATCTCGTCGTTGCTCAGGCCGAGGTACCGGTGGAGCAGGTCGTAGATCTCGCAGATGAGCTGCATATCCCCGTACTCGATGCCGTTGTGGACCATCTTGACGAAGTGCCCGGCCCCACCGGGTCCTATCCAGTCGCAGCAAGGTTTCCCATCGACATGGGCAGAGATCGCCTGGAACATCGGCTTGATGGCCGTCCATGCCGCTTTTGACCCACCAGGCATGATGGAAGGCCCCAGAAGGGCTCCCTCTTCACCACCAGATACTCCGGTCCCTATATAGAGCAGTCCTTTGCCCTCGACATGCTCCATCCGTCTCTGGGAGTCCTCATAGTTGGAGTTTCCCCCATCGATGATGATGTCCCCTTTTGCAAGAAGGGGGATAAGGGCCTCGATGGTCTCATCCACTGCACTTCCGGCCTTGACCATCATCATGACCTTCCTCGGTGTTTCCAAGGAGGATACGAGCTCTTCCAGGCTGTGGGTCCCGATGATCTTCTTGCCCTTTGCCCTTCCTTCCATAAAGGTGTCCACCTTTATGGTACTTCTATTGAATACAGCAACGGAAAAGCCCTTGCTCTCAAGGTTGAGCACCAGGTTCTCTCCCATTACCGCCAGTCCTATCAAACCGATGGATGCTTTCATATACGTTATCTCCTCAATCAGATGCGTCTTTTTGCGATGACATTTCTCATCTTGTTCAAATTCTCGACCCCTAGATTTTTCATTCTTTCCAGGACCTCTACATATAGGATATCAATGATGGTAAGCGATACGATCCGGGCTGAGAATGACTCTGCAACCAGCAGGCTGGTGCTGGTTGTGACATGCAGCACGTTGCTTGCCATCCTCGCCAGGGGGGACCGGTTGTTGCTGGTAAGGACTGCGATGTCGCAGCCGTTGTTCCTGCACTCTTCTGCAAGCGCCAGGGTATCGTTCCCCGATCCCGTGTGGGAGATGATGAGGGCGATATCCTTGTCCGTTGACTGGGAGGCAAGCATCAGCTGCATATGGAAGTCGCTGGCATAGTTGCAGTTCAGGCCCGTGCGGATAAGCTTGTGGTATGCATCGAGGGCTATGATGTTTGACCCTCCAAGACCCATGAGGTAGATGTTCCTGGCACTGGCAAAACGCTTTCCCACTTCCTGGAGAGCTACGCGGTCGATCCTCTTGTAGGTCTCATCCAAGGTCTTTTGGGTATTCAGGAAGACGGTGTCGATGGGGTCCTCCTGGTCTGAGACCCCTGTCTCGAATACCTGTTCGTTGGAGGGGATGGTCTCCCTGGCCAAGGCGATACGGAATCGCTGGTAGCCTGTGTATCCGAGCTTGCGGGCAAAGCGGACCATCGTCGATTCGCTGATACCTATCAGTTCAGCAAGCTCCTCGATGCTGGGGTTAACCGACTCCTTGGGGTGCTTGAGGATGAAGTCAGCGATTTTCTTCTCTTTTGTGCTGAGACTTGCGTATTTGCTCTGGATAGTGTAGATGGCACTGACCTCGGTCATGGTCCCTCCTTGGGCACTCTTGCCTCCCAGTATAGTATGAAAGAAATATTCATGCAATTAAAAGTAATATTCATTTGGGTGTTTTCAGAACAGACAACGATGAAACCAGTATCCTTCTCCCGACAAAAGAACATTGTTGAGAGAAGGTACATAGTATTTTGACACAAGAAGTAATTACTTTGACCGATGATCCCACATGTCAATATTTGCTCCTAAGGCTGTCTTGACCTTCTCGGTCGCTTTGCCAAGTTCAGTTATTAGGGCAGGGTCTAGCTTGACATCAAGCAATTTCAGTAAATCTCTGCTTTGCACAGCATTTCTTGTCCCTACAATAATCCCAGCAACACCCTTCTGTGCTTTAAGCCAACCTACAGCCAACTCTTCCATCGAATAGTCTGAGTTGTTGGTTATCTCCCAAATCCTATCCAATGCCTCCTGGCCTTCCTTCTCGGCACCGTGTCCACCATGCCTGCTCTGGCTGTGGGTCCTGCTGTCAAACAGAGTGGTTCTAGCCCTGTTGGCTGGAAAGTCTGCAAGGGACTTGTATTTACCAGCAAGCAGACCTTGCATCAGCGAGGAGTAGCACATAACGGGAATATCGTGCTCAATGCATTTTGGAAGGACTTCAAACTCTACAGCGCGGTGGAAGAGATGATAGCCGATCTGATTGGTGCAAATATCAGTTATGGCCAACACCTCATCAAGGTTTTGTGGGCCAAAGTTAGAAACTCCATAATTACGAATTTTTCCTGATGCCTTCAGTTCTGTAAGGGCCTCAACCCTTTCTTCAATTGAAACATTTGTCACGGGCCAATGCAGAAGATACATATCGAGATAGTCTGTCTGAAGGTTTTTCAGGCTACGGTCACAAGCTTCGAGTATGTCTTTTTTCTTCATATTTTCGACTGAAACTTTAGAAGAAATAATAATTTCCTTTCGCCTGGTACCTAAAGCTTTGGCAAGTAACTGCTCAGAATATCCATTTCCATACCCTTCAGCAGTGTCAAAGAAGTTGATGCCTACGTCAAAAGCCGCTTGCAATGCTTCAATTGAGTCCTTTTCCTCTTGGTTTCCAAAGGCTCCCGCACTTCCCATACACCCAAAAACGATCGGGCTTGTCTTCAAATCAGTATTCCCAAATTTTTTATACATGTTACGAATCCTCCATGAGTTTTTATAATGTCTATCCTTTTAAAATCTTTTAATATTTTCTTTCAAAATCCACAATGTTTTTCATGTTCTTATCCGTTAGGTAATGTTTTAGGTTGTCAGCAAAGATCGAGAACATCTTGGATGGGCCCCTAGGGGACAAGCCGGAAGAGTGTGGGGTGATCAGCACATTTGGCAAAGACCATAATTTGTTTTCAGGGGGAAGCGGTTCAGGCTCGGTAGCATCAAATCCAGCTCCTCCAAGTTTGCCTTTTTCAAGGGCTTCGATTACAGCCTCCTGATCCACCAAAGATCCTCGGGCGACGTTGATGATGTATGAACCTTGCTTCATCAATCCTATTCGCCTTGCATCAATAATTTTTTCAGTCTCAGGTGTTGAGGCGGTACAGACAACAACATAATCAGCTGTTGGAAGCATCCTGTCCAAGTGTTCTACGGTCAACAGCTCATCTACGTATGCTGGTTTGTCAGTTGGTGTGCGCTTGAGGGCAATTACCCTCATGCCATAAGCTTTTGCCAATCTTGCAACATTCTGGCCAATGTCTCCAAATCCAATAATAAGGATAGTACTTTCCCAAATGTCATTTGTAGGAAAATAACGAGCCCATATTTTAGTTTTCATTTGATTGTGGTACGTCAGGAACTGATGATTAAACGCAATGATCATGCCTAGGACATGATCTCCAATTTGCCGGCCATATGTTCCTGAGGCTGTAGTCAATATGCAATCCTTATTGACATAGAGGCCCTTATCGGCATATTGCAACACTCCTGCGCTTGCTGCCTGCAACCATTTGAGGTTCTTTGCTTTTGGCAGATCTTCAGCGCGAGGAAACCCTACAATAATTTCTGCTTTTTCTATCTGTTCGGCTGTGTAGGCAGTTTCTTCGGTGCTGGTAATGGAAAGTTGTGGATACGTTGTTTTAAGAAATGATATCTCCGCTTCTGTTGGGTTGAAATGTGAACAATGGAGAAAAAGAGTTTCAATTTTTTTCATTTAATTTTGTTCCTTTTTGAGATTTGTAAGTTTTGGAGAAATTTTTGGTGGTGGCCCAGAGGAGTCTCTAATAGAAAGGGAACAGGGTACATAACATTTTAGATTCGTGTTATAGGATGGGTCAGCGATTTGGATTAACAAGCCCTGCAAAGAGCTTTTCGCTAAGGTTTCTATGCTTGCATGAACGGTTGTTAATCTAGGAATAGAGTACCGGCTCTGTTCAATGTCGTCAAAACCAACAATTGAGATGTCTTGGGGGATGCGTAATCCCAATTCACTTGCAGCTCGAAGGCAACCGAAGGCGATGTTATCATTAAAGGCCACTATTGCTGTTGGTAACACATCTACACTCAAAAGAAGTTTTTTGGTTATTTGATAGGCTGTATCCGGCTCCCAATCACAACTGAGGTAATATGGCTCGGGGATAGAGTTTTTTGCAAACGTGTACGTGCAACCAATTAGCCTTTCTTGAGAAGTCAGGTAAGATTCAATGCCACTGATCAAGGCAAACCTTTTGTGCCCAAGAGAGATCAGGTATTCGCACATTTTAATCATTCCGTTTGTGCTATCCGCCAGAAAAGAAAGAGTTTGATTAGAGTATTCATTTGTAAGGATACAGGGAATACCAGCGTTTTGGGCTATGGTGATAAATTTTTCGGGCGTGTTGGATAAAAAAATAATACCTTCGTAATGTTGTCTCTCCAGCATTTCCTCAAAATCATCATTTTCATCTAAAGTGGAATAGATACAGGAGTAGCCCCTGGCCCTTGCTTCCTTCTCGGTGTAATAAAACAATGAAGAATAAAAAGGCTGGCTAATACGGTCTGTTCTGTGGACCGACGGTGGTAAAAAGAAACCTATTGTTCCATTTGACTTTCCCCGTGATTCAGTCTTAATTTTTACGCTTTCTGGTAGAAGAGGATCCTTTCCGATTATCTTTGTACCAATCCCCGGTAATTTGACGACTAATTGTTCTTCGACCAATAGTTGCAGAGCTTTTCTTACAGTAGTCCGATCAACTTCAAACTGTTCTCCAATTTCTCGTTCTGAGGGTAATAAATCCCCAGCATGGTATGTTCCAGATAGTATCCTTGCATGTAAAGTGTCATACACAATTTGATATAACAGCTTAGAATTACTCATTGAATCTCATCCTCCATTTGAGCTCGTTATCTTCTATATTATTATATAAAATATTCGAGCATACCTGTAGCCTACCAGTTGTAAATACCTTTGCATCAAATTTCAGAAAAGTCAATTGTTTTTTTGAAATTAGATATTTTTACAGCAATGCTGTGTATAGTATATCATATATGAGAGCTCATAAAAACCTATGATTTTTAATCATGTAAGTTTAAAACTTTAGGAAGTAAAATATAAATATATATAAAACAAACAAATATATTTATATTTATGGATTTTTATTATGAATTATTTTCACTAAAAAAATGTTGCTATATTTCAAACTTATGGTATGCTGAACTCATACATGTTGTACTACATGTAACTAGGAAAAGGATTTTATTTCTATTTTTTCAAGTAAAAAGGAGTTCTGAAAATGAAAAAAACAATCGTAGTATTGATGGTTGTGCTTTTGGTTTCTGTAGGTTTGTTTGCTAGTGGAGCTAAAGAAACCTCTAGTGCAAATGCGAAAGGGCAGTATGTAATTAAAATGGCTACCCCCTCTAACCCTGAAGATAACTGTGTAAAGGCCTTTTATTATTT
The DNA here is from genome assembly GCF_032144095.1 of Sphaerochaeta sp. PS. Taxonomy (NCBI): domain Bacteria; kingdom Pseudomonadati; phylum Spirochaetota; class Spirochaetia; order Spirochaetales; family Sphaerochaetaceae; genus Sphaerochaeta; species Sphaerochaeta sp. PS. Next base: position 9,457 of record NZ_JAVSNJ010000015.1, read on the forward strand.
CGAGAAGATTGTTGAAGAACGGACAGATGGCCGAATCGACGTCCAGGTGTTTGATAGTGGACAGCTTGGTGGACATAGGGACTATATTGAGCAAATGCAGATGGGTAGTCTTCAGGCCGCAGAAATAAACACAGCAGTCCTTTCTGGTTTTGACTCCAAATTTATGGTTTTTGACTTACCCTACCTTTCTAGAAATGTCAAACATTTGCAGAGCGTTTTAGAAGGAGGCTTAGACGAAGAGCTATCCAAATCACTGGAAGCCAGCAATGGTTTGAAAGTTATTGGCTGGATGATTCGTTCTCCAAGAAATATCTATAATTCTCGAAATGCCATCAAAACAGCAGATGATTTTAAAGGCATGAAAATTCGTGTGATGGAGAGCCCTATCATGACCAAGACATTCCAGTTGCTTGGTGCTGTGCCTGTTCCTCTCTCTGCTAACGAACGTTATATGGCTCTTCAGACCGGTGTTGTTCACGGGGCTGAAAACTCGGTTGGAATAATCGTTTCACAGAAAGAGTACGAGGTTACCAAATATGTTTCGTTGACCGCACATAACATAACGCCAAATATTATTGCGTTTGACAAGAAATACTTTGATAAACTTCCAGCAGATCTACAAGAAGTGATACTTAAGGCCGGTAAGGAAGCTGGAGCATATGCGACAAAATTGGATTCTGATAGTGAATCTGCAACTCTTGAGCAATTGAGAGGGTTCGGTATGCAGGTCAACGATATTGCTGACAAATCTTCTTTCATTGAAAAAGTCTCTCCCATATACGAACAATATAGGGCTGAGATTGGTGGCGATATCATTGATGCTTTCTTAAAGTAAACGAGCACACAAATAGAAGGGGTAGAAATTACCCCTTCTATTTTTCCGAAGGAGAAAGGAAATGCAGAAGTTAATTAATATCCTTTATGATTTTATCATTGAGTATATCGTGCGAATAGTTGGTGTGGTTCTTGTAGGCACCGTACTTTTGCAAATATTCACCCGAGTTGTTACCAGAGTTCCATTCTCCTGGACGGATGAATTGGCTAGATTTGCTTTCATTTGGTATTGTTTTTTGGGTAGTGTGCTGACTATGCATAAAAGAATGCATCTGGGAATTGATTATTTTGAAAGTAAAATGAAGCCTAGATCGCGATATATAAACAGATTATTCATCTATGGCATTCAGATAATCTTTAGTTTTGTTTTAGCTTATTATGGATTCAAGTTGTTAAGCATAGTGGGGCTTCAGAAATCACCTATTATGCGTTTGCGAATGAAATATGTCTATATGGTCCTCCCTATTTCCGGTGTGCTTTACTTTATCCTAGGTATTAATGAAATCATTAGCCATATCAAAAATGAAAAACCAAAACTAGCCATTAAGGCGTAAGACGAAAAGGAAATAACATGATTGCAGCAATTGTCTTTCTAATTATGATCGGCTTAATGGTATTTAACGTGCCTATTGCCATCTGTACTGGTATTGCCACAATTGGAGGTATAATTTATACACAAAACATTCCAATTATGATATTCGTCCAACGCATGTTCACAGGGATGGATACTTTTACTCTTATAGCAGTGCCTCTTTTTATTTTATGCGGACGTTTTATGGCTCTTGGAGGAATAACTGATGACTTAATCGCAGTATCCAGGGTATTTGTCGGGTATTTTAAAGGTGGGCTTGCATATATAAACATTGTTGCCAGCATGCTTTTTGCTGGTATAACAGGCTCTGCTGCCTCTGACACCTCTTCCATTGGCGCTATCCTGATTCCAGCTATGGAGGATCGAGGATTTGACAAGGACTTTTCAGTGGCTGTAACAGCCACTTCTTCAACTATCGGTGTTATGATTCCGCCTTCAATACCTATGGTTGTATATGGTGCTGTTTCGGGGGCTTCCATAGGGAAGCTGTTTCTGGGAGGGATAATTCCCGGAATTCTCACAGGAATCGCATTAATGGTTGTAGCTGGGATTATATCCCATAAACGCAATTATCCCAGTGATGCTTTTTTAGGTGTCAAGAAGAGTGTCATAATCAGTATCCGCGGGATCCCCGCAATGTTGACTGTAGTTATTATCCTAGGTGGTATTGTAGGAGGAATCTTTACCCCTACTGAAGCTGCGGGTATTGCAGCTCTGTACTCCTTTCTTTTGGGCAAATACTATTATAAAGAATTGAAATTCAAGGATATCCCAAAAATGCTTGCTGAAGTGGCATTGACCACAGGGCAGGTAGCGTTGATGATCGCTACAGCTTCTTCTCTTGCATGGTTGTTTGCCCAGCAGGGAGTCCCTGCAATGATCGGAAGTTTCATTACGGGAATTACCACAAATAAGTTCATGCTGCTGTTGATCATAAATGCATTGTTGTTATTTGTAGGAACCTGGTTGGACTTGAGCCCTGCTGTCATTATTTTTACTCCGATTTTGCTGCCTATTGCTGTGAGCCTTGGAATTGATCCTGTTCACTTTGGGGTGATTATGGTAGTCAACCTGGCTATAGGGCTTTTTACTCCTCCGGTTGGAGTTTGCCTGTTCGTTGCTTGTGGTATTGCAAAGTGTTCAATCAGCTATGTGGTTAAGGCATTCATACCTTTCTTTATTGCCATGGTGGGGGTTTTGCTTCTGATTACGTATCTGCCGGGTTTGGTCATGACAATTCCAAATTTACTGATGCCTTGATTGCGAAAAAGGAGATAGAACATGATTCTGAAACATATAAGCCCCCTAATCTCACCAGAATTGATGAAGGTCCTGATGGAAATGGGGCACGGTGATGAGATAGCATTCGCTGATCGAAATTTTCCTGCAGTTTCCAATGCAAAACGGTTAATCACCTACAGTGGAGTAGGCATTCAAGAGTTACTGCATGCAGTCCTCTATCACTTTCCCATCGATTATGCAGTCGAAAAGCCTGTCAAATTGATGCGTATCCCGCCTACCTCTGATTATAAAGGTGATGTGGTGGCTACATATCAAACAATAGTAGATAGCTATCATGGTTCTCCTGTGGGGATGGAGATGCTAGAACGGCAGGAGTTCTATACAAGAGCATCGCAAGCTTATGCAATTGTCGCTACTAGTGACTCAGCTAGATTCGCTAATATTATCATTCGAAAAGGTATTGTCCCAGCTACATAAATGCCTAACCTGGTCCCCAGTCAAGGGAAAGCTAGCCAGTACTTGAAGATTTGGAAAGGAACATAAACATGATTCGAACTTGGAATGAAGAGTCGCTTGATCATAGGAATGCATTATTATATGCAATGGGTATTTCTGAAGCAGATGCAAAACGTCCGATAATTGGTATTGTCAACTCTTGGAATGAGATGAATCCCGGCCATTTCCCGTTCTCAGATATCGTGGAGGAGTTGAAACAAGAAATATATGGGGCTGGAGCTTTGGCCCTTGAATTACCAACTCTTGGTGTTTGTGATGGGATTTGCTCAAATACTCCCGGTGACCGTTATACACTTCCTGCCCGTGATTTGGTAGCCGCCGAAGTTGAGACTTTAGCTGAATTGAATATGCTCGAAGGCATGTTGCTGTTGGCAACTTGTGATAAAATAGTTCCTGGCATGATTATGGGGGCCTTGAAGGTCAATATCCCTTCTGTAATGTTTACCGGCGGCTATATGGATACGGGTGAATATAAGGGAGAAATGCTTACCCTCACCCATACAAAACAGGCTTATGCAGCATATAAGAGCGGCCAAATGCTAGAGGAAGACTACAAGGCTATAGTTCGCTCAGCATGTCCTTCTCCGGGAGCTTGCCCTTTTATGGGAACTGCCAATACCATGTGTGCTACTGCTGAAATATTGGGTCTCTCCCCGTTTGGAAATGCATCGGTAAGAAGCCAGACAGAAGACTGGCATATCCTTGGAAAACAAGCAGCGCGAAAGATAGTAGAACTTGTTAAACAAGAGGTTAGGCCACTTGATCTGATAACCAAAGACAGCTTTGAAAACGTGGTCCGTTATATGATGGCTACTGGAGGCTCGACAAATTCGATCCTCCATATTCCTGCTATGGCCAAAATGGCTAACGTTGATATAACCCCCCAATTTTTTGATATGATCAGCATGCAGGTTCCCTTGATCAGTGCAATCTATCCAAATCATCCTACCTATACTATGAAAGAGTTTGATAAGGCTGGAGGACTTAATGCTGTAGTGGGAGAACTGCTTTTTTCAAAAAAATTCCTAGGGGATGTGCAAGGAATGTTTGGGTCAATTCATCAGATGGCTATGGGTAGGCGCTCCACTGATCCAGAGGTAATTCGACCTTGCGTGAATCCTATTAATCCTCACGGAGGACTTGCTGTCTTAAAAGGTAACATTGCTCCGGAAAGCAGCATTGTTAAGTTCTCTGCAATACCAAGAGGATCTTGGAAATTTACTGGCCCTGCAAAAGTCTATGAGTCACAAGATGAAGCCTGGCAAGCCATGCTGGATGATTCGATCGTTGCCGGTGATGTTGTAGTGATACGATATGAGGGACCGAAGGGTTCACCTGGTATGCCGCACATGGAAACCTTTATGGCTGCTGTGCTAGGCAAGAAAATGGGTTCTTCCATTGCATTGGTTTCTGATGGCAGGTTCTCAGGTGCCACTGGAGGGCTAGCAATCGGTCATGTGAGCCCAGAAGCATATGATGGCGGACCCATAGCATTTATTCAATCTGGAGATATCATTCACATTGATATTGAAGGACGTTCTCTGATGGTTGAGATTTCTGACGAAGAATTTGCCAAGAGGAAGAAGAATTGGAAACCCATACATAAACCTGCAAGCGGATACTTGGCTCTGTATCGAAAAATGACCTCCTCAGCTCATACTGGGGCATCCATATATTGGGACTTATAGGATAAATGCTCATACAATGCAGATAGTTACGTACGATACTATTATTGTCGGATCTGGTGCAGCAGCCTATAATGCAGCTGATCATCTGTTGCGGCTTGGACAAAAGAATATTGCGTTGGTAACCGAAGGAAGGGATTGTGGGACTTCTAGAAATGCAGGGTCAGATAAACAAACCTACTATAAGGTTACTCTTTCAGGGAAAGAGCCTGATAGCGTGCATGCTATGGCGCAAACTCTCTTTGATGGGAACTGTATGGATGGGGATCTGGCCTTGTGTGAGGCAGCCCTATCTACCCGATGTTTTTTTAAATTAGTGGAATTGGGAGTCGAATTCCCTAAGAACCGCTATGGAGAGTTTGTAGGCTATAAAACTGACCATGATCCGAGGCAAAGGGCCACTAGTGCAGGCCCATATACCTCAAGGATGATGACGGAACATCTGGAGAAAGAGGTACTGAAAAAAGGACTAAAAATCCTTGACCAGATGTTGGTCATAAAAATACTTACAGAAGAAAGCACGATACGTGGGATCCTTTGCCTGGATAAGAGTTCCTTGCCCAAGGTGCAGCCTGAATACATAATAATTTTGTGTGAAAACATTGTGTATGCAACGGGAGGCCCTGCTGGAATATACGCTAATGTTGTATATCCCGACGGGCACCATGGCTCATCAGGCCTTGCCTTTGAAGCCGGGGCAAAAGGACGTAATTTACCTGAATGGCAATTTGGCTTGGCATCTATCAACCCAAAATGGAATGTCTCTGGTTCGTATATGCAGGTGCTGCCAAGAATATATTCAACGGAAGTTGGATCAGAGGCGCAATCAGAATTTTTGCATGCATATTTCACGGATTGTTCCGTTCTTTTATCCAATGTATTTCTCAAAGGGTACCAATGGCCTTTTGCGGTGGGAAAATTGGAGAATGGCTCTTCCAGGATTGATTTTTTAGTATACCAAGAACTGGCTAAGGGGAGGCGGGTATTTCTCGATTACAGAGAAAACCCTGGTTCGGTTGACTCTCTTGATTACTCAACCCTGATAAGCGAAGCATATGAATATTTGAAACATGCAGAGGTATGTTTTGGGACTCCTGTAGAGAGGCTGCAAAAAATGAACTATCCTGCTTATGAACAGTATCTTGAGAAAGGTGTCGACTTGTCAAAAGAACCTCTGGAAATATCGCTTTGTGCCCAACATAATAATGGGGGGCTTGCAGTTGATTGCTGGTGGCAGACTAATCTAACTGGCCTGTTTGCTGTTGGCGAAGTTGCCGGTACACATGGCGTAAATCGCCCAGGAGGAAGCGCTTTAAATTCAGGACAAGTTGGCTCGTTACGTGCAGCAGAATACATCTGTAGAAAAGGAACTGGGGTCGCGGCAGATAAGCCTACACTTTCTCCTGTATTATTTGGTCAGATAGAAACACTCATACATAGCGCAAGTAGTCTCATAGGCAGAGAGAAACCCCATATCAATTCAATGCTGGAACATATACAACAAAAAATGAGCATCTCATGCTCACTCTTTAGGACCCTTGAAGAAACCAAGGATTTGCAAAAAGAGATTCAAAATCTGATTCAGAACATCTTTTCTGAAGTTAGTATCTCATCATACCAAGATTTGCCTGATTTTTTCATAGCTAGGGATACACTTATAGCTCAATTTGTCTATATAAGTTCCATTGTTAATTACATTGAGACTTATGGGAAAAGTCGTGGAAGTGCAGTCTATCCGGTCACCGCGGCCACAGATTCTGCAATTAGGCTTAGTTCTGACCTATATTATTCCCTAGATGACGGTAGCAATAAAAAGTTGCAGGAAATCAGTATGGAAAATGATTTTTCCTGTTGCATATGTACTTGGCGGGCACCAAATGAAATCCCTAATCCTTCAGTATTTTTTGAAAATGTTTGGGAAGAATTTAGAAATGATGGGAGCATTTAGTAGGGCGGGGTCAGTACTATCGTATTTGTAAACTTTACAACCTCAATTCTCCCAGGGAACTGGTTACTGTTTCATGGCCACCATTCTTATCATTAGATTTCAAAAATAGGGGATACGTATGATTAATACAGTTGTTTCAGGCGCTTGTGGTAATATGGGGAAGAAAATTCTTGCTCAGTTTGCTTTGGAAACTGACGTACATGTTATAGCTGCAATTGAGCGAAAAGATCATCAGAATATAGGTGAAGAATTGCAGCTGGGATTGGTTCTATCTCCTGATTTAAGTTTTGTGAAACACAATGATTGTATGGTAGTGGAATTTTCAAACCCTCAAGCCACCATCGAGCATTTAGAGATTGCAGTGGAACGTAAACTGCCAATGGTAATCGGAACGACTGGGTTCACAAAAGAGCAGTCGGAGTTTGTTGCATCCTGTGCAAAACACATCCCAATTTTGAAGTCGCATAATTATGGCCTTGGTATGAATGTTTTTATGGAGGTCGTCCAAAGCGCTACGCGATTGCTTGGCGGTGCTTATGACATAGAAATCATTGAATCGCATGCTGCTAATAAACCGGACATTCCCAGTGGCACAGGAATGACAATTGCAAAAGCCATTGCTGAAGCGAGAGGGGATGTTGTTGATGAGGTCATTCAGTATGGTCGGGATTCAACCAAATCATATCAGCGGAGGAATCACGAAATAGGTATCCATTCCTTAAGGTCGGGAAGCTATAGGTCTGTCCATACTGTGATATTTGCAGGCTCAGGAGAGAGAATGGAGTTTACACATCACGAGGAAGACTCTTCAATCATCGCCAAAGGTGTAGTCTACGGTGTTAGATTTCTCCAGGGGCAAAAACCCGGACTGTATTCAATGAAGGATGTCCTTGCATTTATGCAAGAATCACATTTATAAATTATATTAGAGTAGCTGGTTTTGGCAACTTTTGAGTTACGTACACATTTGATAAATCCGTTGCATTGGTGATAGCCCATACTGAGTCTGAAAGTATTGGTGGCGCGAGTGTTATGTTTCACAAGGAAAGATTTATGGTAATTTGAATGTGGTTCATTATGAAAGAAATATTCATACAATTAAAAGTAATATTCATTTTTGATTTACATATACCCAAAAGGAGGTATAATAGGACGAAAGGACTTTCAATTTCAAAAGGAGAATGAATAATGAAGAAAAAGAACATGTTCGTGGTGCTTCTAGTAATGCTCTGCCTGACAGGATCGGTCTTTGCGCAGGGTGCCGTCGAGCAGCCAAAGCAAGAGATTCGTGTTTTGCTGGCAAACCACCCCTATGGTGAGTTGCTCAAGACAAAGATTCCTGAGTTTGAAGCTCAGACTGGCATCAAGGTCAACTATGAGAGCCTCCAGGAAAGCCAGCTTACCAATAAGCTGACCACCGAGTTCGCAACCAACTCATCCACCGTCGATGTATTCATGACCCGTCCTCTCCAGGAAGGCCTGATGTTCATCAAGAATGGCTGGTACAAGGGCTTGGACAAGTACGATTTCTCAGACTACCCTGCCAACAGCGTTGATATCGGACGCAAGGCTGGGGTTGCCTATATCGTACCCCTGGTAACAGAGTGGCAGGTACTCTATTACAGAAAGGACCTCCTCAAGAAGGCCGGCCTCTCTGTCCCAACCAATTTTGTCGAACTTGAGGCTGCTGCCAAGGCTCTGACCAAAGATGGCGTAGCTGGTTTTGCTTCCCGTGGTAAGGGCGCTGCTGCTGTAACACAGCTTTCCAGCTATATCTACAACTATGGTGGTCGCTATCTCGATGGTGGCAAGGCTGTATTCAACTCCCCAGAAGCCCTTGAAGCTACCCGCTTCTACGGCAGGATGCTTGGATCCTACGGTCCTCAGGGTGTGACCAGCATGTCCTGGGAAAATATCATGCCTGTCTTCCAGGCTGGAAAGGCTGCAATGTGGACCGATGCCTCTGTCTTCTACGGCCAGATCATCGACCCCACCAAGACCCAGATTCCTGCTGAAGACATTGGCATTGCACAGCTTCCTAAGGGCCCGAAGGGTGATTCTCCCTTTATCGTAGTCTCTTGGGGTATGGCAATGTCTGCAAAGACCAAGAACCAGGATGCCGCACAGAAGTTCCTCGACTGGGCAACCAGCAAGACCCTTGCCAAGGAAGGCATGCTTACCAACATCACCATGGCCCGCGACTCCGCTTGGGCTGACAAGGACGTTCGCGCTATCATGAACCCTGGTCTTGTAGAGACCCAGGCCCATGCTGCAAAGAATGGCTATCCCTTCGACCGCCCATTCATGAGCTCAGTCGGACAGGCCAGAGACCTTATCGGTGAAGTCATCATCGAATCCATCAATACCAAGGGAACTTCCACAAAGCTTCCTGCCCTTGCTGCTGAAAAAGCCAAGGCTGTTGATGAGTTGCTGAAGACCGACGGAGAGTACGGACTCTAGACTGCAACGACCTATTGTTGGCCGACCGAGTTCATCGGTCGGCCACTTGTGGCTACAAGGAGCTTTTCCATGATTCGACAAAGTTTTTTTGAGAGGAACCTAAGGTATCTGTTTCCTCTGCCCGCTGTGATATTCGTGGTGGTGCTTATGGTATTTCCTGTCTGCTATACCTTTTTTCTTAGTTTTACCGATTGGTCACTTACGAGTGGAAAGCCGCTGAACGTTGTCGCCCTGAAAAGCTATGTTGATGTCCTGAAGGAACCTAGGTTTCTCGATGCCCTGGGCCGAACCTTCTATTTTACCTTTGGCGCTGTCATCGTCGAGATGGTCCTTGGTACTGCCCTTGCACTTATCCTCAACCGTTCCTTCAGGGGGAAGGGGCTGGTCAAGACCCTGCTATTGCTCCCCTTGGTGGCTACCCCTGTTGCCATCGGTATCGTATGGAACCTCTTTTATGATCCTACCATCGGAATCTTGAACTATGTCCTGAGCGTGCTCCACCTTCCCCAGAGCGGGTGGGTATCGGAGACCAAGAGCGTCATGCCCTCCCTGATCCTTGTGGATATCTGGCAGTGGACGCCGATGATCACCATCATCGTCCTGGCCGGCTTGGCTGGCCTCTCTTCTGAGCCGTATGAATCAGCCAAGGTCGATGGGGCCAACTCCCGTCAGGTCCTTTTCAGGATCACGTTGCCGATGCTCATGCCGACCATCCTGACAGCCATCATCCTGCGTGCCATCGACGCGCTGAAGACCTACGACATCATCTATGCGATGACAGGGGGAGGGCCGGGCTACTCCTCGGAGAACCTGAACATCCTTGCCTTCAAGTACAGCTTTGAATATTTCAGGATGGGACAGAGTGCCGTAATGCTGGTGTTCTTGTTCCTCGTCGTCATGGGCTTCAGTCTTGGCGTGATGCGATTGCGCCGGGCCTTTGAGCTGTAGGAGGGGAGCATGAAACAATCCAAGGTACAGAAAGGGCTCTTTCTTCTCATGCTGGCCCTCATCATCATCCCCATCCTCTTCCCGTTTGTCTGGATGCTGATGAGCTCGTTCAAGACACAGGTTGACATCATCTCCTGGCCTCCCAAATTTATCTTCACCCCGGTGATGCAGAACTACAACAGGGTATTCTTTGAACAGAACTTTTTGCGCTACATGAAGAATTCGGTCATCGTATCGGTGGTTAGCGTCATGCTTTCCCTGGTATTGGGCCTCCCTGCCGCCTATTCGATTGCACGGTACAAGCAGCAGAAGCTCTCGATGTTCATCCTCATAGCCCGTCTCATGCCTGGCATCTCCTTCTTGATGCCCTGGTACATCGTCTTCTCACGGCTGCGTTTGATGGACTCCTATGTGGCGCTCATCCTCTCGCACATGCTCATCTGCCTTCCCTTGGTTGTCTGGGTTATGGCCCCCTATTTTGATTCTGTTCCTCGGGAACTTGAGGAGGCTGCCATGGTTGATGGCCTTACCCAACAGAGGGCATTTACCAAGATACTGCTTCCCCTCTCAGGGCCGGGTGTCGTGACAGCCACTACGCTGAGCTTCATCTTCAGCTGGAACAACTTCATGTTCAGCCAGGTATTGAGCCAGCAGAAGACCCGGACCCTCCCTATAGCCGTCTACAACTTCCTCTCCTATGTCGAGGTTGACTGGGGTGCGGTCATGGCCGCTGCGGTAACCATCATGGCTCCGGCAATCCTCTTGACGATGTTCTTCCAGAAGTACGTGGTCAAGGGTCTTACCATGGGTGCAGTCAAAGGCTAGCGGTAGGTTCCCTGTTTGGTAGGTCCTCCTTTGGGAGGACTTTTTTCTGTTCGCTGGCATGTGTTGAGAGAAAAGACCTGTTCCCTCTGCACCTGTTGCATGGTATATTCAAGGGCCAAGGAGCTAGCCATGAAATTCCTCAAGAAAGATGATGTCGTATTCCAGGACTTGGGTCTGGGCGTGAGCCGAAAGATACTGGTACACAATGATGAGCTGATGATGGTGGAGGTCCACTTTGAGAAAGGGGCCGTCGGTAGTGTCCATTCCCACCCCCATCAGCAGATGAGCTACATCCTCAGTGGCCTCTTTGCATTTGAGAATGACGGGGAGACACGGACCGTTGGGCAGGGCGACTCCCTCCTGTTCTCCAGCGGGGTAGAGCATGGGGTTGTCTGTCTGCAGGAAGGGACCGTCCTCGATATCTTTACCCCTACCCGAAAAGATTTCCTATAGGCCCTCGCCCTTCTCCTTGTAGCTGGAAGGGGAGACCCCGAAGTTCTGGCGGAAGACCCGGGAGAAGTAGTTTCCGTCGATGAAGCCTGTCAGCTCTGCCACCTCCTTGATCGTCAACTCGTTTGCGTCCAAGAGCTCCTTGGCCTTTTCCATCCGTATGCTGGTCAGGTACTCAAGGAAGGATGAGCCCAGGTAGGTCTTGCAGAGTTGGCTGAAATACTTGGTGTTCACGCCGATGATGGTTGCCACCTGCTCGACGGAAAGCTGTTCCTGGTAGTGAGTCCTCAGGTACTGGTCGACAAATGCGAAAGACCTTTTGTATCGGTCCTCTTTGTCCTGCAGGATTGCTGAGCAGGCGAGGTCAATGAAATCCATGAGGTATATCTCCTGTTCCATGACGCTCTCTTTTCGCGGCTTGGGATAGTTCAACAGGCTGATCCTCTTGTTGAGCTCATAGGAAAAGACCATGCACCGTTCATAGATGTCCTCTATGGCATCCTCTTCCCTCAGCTTGTTGGACTGTATGTTGTCGATGATCTCATGGGCAAGCATACGTGCCTGTTCCCGGTTCCCCTGCAGGGTGTGCTCCAGCATGCCTAGGCTTTTCTCCTGGAGCTTCACACTGTCCTTGGGTTCCAGCAAGGCATCGCTGAACCGCTGGAACCGCATCTTGTGCCGATAGGCATAGGTATGGGCTATGGAGGCTGTGGATATGGATCGTGGAATCCCTGAAAACCCGGTGAAGAGGACCCCCGAGCCTATGTACATTCTGCTCTCTCCCTGATGGCCGGCCAGCTGCTCGATGACCTTTGCCCCCTGGGCTGTGAATATCAGCACCGTGATCCGGTCGATCGAGGCAAAGTAACAGATCTGCAATCTGGGATAGAGGCGGCTTTGCTGGAAGAGCGAACGGAGGTTGTCCTCGCTCATCCCGCTGATCACCAAGGCAAAGCCCTCTTCTGTCCTGATGTCCTGCATCAGGAAGTAGGAGCGCATGGCCTCCTCTGAAAGCCTGTTGAACTTCAGGGCAGCGAAGAACTCCCTGCTGAAGAGGTTGAGGACCTCACGGATCTCCCCTGCCTGCTGTGTTTCCGAGAGCTTGATCTCGTCGAGGTGGGCGATCAGCTGGTCCAGAAGGTCGTAGACATCCTTGCGTTGGACAGGCTTTACCAGGTACTCACTGGCCCCGAGGCGTATGGCCTGCTGTGCAAGCTCAAAGGTGCTCCATGCGGTCAGGAATACTATCTGGCAGTCACTGTTGAGCTCCTTGATCTGCTTGGCGGCCTCGATGCCGTCAAGGCCGGGCATCCGGATGTCCAGGAAGGCAATCTCAGGATTGTACTGCCTGGCCAGCTCCACTGCCTCGTTACCGTTTTTGGCCTTGATACAGCGCAAGGGAAGGTGGGCCCGCTCAACCAGCAGCTCAATCGCATCACACTCAAGATGTTCGTCATCTGCTATCAGTAGCGTGTACACGGCTTTTTCCTCCTGTCTTTAAGGGTAGGGTGATGGTGACCTTTGTCCCTCCCTCCTCGCTGACCTTCGATAGGACAAGGTTTGCCTTCCCCTTGTAGTATAGCTTCAACCTGTCACTGATATTCTTTACCCCAATGTGCTGTTTCCCGTCAGCGTGGACCAGGGAGAGCCTGGAGGCATCGATGCCGACCCCTGTGTCGATGATCTGGATGATCAGGCGCTTTCCCTCCTGATGGAGGGTAACATCGACCTTTCCACCCTCGACCTTAGGCTCCAGGCCGTGGATCATGGAATTCTCCACAAAGGGCTGGATGATGAGGGGGGGGATCCTCACATCCTGGAACTCTTGCGGGCAGTCGATCGAAAACTCCAGGCGATCGGCAAACCTGACCTGTTGGATGGTCAGGTACTCTTTGACAAATGCCAGTTCCTCCCTGATGGTGACATCGTCATGATACTCCAGGGTATAGCGGAAGATTGACGCAAGGCTATCGATGAGGTCGACCGTTGCGTTTGCCTCCTCAAAGAGGGCAGTCCTGCTGATGATGTTGAGGGTGTTGAAGAGAAAGTGTGGGTTTATCTGGGCCTGCAGTGCCTTGTAGCGGGCCTTCTCCAGCTCCCGGGTGGTACGCATCTGTTCCAGTTCCTGGGAGTGGATCTGTTTTTCCAGCTTGGCATTCTCTGCGATCATCTCCAGCCGCTCCCGGAGGCTCTGTCTCATCTGGTTGAGGTTCTGTTCCAGGAAAATGAGTTCCTCCGGGCCCTCCAGGGGGATGGGTTCCCCTTCGAAGTTCCCGAGGGATATCTGCTCGGCTGTCTCTACCATCTTGTTTACCGGCCTTACCAGACGCATGGTCATCTTGTAGACAACAATGGTATACGAGAAGGCTATGATGATGAAAAGCAGGATGGCAAATGTCCTGTAGTTCTCGATTCGTTGCTGGACCTCCTTCATCCAGGATGCATCGTCCTGGATGGTGACAGAGAGGTATCGGTTGAAGGTATAGTCCTGCAGGTAGGTATAGACCTTGTCCCCAGTATAGTAGATGTTGTAGTACTCCTGGCTCTGGGTTCCAGGGTCAAGCTGTTCCATCTTTACGATGGTTTCCTTGATGAACTGCAGGCCGTTGAAGATTCCTGTATAGATGAAGTACCGTTGTGCATTCTCTTCATACCCCGCCTTTAGCCGCTGAAGGGATATCTGTACCTCCCTGTCCAAAATCCAGAAATCCACAAGAGCTTCCTCATGGTTCTTGTCATTGGGAAGCTCTCCATACTGCTTGTAGAGCTGACGGCTTTCGACCAGTTGCCTGGTAAGGGTGTTCAGTGCCTGGTAGGTGTTGTTCCTGCTCTGTATCTCCCCAAGCAGGGAGAAGACAACCCCAAAGAGGATGATCACCAAGGCAAGGATAATGCACAGCATGACTATGTTGTAGGAGAGCAACCAGCTTCGGAGGGTGCCTGGTTTGCTTGGGGTGGTTGGTGTTTGTGTCATTTCCATCAGGTAGGTAGTATACCATGCGTTGTTGGGTTTACGCAGTAAGGAAGAGCTGAAACTTATAGGCCACTTCCAAGGGAATTAGGCCCTAGATTGCAAAAAAAATGAGCTTGGGTAGTACGAAAGGAAAAAAATGCACGGTTTTTCCTATTTTTTCCGGCTTTTTTCCTGCATGGAGTTGGGTCATACTGAATCCAGTAATAATTAGTTCCTTAAGGAGGGACCGTATGAAAAAAGTTCTATTGTCCGTATTGTTGGTTGCCCTGTTGCTTACTCCAATGTTTGCACAAGGCGAGAAAGAGGGTGCTGCAGCAGCTCCCAAGCAGATCGTCCTTCGCCTTGCAGACAACCAGCCACTTGGCTACCCCACTATTGTCGGTGATGAAGAGTTTGCTCGCCTGGTAGGTGAGTACTCCAATGGCCGCATCAAAGTTGAAGTCTATCCTCAGGCTCAGCTTGCTGACGAGAAGAGTGCAATCGAGCAGGTACAGTTTGGTGGAATCGATTTCACCCGTGTATCCATCTCCCCCTTGGCCTCCTTCCAGCCCCTGCTGAACGCACTGCAGATGCCTTACCTCTATAGGGACTCCGCCCATATGTGGAGCGTCCTCAATGGTGAGATCGGCCAGTACTTCCTCGATTCCATGACTGAGAAGGGTTTTGTTGGTCTTGTATACTACGACAGTGGTGCACGTTCTTTCTACAATACCAAGAAGCCAATCTACACAGTAGCTGACATGAAGGGCATGAAGATTCGTGTTCAGGAATCAGCCCTGATGATGGGTCTTGTACAGGCTCTCGGTGCTGTTCCTACCCCCATGGCCTATGGTGATGTCTATAGCGCACTGCAGACCGGCGTCATCGACGGTGCTGAGAACAACTGGCCTTCCTATGACTCTTCCTCACACTACGAAGTTGCCAAGTTCCTCTCCATCGACGAGCACACCCGTGTCCCTGAGATGATCATTGCTTCGAAGATCACCATGGACAAGCTCTCTGCAGCTGACCAGGCCCTCATCAAGAAGGCTGCCAAGGAGTCACAGGCTGTACAGGTCAAGGCTTGGGCAGACTATGAGAAGAAGTCAGAGGCTAAGGTACGCGCAGCTGGTAGCAAGATCAACAGCATCTCCAACCAGGCTGAGTTTGCCGCCGCCATGGCACCCCTCTATGAGAGCCAGCTCAATGCTGCTCAGAGAGAGTGGGTTGCAAAGATCAAGGCTGTCAAATAAGCAGCTGGATCCCTTTGCTCAGGCTACGGCAGTAGTGTAGCCAACCCGTTCGGATCTACATGGTGTGGGGTTTCTTTGAGACCCCGCGCCATTCTCATGTATTCTACCTTATGTGGAGGTTCCCATGGAGCAACTGAAGAAATTACTTGACTCCTTTTTTGTGTGGGTTCTCAAGCTGGCCATGGTGTTGCTGGTTGCGATGGTTGTCCTCGTATTCCTCAACGTCGTACTGCGCTACGGATTCAGTTCCGGTGTGTATTGGTCAGAGGAGATCTCTCTCGTCATCGTCATCTGGTTCACATTCATCTCCATGGCCCTGGGAGTCAAGGAGAGTCTTCACATCAATGTCGACATCTTGCCGAAGAAGCTGCCCAAGGCCTTTTTCACGACCCTTGAATGCCTGAGGGATGCCCTCATAGTCCTCATTGGTGGCATCATGGTCTTCTATGGCTGGAAGCTCACCCTCAACGGTGCCAAGTCCTTCCTGCCTGCCACCCATATCCCCAATTCCATCAACTACCTGGTCCTGCCGGTCTCAGGGGTCTTCATCATCCTCTATGCCTCCATCCATCTGTACGAGGACATACTGAAATTCAAGGGAGGAAACGCCAAATGAATGCAGGCATGGGTTCCTTTATCCTTATAGGCTCGTTTGTCTTCTTGTTGGTGATGAAGTTCCCCATCACCTTCTCGTTGTTCCTCTCCTCCATCTTCGCTGCCATGTTCCTGCACATCCCGTTGATGTCGATCGTGCAGCGCCTGGTCAGTGGGGTCAACTCCTTCTCGCTCCTGGCCATCCCGTTCTTCATCCTCTCCGGTGAGATCATGAGCCAGGGCGGCATCTCCCGCAGGCTGGTCGGCTTTGCCAACGCCCTAGTCGGGCGTGTTCGAGGCGGCCTAGCCCAGGTGAACATCCTTGCCTCCATGTTCTTCGGCGGCATCTCCGGCTCCGCAGTTGCAGACGTCTCCTCCATCGGCGCGATGCTCATCCCCATGATGGTCGAGGACGGCTATGACGCCGACTTTTCCGTGGCCGTCACGGTCACCAGTGCCTGCGAGGGTATCCTCATCCCTCCCAGCCACAACATGATCATCTTCGCCATGGCAGCAGGTGGCGGTGTCTCCGTAGGCAAGCTCTTCCTCGGTGGCCTCATCCCCGGCATCGGCCTAGGCCTCTTGCTGATGATCCCCACAGCCATCATCGCCTACAAGCGCAACTACCCCAAGCAGGCAGGATTCGGCTGGAGAAAGACCCTCAAGCTTGCGCGTGATGCCTTCTTCGGGCTCTTCACCATCCTCATCATCATGGGTGGTGTCATCTCGGGCGTCTTCACCGCAACCGAGTCTGCGGCTGTCGCCGTTGTCTACTCGTTCATCATCACCTTCTTCGTCTACCGCGAGATACCGGTGAAGCAGATGGGATCGATCCTGCGCAACTCCCTGAAGACCCTTGCCATGGTCATGAGCCTCATCGCCGCGGCCAGCTCCTTCGGCTACCTGATGGCCTTCCTGCGCATCCCGCAGGCGGTTACCAGCGGCCTGCTGTCCATCACCGACAACAAGATCCTGTTGGTCCTTCTGATCAATGTCATGCTGTTGGCCCTTGGATGCATCATGGATATGGCACCGCTGATCATCATCACCACCCCGATCCTCTTCCCTGTCATGGTTGGCTACCTGGGCATGGACCCGATCCAGTTCGGCATCATGCTGATCCTGAACCTGGCGATCGGGCTCACCACCCCACCGGTAGGGTCGGCCCTCTTTGTCGGCTGTTCCATCGGCAAGATCTCCATCGAGAAGGCGACGAAGGCTGTCCTTCCGTTCTGGGTCATGATGCTGGTGACCTTGATGCTGGTATCCTTCTGGTCCCCGATGACGATGTTCCTCCCTTCCTTCATGGGCTAAGGAAAACAGGTCACTCTCTCTACCAAAGGGCTGCTTCTTACAAAGAGGCAGCCCTTATTCCTTGCATCTGCCTAGGCTTGAATATATACTTACATGAGAATACTTTGAAGGAGTCCCTATGCAATTTACCTATCATATCCCTACAAGGATAGTATTTGGAAAAGGTTCCCTTGGACGTTTACACACTGAAAAGTTACCGGGCAAACGCGCCCTCATTGTCATATCTTCCGGAAAATCCACCAGGGCCAACGGCTACCTAGCGCAGCTGGAAACCGAGCTTGAACAAGCTGGGGTTAGCTCAGTTGTCTTTGACAAAATCCTGCCCAACCCGGTCAGGGGCCATGTAATGGAGGGCGCCCTGCTTTGCAGGAGGGAGCGGTGTGACTTTGTCATAGGTCTTGGAGGTGGCAGTACCATCGACTCGGCCAAGGGCATCGCTATCATGGCGACCAATGAGGGAGACCTTTGGGATTATATTGGTGGAGGAAGCGGAGAAGGCAAACCCATACCTGTCTGGCCTCTTCCCATTGTTGCCATCACCACCACCGCAGGTACTGGAACCGAAGCGGACCCCTGGCTGGTCATAACAAAAGAGGAGACCAACGAGAAGATAGGGATGGGCTATGAAGGAACATTCCCTGTCCTAAGCATTGTCGACCCCCTGCTTACTGTCAGCATCCCTGCATCCCTTACTGCCTACCAGGGCTTTGATGCCCTGTTCCATAGCACCGAGGGGTATATCAACAAGATTGCGAATACGCTCAGCGACCTCTACAGCCTTGAGGCCATACGGCTCATTGCAAAGAGCCTGGCCCATGCGGTCAAGGATGGGGCCAACCTGCAGGCTCGTGAGGATGTCTCCCTGGCCAATACCCTTGCCGGTATGGTGGAGTCGACCTCGGGTTGCATCTCTGAGCACTCGCTGGAACATGCCTTGAGTGCCTATTATCCCGCTCTTCCCCACGGCGCTGGCCTGATCATGATAAGCATTGCGTACTATACCCATCTTGCCCATGCCCATGCCTGTGACGAGAGGATGGTGGCCATGGCAAAGGCGATGGGAAACCAGGATGCCACGAGGGCAATGGATTTTGTGCATGCCCTCCATGACTTGCAAAAGGCGTGTGGAGTGGACAAGCTGAAGATGTCGGACTATGGGATCCAGAAGGAAGACCTGCCCAAGATGGTAGAGAATGCACGACAGAATATGGCAGGGCTCTTTGAGGTCGACCCAGTGGTACTCAGCGATGAGGATTGTCTGGCCATCTACAAGAATTCCTACCGATAGATCGAACAGTAGATATGAGATGCTGAATGAAGAGTTGCTGAAAGCCTGGGAGCAACGGGATGGGGCCATTGTGCTTACTACCGTTGACAATGGAGGGATGCCAAACAGCATCTATGTCACCTGTATCGGTCTCAGCGACGACAAGCGCATTGTCATCGCCGACAACTACTTTTCGAAGACCAAGCAGAATATTGCGCTCGGGGGCAAGGCTGCGGTCCTCTTCATTACCAAGGAGGGTACGTCCTATCAGGTAAAAGGGGATGTGGAGTACCATAGCTCCGGGCCGATTTTTACCTGGATGAAAGGTTGGAACCCAACCAAGCATCCTGGCCATGGGGCTTTTGTACTCAATGCCACAGAGGCATATAGCGGCAAGAATAGGCTGATGTAGAGAGAAGGGGAGGAGTATTTCTCTCCTCCCTCATCACTCTCTGTTCAGATAGCCTGTGGTAGCAACAGGTACCATGAAGCCATGACCTTCTCCACCATGCGAAGCTGCAACTTCCTGGCAGATCCATATGCTTTCTCATACTTGTTCCTGAGTTCAGTAAGGGAGGCAAGGGCAGAAGGGGTTATCAAGGCCTGTTCATACGCCTTACCCAACTCAATGGCCTGGCCTTGCAAGGTCTTGTACCTCTCTGCAAGGGTTTGCACGCTTGCAACCAGGTGTTCCAGCTTGGGAGTGACCTTCTGTCTCTCCGCCACCCAATATCCGGTCGAAAGCTCCGAGACCAGGGCGGCGACAGGGACGATCTTGTCAACCCTGTAGGCATTGGTCCCGGCAAATACGAATCCACCCTGCAGGACCCCTCTTCGGGCATTGTTCAGGGCGATGGAGATGCAGTAGTTCGCATCCTGTGCCTTGCATGTGGCAAGACACTTCCATGCACAGGTAAAGGCTGGGCGGATGCCTGCCTCACTGTCGGTTATGAACTTGTTGCGGATGGCACGCCCTGGCATCCCGACAGGGCTCTTGATGATGCCGATATCCTCTTGCTTGCAGGCTACATAGGCCTCCTTGAAACGGATGTCCGCATCACACTCGTCGGTTGCGACGAAACGAGTGGCCATCTGGACACCCTGGGCTCCCAGGTGGAGCACCTTGTAGATGTCCTCCCCCGTATAGACGCCGCCACCTGCGATGAGGGGGATGTCACGAAAGAACTCCTTGCCAAAGGGGATGAGGACCTCTGCAATTCCAGGTACGATGGCTTCCAGCTGATAGGCTGGGTCTTCCAGCTGCTCTTCGGTGAACCCGAGGTGTCCACCTGCCTTGGGTCCTTCGAATACCACGGCATCGGGGACGTCGTTGTAGATCTTCTTCCACATCTTGAAGATCATCTCCGTAGCACGGGCAGAGCTTACGATCGGGGCGATCTTTACCCCATTCTTCCTGATCTTCTCTACAGGAAGGCCCTTGATGGGAAGCCCTGCTCCCATGAAGACGATGTCGACCTTCTCCTCGATGGCTACATCGAGCAGCTGGTGAAAGTCATTGACGGCAACCATGATGTTGACCCCAATGATACCTTTGGTCATCTCCCTGGCCTTGCGGATCTCCCGGCGGAAGGCCCGGAGGTTGGCTTCGCTGCCATCCTGGTAGTAGTCCTTCTCCAGAAGCCCGATGCCGTTGGCTGCGATGACTCCAATGCCTCCTGCCTCTGCAACTGTTGAAGCAAGACCGGACAGGGAGATTCCTACACCCATTCCCCCTTGTACGATCGGGGTAGTGGCAACAAGGTTGCCGATCCTCAAGGGCGGCCAGCTTGGCTTGATCTGCTTCAGCTCTCCCAGAAATGACTGGATGGACTTGAAGGGAAGGGTTTTCGTAATATCGTCAGTAACCTTTTTCAGGGTTCCCAACAGTTGTTCAAAGTGAGTTGTATTCATGTACTGTTCCTCATGAGTGAAAGGAGTGAGATAGTTTGAATTTAATTTAACACAATTACAAATAATGTAATAGTGTTGAATACATGAGTTTCTTCTCCAACCTCCACCCATGGGCTACCTATTCTGCCTGAGAGTGGAGGCCAAAAGAAACTTGTACCAGAATTTTGGGACGTGAGGGAGGATTATGCCCTATGAGATACCGTTTTTCCTACTGTTTTACTTTGGGTAGACAAAAAGGACCGGTCCTCCTTGGTAGGAAAACCGGTCGTATCAGGAAACTAGAGGCACTGAGCCTCAGCGCTCTGCCTGAGGGAAGAGCCTGTTTACCAGTTCGGCATAGGAGTTGAGTATTTCCTGCTCATCGATGGTCACGAACAGCTTGTTCCTCAATACCCACTTGCCTCCGATCATGACGTGGGTAATCATCTCGGCTCTGGCGAAGGTGAGCAGGTTGTGTGTTGCGTTGGAGAAATCAAGGGTGTCTATCAGAGGGGAGACGGCATCATAGGCGTTGAGGAAGAGCAGGTCGGCCCCACTGCCCACCTCGATGGTTCCCTGATACCCTGTCTCACCGGCGAATACTTCTGCATTGCGTGTAGCCATGTCAACGACGGTGCGGGCATCATACAGGTTTGGTTTCATCCCCTGCTTCAGCTCCCCATAGGTGGCCCTCATGGTTTCCCAGAAGTCATGGCTGAGATAGTCGGTTCCCAGGGTGATATTGATCTGCTGCTGGAGCATCGACCCGATGTTCATGTTCCCTGCTCCGCTATGGGTGTTGGAGATAGGGCAGTGCACGACGTTGGCCTTGTATTGTGCAAGGAGCTTGATGTCCTCCTCACTTGCTTCGATGCAGTGGAAGAGGATGGATTTCTTGTTGAGCATATGCTTCTTTGCAAGCAGCTCAATGGTAGACATCCCAAATTTCTTCTCGATCTGCGCCCTTCTCCATGAGGTTTCCAGACAGTGGGTCATCAGGAAGGGACGCTCCTGCAAACAGAGTTGCCGTACCTCCTCCAGTATCTCAGGAGTAAGGTCCTCCTCTTCCGGGAGGTGGATGCCATGGCTTATGGTCGCAGTGGGTGCTGGATTGGTTGGGTACTCCTCATAGAAGTCGACCAGGGCCTTCAGCCCTATCTGTTGGGCACACTCCTGAAGGATTGCTGAGGAGTTGTCAGCCTGTCCAGTCTCCACGATGAAGGCGATTCCCTGGCGTATGTGCTGCATGTATGCATAGAGCACAAGGGTCTTGAATTCAGGTTTTCCCACTGCGTTGTCTATGTACTTGATAAGTTTCTGCTGCAGCCTGCCTTGTGCTGAATCATCGTACCAGGAGGCTAGGGGCATATCGCGGAACAATCCCCTCAAAAGGGTGTCTGGGGTGTGGACATGGCAGTCCGCGAGGGCAGGGGCTACGATGAAGGAAGAGCAATCGATGATGCGTTCCTTATCCTCCGGTTCCAGGGTTTCCTGGATCTGGCTGATGACAGAGCCTGACACCCTGATATCTTGGGTGTAAAGACGGTGGTCTGGTCCTAGATAGGTAGCATTCTTGAGTATCATATCCATAGCATATCATGGTTTGTGGCTAAACCCAATGGGCAAATCGGCTGTAGGGCTTACTTGGTCGATGTGGTATGTAGGGAAGGTTGGTTTGGCAGGGGCCATAGTCAGATTTTGAAAGTTTTCCGTCTATAGGATAAAAAAGAATGTTATTTACTATTTTATTCGTCCATAGTCGAAAAACTTTTACAAATAGTGATTTATCCAGTACACTATGTTCCAATGAGGTGATTCATGCTGGAGAAAAGAGATGTGTATTTGTTTCAGCTTATCAAGTTCAAAGATAAGCCCTTGATCAAGGTGCTATCAGGGATGCGTCGATGTGGGAAATCATCTCTGCTTATTCTCTTTGAATCGTACCTGCTTGCGAATGCAGTAGCTCCGGACCACATTATTAGGATGAATTTTGAAT
Organism: Sphaerochaeta sp. PS; assembly: GCF_032144095.1. Classification (NCBI taxonomy): domain Bacteria; kingdom Pseudomonadati; phylum Spirochaetota; class Spirochaetia; order Spirochaetales; family Sphaerochaetaceae; genus Sphaerochaeta; species Sphaerochaeta sp. PS. Next base: position 32,224 of record NZ_JAVSNJ010000015.1, read on the forward strand.
CTTTGGAGTATGATGACCTTACATCGTACAAGCAATTATATGCATATCTCCAAAAGAAAATCGCAAAGGACAAAGGGACGTACTATCTGCTTCTTGATGAGATACAGCAGGTTGAATCATGGGAGCGGGTGGTAAACTCACTCCAAGTTGATTATCCCGTGGATATGTATCTGACAGGGTCGAATGCGTATCTGCTATCGTCAGAACTCTCGACCCTACTGGCAGGTAGGTATGTAGAGATTCCCATGCAACCACTCTCATTCAAGGAGTATCTTGATTTTGTTGGCCATGAAGGGTCAGTTTCCCTCTCTGATCGTTTTACCGACTATTTGACATACGGGGGCCTTCCCACAGTAATTCAGCTGATGGATCAAAAGGAAACCATCAACGCCTTTCTTTCAGGGGTCGTCAATACTGTGATCCTCAAGGATGTTGTGCAGCGCAATCAAGTTCGCGACCCTGCTCTTTTGGAGAGCCTGCTCAAGTATATTGCAGCAAATATAGGAAACATTGTATCAACAAAAAAGATAGCGGATTATCTGAACTCCAGCGGAAGAAAAACCACCAGTGATACCATCGACAACTATCTGGGCATGCTGGAGAGTGCATACATTATTCATCGTGCAAACCGGTATGATCTCAAGGGAAAACTATTTCTGAAGACTTTCGAAAAGTACTATATTGCCGATTTGGGTATCCGTAACCAGCTTGTCGGCTCGAGGAATACCGATTATGGCCAGATTCTTGAAAATATAGTTTTCATGGAGCTCAAACACAGGCAGTACACTGTCAGTATTGGAAAAGTGGGCACCCTTGAAGTTGATTTTATCGCCATTCGCCCTGGTAGGAAAATCTACATACAAGTATCAGCAACGATTTTAGACGATACGACAAGAGAACGGGAGTTGCGGCCGCTTCTTGCAATCGAAGACCAATATGACAAGATGATACTCACCATGGATTACACTTTTTCCAAGGACTTTGAAGGTATCAAGGTTGTCAATATCTTGGATTTTTTGCTTGATGACGAGACATAGTTCCTAGGGTTGTATGACAATGTCCAAAGGATTTCTGGTTTTGTCTGTATGAATCCTGAAACCGTACCCAAGAGGCAGAAAGTTTTCCGTCTATAGACGGAAAAAACTAAAATTCTATAGTTTATTCGTCCATAGTCGAAAAACTTTTGAGGAGTTGCAGCAAGCCTGTTTCGAAAACTGGGGTTAAATGAACAGGAGGTCACAGGTTGGCCTCCTTGGATATCCTTTTCTTCTTTCTGGCTAGCCTTTCTTTGGCTTCTTGTAGGCAGTGTCTGCCAGGGGTAGGGATGTCCTGAACTTCCCATCCAGACGGTAGTAGGCATTCTGGCAGGCTGGGGCTGTAGGGATGGTGCAAAGCTCTCCCACTCCCTTCACCCCATATGCCAGGGAGTTCTTCTTGGGTCCCTGGACCAGTTTTACCTCTATGTCGGGCACATCGGTCGACCTGAGCAGGCCCAGGGTCCCATACTTTACCTTCAACTGCCCATCCTCGATGGGGAAGTCCTCAGTGAGCCCAAAGCCCAATCCCATGACGACCCCGCCTTCGATCTGGCCGGTGAGGGCCTGGTGGTTTACCACCTGCCCTACATCACAGGCTGCCACGACCCTCTCCAGCTTTCCTTTTTCATCGAGTATGACGACCTGGGCAGAGTAGCTATAGGCAACATGGCTTACAGGGTTCTGCTTCTTTGAGTGGATGGGGTCTGTCACACTGGTGTATTCACCAAAGAATTCCTGGCCTTCAAGTTCGTTGAGGGTGGCACCCTTGAGCGCCTCCTTGAGCTTGAGTGCGGCCCGGCGTACAGCTTCTCCGGTAAAGACAGTCTGCCTGGAGGCCGTGCTGGTCCCTGAGTCTGGGGTGCGCCTTGTATCGGGGTCCTCGACGACAACATCATTCGAGTTGAGCGAGCAGGTCTGGCCAAGCATCTGGATACAGACAGTGGCAACCCCCTGGCCCATGCAGGCTGCACTGGTACGGATGTGTACCTTCCCCCCTTCGACCGAGAGTATGCATCGCCCGGTATCGGGGACACCGACACCGACTCCGCTATTCTTGAAGGCACAGCCGATACCGGCGTAGGGGGAGGAGTAGAAGGCATCCTTGACCGCCTCAAGGCATTCGATGATGCCGGTATCATCCTGAGCTATCTGGCCATTGGGCATGATGTCCCCCGGCTTGAGGGCGTTGAGCATCCTGAACTGCCAGTAGTCCATTCCCAGCTCATCGGCCAAAAGATTCATGTTTGACTCTACGGCGAAGCAGCTCTGGGTCACCCCAAAGCCCCTGAAGGCTCCTGCTGGCACAAGGTTGGTGTAGATAGCCTTTCCCAGTACCTCGAAGTTCTGGAAGTTGTAGGGACCGGATGCATGGGTGCAGGCCCTCTGCAGGACAGGCCCTCCCAGCGAGGCGTAGGCCCCGGTATTTGCAAGGATGACAGCCTTCATGGCTGTGATGCGTCCATGTTCGTCGCAGGCTGTTATGAGATCGATATCCATCGGGTGACGCTTGGGGTGAACAGCCAGGCTCTCCTGGCGGCTGAGCTTGACCTTGACCGGCCGCTTGAGCAGCCATGCGAGCAAGGCAGCATGGTGCTGGACGCTCATGTCTTCCTTTCCCCCGAATCCACCGCCTACCAGCATGCTGTGGCAGTGGACCTTTTCAGGAGGAAGCTTGAGCATGCGGCAGATCTCATGCTGTTCGTCATAGATCGACTGGCCCGAGGTGTGGACAAGTACCCCGTCCTCCCCCTCCGGAAGGGCCACCGCACACTCAGGTTCCATGAAGGCATGTTCAGTATAGGGGGTGGAGTAGCTTCGCCTGATGACATGCTTGCTCTCCTTGATCGCCCTGTCTGCGTCCCCGCGGACGATGTGCTCGATGGAGAGGATGTTGCCGTTTGCATGGATGGATGGGGCATCGGCCTTGAGGGCCTCCTCCATGGTAAGGACTGGCTTGAGCACCTCATAGGATACCTCTACCAGCTCTGCTATCTCATCGAGGGTCTCGCTCTTTTGGGAAACGACCAGGCAGAGGGAGTCGCCGGTATACCGGGTGATTCCCCCGATGGGGATGAGCACATCCCAGTCCTGGCTCAGATGCCCGATGATATTTTCCGGCACCTCCTCGCTGGTCACTATCCTGACAAAGTCAGGGTGCGCCTCGGCCTTGGAGGAATCGATACCCAGCACACGGGCCCTGGGAAAGGCTGACCGTACGGCCTTGGCATAGAGCATGCCTTCAAGGCGGATGTCATCGGCATAGAGGCCCTGCCCCAATGCTTTTGGAATGGCGTCGACCCGGCGGTAACGCTTGTCCAGGGCGGGTTCCTCGGTTTCGTTGGGGACTGGCTTGCCTTCCCTCAAGAATTCGGCAGCCTTGAGGATTGCCTCCTCGATTTTCTTGTATCCGGTACAGCGGCAGATATTCCCTTTGATCGCAACCCTGACCATCTCCAGGGTAGGGTTGGGTTCGACATCTATCAGGCTTTTTGCACTTATGATCATGCCTGGGGTGCAGTAGCCACACTGCACAGCACCAGCTTCGGCGAAGCAGTAGGAGTATACCTCCTGTTCCCGCTCGCTCAACCCCTCGATGGTGGTGATGGACTTGCCTTCCAGCTTGGAGAGGCTGAAGGTACAGGCCTTGGTCTTCTTGCCATCGATGAGGACGGTACAGGTACCGCATACACCCTCACTGCAACCATCCTTGGTTCCCGTAAGGTTCAGGTCCTCCCGAAGGAAGCGAAGCAATTTCTTGTCCTCGCCCTGGTAGGTGATCGATTTTCCGTTTACTTTGAATGCATACACAGCTTTGCTCTCCATGGTATCTGGGGCGGGAATGTATCCGGCCCCAACGTTTTCAGCTCGGTTGGAAAGGAACATGTTGTAGCCGCTTAGCCTCGGCATCCTGGTCGAATGCGTCGGTCTGTGATGCTATACTTCGTCAGTCTCTCTGTAATAGTGCAGTTCGTCAAGCTGTTGTTGCATAGATAGTTAATCTGTTGCAATCCTCGTTGCGGACTGTCTGGTGAGTATCGTACCCAAGGGAAAAAACAGGAAATTGCAACACAATCCCCTGTTTTTGGCCCTTGGTTGTCTACGTCCGTTTTTCCCGGTTGAAGGGCTGGCCCAGGGCTGTGGGTCCCAGCAGTTGGCTTTCACGGCTGAATGCCAGGACAACAATGACCATCACATAGGGCAGCATTACTGCAAACTCATAGGGGAAGTTTATCCCCTGCCCCTGGATCGCAAGCTGCAAGGCCTGGGCAAAGCTGAAGAGCAGTGCCCCTCCCATGATCTTCACAGGATTCCAGTGGCCGAAGTAGACCAGGGCAACGGCGATGAAGCCACGGCCTGCGATGATCCCGTCACTGAACATCTTTGCCTGACAGAGGCTGAGGTAGGCACCGGCCAAACCGGCCAGGGCACCTCCGACGGCAAGGGCCTGGAAGCGAACCTTGTTTACCTGGATCCCAATCGAGTCGGCCGCCCTAGGGTTGGTTCCTACGGCGCGTACCTTCAGGCCCCAGGGGGTCTTGAACAGGATGTACCAGGCAACAGGGACAAACAGGAAGGCCAGATAGACCAGGACGTTGTGTGAGAAGAAAATAGGTCCCAGGATGGGAATCTTGGAGAGCAGGGGGATATTGAAGCTGTCGATGCCAGGGACTGACTGGGTTCCTCCGATGAAGTGGCGAAAGAGGGTTCCGGCCGTGCCGACGCCGAACATCTGTAGCCCGATGCCCGCGATGCCCTGGGGGGCACGGAAGGAGACAACCACAAAACCGAAGAGCAGCCCAAAGAGGGCTCCCACTATCATGGCGACGGCCAGGCCTACAAAGTTGTAGATTCCCGGGGTGGGGCCACCATGGCCGACACTGTAGGGGATGAGCATGCCCAGGAAAGCTCCCATGGCCATGATGCCTTCACAACCAAGGTTGAAGATACCCGCCCTCTGGTTGAACATCTCCCCAAGGGAAGCTATCAGGAGGGCTACTGAGAAAGGAATGGCCAATGAAAGGATATTTTCTATGAAGTTCATGCTTCCACCTCCTTGGGAGGGTTGGTCAGTTTCTGATATCTACGCCAGACCTTCTCCATGAGATAGGGGTCTGCCAGAACCATCTTGGTGGAGACGATAACCAGGATGATGATGCCCTGCAACACGTTGACCATGTTTGCAGGAACCCCTACCAACCTCTGGGTCATGTCAGCGCCGACGATCAGGAGTCCGAAGAAGAAGGCGGCGGGGATGATGCCAGCGGGGTGTAGGCCACCGAAGAGGGCCACGACGATTCCACTAAAGCCATAGCCTCCGGTAATGCCCTCGATCGCACGCCTATGGACACCAGCAATCTCTATGGCACCAGCCATGCCTGCAAAGGCTCCGCTGATGGCCATGGCGATGACCAGATACCAGGTCACGCTGATGCCGCCGTAGCGTGCCGCACGGGCACTTGCCCCGGCTGCACGCATCTTCATGCCTGTGGATGTCTTCCAGAGCAGGAGGTAGATGATGATGGCCAGGAAAATGGCAAAGAAGATACCTGTATGCAGTCGGGTCCCCGGGATGAACCGGTCAAGCCAGATGTTCTTGGTCAGGCGCATGGACTGCGGGGTCCCGCTCCCTCCCAGTGTCGATTCAGCAGGGTCGAGCATCGGCCCGCGCAAGAAGAAGGTGTAGAACTGGGCTGCAATGTAGTTGAGCATGACTGTGGAAAGCAGTTCGCTTACCTGCAGCTTCGCCTTCAGGATCCCCGGGATGAAGCCCCAGAAGGCTCCGCACAGGGCCCCGGAGAGCACAGCCATAGGAAGGAGTACCGGCTTGGGAAGGGTTGGGAAGAGCAGGGCAATGGCTGTCGTGCCCAAAATGCCCATCGCCATCTGGCCCTCAGCACCGATGTTGATGATTCCGCTGCGATAGGCTACGGAAATACCCAGGGCGATGATGGTAAGCGGTATCGCCCTGATAAGGACCTCTGTGATCTGAAGCGATGTCTTCAGAGGCTCGAAGAGGATTACCATATAGGTCTTGGCTACATCCGCTCCGATGGTCCATAGGATGATTGCCCCAAGCAACATTGCTGCCATGATGGCCAGAATGATGATGGAGACCTTGTAGAGTATCTTAAATTTCTTGGTCATCTTTCACTCCTGCCATAAGGATGCCAAGGCTTCTCCTGGTTGCATCCTTGCGGTCCAATATCTTTTGGATTTGGCCCTTGAAGATAACTGCTATCCGGTCGGAGAGGTCGAGGATCTCATCCAGCTCCTCACTAACAAGCAGTATTCCTATCCCTTCCTTACGCTTCTCCAGCAGCTGCCTGTGGATGAACTCCGCAGCCCCAAGGTCGAGACCCCTGATAGGGTAGACGGCGATGAGGAATTTGGGTTTTCTGGAGATTTCCCGGGCAAGGATGACCTTCTGGATATTCCCCCCGGAGAGGGACCCTGCCGCGACAGCTATGTTGGGACTACGGATATCAAACTTTACCCTGAGGTCCGTGGCATTGGTCTCTATCTCCTTGTTCCTGAGGAAGGTGTGTTTGGAGAACTCGGGGTGGGAGGCATCCTTGAGGATCAGGTTCTCCTTGATGGAGAACGAAGGGACGATCCCTTCGGTGTTCCTCTCCTCGGGAATGTAGCCCATGCCCGCCTCGATGACATGGTGGGGGCTCTTGTTTGCAAGGTCCTCACCATAGAAGAGGATCTCCCCGCCCTCTACCTTTCTTAGGCCGTTTATCGCTTCAGCAAGTTCCCTCTGCCCATTTCCAGACACTCCTGCAAGACCCACGATCTCACCGGATCGGATCGAAAGGTTGAGGTTGTTCAGGGCAAGGAACCCGCGGTCGCTCTTGACATGCAGGTTCTTGATGTTCAGTGCAATTGCCCCTTCGCAAGGGGGTTCGTCGTTATGTGGCAGCTCTACCTCATGACCTGTCATGAGGGCTGCTATGTCGCTGGGGGAGTGGTCTGTGGTGTTGCCTTGGAATACCACTGAGCCATGGCGTAGGATGGTGATGGTGTTGGAGAGGTCCTTCACTTCCTGCAGCTTGTGGCTGATGAAGATGATGGAGAGCTCACTCGTCATACGCTTGAGCAGGACGATCAGCTCATCGGTCTCCTGTGGGGTAAGGGCACTGGTAGGCTCGTCAAGGATGAGGAATTTGGCACCAAGGCAGAGCGTCTTGACCAGTTCCACCCTCTGTTGCTCTCCTACCGAGAGCTGCCAGATGAAGGCGTCGGGATCGACAAAGAGGCCATACTTCTTCGATATCTCTTCAATTCGTTCGCGGACTTTGCCCAGGTCCAGCTTGAAAGGGGACCAGGCCTGTTTGTACCCGAGGGCAATGTTTTCCAGAACCGTCATGTTTGGAACCAACATGTACTGTTGGTGAACCATCCCAAGCCCCGCAGCAAATGCATCGTTGGGGGAGCGGAACCTGACCTCTTCGCCATTGATGAGGATACGTCCTTCATCCGGCTGGTAGAGTCCCATGAGGATGTTCATCAGGGTGGTCTTTCCAGCACCGTTCTCTCCAACCAGGGCAAGGATCTCACCTTCCCCGATGGATAGGGAGATGTCGTCGCTGGCCAATACCCCGGGAAAGCGTTTGGTGATGTGTTCCACTCGTAGGCTTGTTATCTTCTTTGTTGTGACTTCCATGGGGGAATCCTCCAGATACCGTAAAAAAAAACTGAGCCATACACGGCAATGCCGTGCATGACCCATCTGTTACTGACTCTTAGAGCTTGGAATAGTCAACACTGGTGTAGTTGACCATGTTTGGCTTTGCCGTGAAGGAAGCAATGGCCTCAGCGACCTTTGCCTTGATGGCGCCATCATACATTTTTGCAAGGGCGGGATTGAACTCAAAGATGAATCCACCATTGTTGAAGTTCATGGGAAGACACATGCCACCCTTGATGCCGGCGTCGTGTTTCTCGACCAGGCCAACAACGACTGATGCATAGTTGTAGGAAGAGGCTGCAAGTACCTTGTACCCTTCTGGGATGTCGATCTGTGCAGTATCCTGACCTACCCACCAGATGTCCATGTCACGATGGTCGGCGACGGCGCGAAGGGCACCGAGAGCCTGCTGTGAGGAACCGGTAAGGATGTCAGCACCACTCTTGATCTGGGACTGGGCAATCTCGCCAGCCTTGATGAAGTCGCTGAAGGAGCCGGAGTGGGCGACCATGACCTTTGCACTGGGGTTTACAGCCTTGACGCCGAGGACGTATCCACGGTTGTAGCGGGCAGCATCACCAGCATCAACAGGTCCAACCAGACCTACGATGTTCTTCTTGGTAGCCATACCGGCGATAAGGCCGGAGAGGTAGCCGGTCTCTTCACTTTCGGGCATGTAGGTGAATACGTTGGCAGGTCCGATCTCAGAGCTGGTTCCGAAGGCAAACGTTACGTTTGGATACTCTTCAGCCATCTCAAGGATCAGGTTCTTGTACTGTGCACCATGGGCGATGACGATGTCGTAGCCCTGGGCCACATACTGGCGAGCTGCGGAACCTGCATCGACGGGGCTCATCTTCTCACTATAGGTGTAGTCGATTCGGCCGGGAAGAAGCCCCTGGGCTTCAATGATACCGTCGTGCATGGCCTGGCACCAGCCCTTGTCGTCGATGGTATTTTCGATGATCAGCGCAATCTTCACCACATTTGCATCTTTCTTTGCAGCGGGTGCGGCCTCTGTTTTTCCAGCTGCAAATAGAGCGGAACTAACGAGAACGAGACAGAGCATCATTGTCAGCAATTTTCTCATAATACATCTCCTCATGATTAACAACCCTCTTTTTGGGGGCCATGTTGCTATCAGTATAGGGGGATAAAGTTGAGCCTGTCAAAGTAATTCAATCGGATTTTGATAAAACTTTATCCATCATATTGCGTTATATATGATTTTACTAGGAGGAATTTGAGAAGATTAGAGATTTATTGTTGCATATTTAGGGAATACCAAAATATGAAATTACTATTGCACCAATGAAAAAGGGTATTTTTCTAGACAAGGCTCCCAGGGTGTATGGTTTTTGCCTGAATTGTTGCATGGTTTGTTGCGACGATTGCAGCTTGTTGCAAAGAGAGGCCCTGTAGGAGGGAGAGGGTGAGGGAGGCGCTGAGGGTATCCCCACATCCAATGGAATTTACCACCTCTACCGGCTCGATAGGCACTGTTGCATGACAGGTGTCGTACACCAAGGTTTCATGCTTGCCGCGGGAGATCACACTCATGGTGCCATACACTTCTTTCAGTTCCTTCATCTTTGCCTGTACCAGGTTGATCAGGTCCCTGTTCTGTTCGTTTTCCAGGACCTCCTTCTGGAAGAACGTCTGCACAAACTCACTGAAATTGGGTTTGATGAGATCTGGGCGATGGACAAGCGATGATCGGAGGTCCTCTCCCTTGATGTCCAGCAGGACAAACTTCCCCGCCTCTTTTGCCTCTTTGACAAAGTCGCTGTAGAGATTCTTGCTGTATCCAGGGGCCCTGGTGCCGCAGATGACCACTGCCTCTGCCCTTGGCAGTGCCTGGGTAAAGAGGGCCCGTATGGCCTGTTCGCAGTCACCTTTGACAGCCTCAGGCTCTTCGACCAATTCCGTGCAGACACTGTTGCAGATGATGGTTGTACAGGTACGTATCTCGCTTTGGCTGTCCGTATAGAGAATCTCCACCGAATCCTTGGAGGAGAGGGTGAGCATCTCATCCATCCTGGGCCCTCCAAGGTGGGTCAGCAGGGCTGCCGTACCCCCGAGTTGGGTGATGATCCTGGCGGTATTCATCCCCTTGCCGGAGGCATCGAGGTAGTGGGTCTTGCACCTGTTGACCTCCCCATCCTTGAAGGAGTCGAAGAGCATGGTCTTCTGGAATGTAGGGTTAAGGCAGACTGTCAGTATCATAGGTGCACCTCAATGGTTGTGTGCACGGCCTTGAGCTGGCGGTAGGTAACCCCTGTCTGGTCAAACATCTTTTTTGAAGCCTTGGTGTTGTCAGCCTCGGCATACTTGTCGGAGAGGTAGACCACCTCCTTAATACCTGACTGGATGATGGCCTTGGCGCACTCATTGCAGGGAAAGAGCCCTACATAGAGGGAGCAGCCCTTCAGTGAGTTGCTGATGGAGTTGAGGATCGCATTCAGTTCGGCATGGCAGACGTAGGGGTATTTTGTATCGAGCCAGTTGCCCTCCCTGTCCCAGGGGATCTCATCGTCGCTTACCCCGATGGGAAAGCCATTGTATCCGACCCCTACAATCTTATGCTCGGGGTTGACGATGCAGGCCCCTACCTGTGTGTTGGGGTCCTTGCTCCGTAGGGAAGAGAGGACGGCAACGCCCATGAAGTATTCGTCCCAGCTGATGTAATCCTCACGTTTGCCCATTCTGTCTCTCCTTGTCGTCTAGAAATTCTATGATGGTGTCGGTCAGGCTCTGCTGTATGGAGCGGTAGAGCAGCAGGGCATGCCTCTTGTGCTTGAACTTGCCCATGGTGGTTTCAAGCTTCCTGAAATCCCTGCTGCCGTTTTCCCTCTGGATGATACCCAGGTTCTTGAAGGGAACGGTCCCATCATTGACATCCTGGATGGCAAAGAGGGGGCAGGTGATTGAGCCAAGGTTTTTGCGCACCTCCTTCATGGCATGCACGAGGCTCATGCCTGCACGGACAAACAGTCCGCCATATCCTACCCACTCTTCGTTTCCGTCATCGCTGGTGGGATTCCCGTCCACAACCTTGGCCCCGATGGAGGGTGTGAAGAGGGCAACTGTGCGCATGATGTAGAAGCGCCTATCGGTGATTACCTTGTCACGGAGGCTGTTGTAGACGACCGGGGCTGCTATGGTAACTATCTTGTCCGGCTCCAATGGGGTATTGCAGTATTTCTCCCCAAGCTTGAGGGTTAGGAGCCCACCCATGCTGGTTCCCAGCACATGGAGGGTAGGGTAGGTGGTTCGTAGCTTCTCATAGTAGGTGCATAGGTAGTTGAACCACTGGGTGAAGGTGGTGTCTGCAAACTCTGCAGGGTCAGAACCGAAGGTGGGGATGAGGGGGGCATAGACGTCCCAGCCTGCATCAAAGAAGCGCTTTGCGCTGTAGGCATAGAGCGCCGGCGTCGAGGGAAACCCATGGATGAGGATGATCGCCTTGCGGTTACCCTCTTTTGTCAGAAGGATGCTTTTGGCCTTTTCGCTGAAGACCTTGGTCTCATCAGGGACAAGGGGGGTGAGGTTTTTATCCCTATAGCCGATGAGTGTTGCATTCCAAAGGAGGAAAAGGATGACGATGGTGTCAATGATGATAGTCAACATATCCCTACTATATAGGAGGGAGCTTCAGTTGGAAAGAGGGAATATCGATAGGGAAACCGAAGAGGAGGGAAGAAAAGAGCAAGGGCCCGCTTGGAAGCGGACCCTTGGATAGATTGAGATTGTCTTGGGCTGAGGTCTACAGGGCTGCCATGAAGGGCACAACTGCGAGCAGGACGCCTGCAGCTACCGCACTTCCGATTACTCCAGCCACGTTCGGGCCCATGGCATGCATGAGCAGGAAGTTCTGGGGATCGGACTCCTGGCCAACCTTGCTGGAGACACGGGCGGCCATCGGGACAGCGGAGACACCGGCACTTCCGATCAGAGGGTTGACGGGGTGCTTGGGGTCTATCTTGTTCATCAGCTTTGCAATAAGGACACCGGCACCGGTACCGATGGAGAAAGCTACCATTCCAAGAACCAGGATACCAAGGGTATTCAGGTTAAGGAAGTGTGCTGCTTCCATCTTCGAACCGACAGAGAGTCCGAGGAAGATCGTTACGATATTCATCAGGGCATTCTGCATGGTGTCGGAGAGCCTGTTCACCACTCCACACTCCTTGGCCAGGTTGCCGAACATCAGAGAACCGATGAGCGGTGTGGCGGAAGGAAGCAGGATGGCACAGGTGGACAGTACGACAAGTGGGAAGAGGATCTTCTCAAGCTTGCTTACCGGTCTGAGCTGCTGCATCTTGATCATCCGCTCTTCCTTGGTGGTCAGAAGGCGCATGATGGGGGGCTGGATGATGGGTACCAGGGCCATGTAGCTGTATGCTGCCACGGCGATGGGGCCCAGCAAGTCAGGGGCAAGCCTGCTGGTGACGTAGATGGCCGTAGGGCCGTCTGCACCTCCGATGATGCCGATGGAGGCAGCATCGAATAGGCTGAAGTTGATCCCAGGGATGAAGCTGAGGGCAAGTGCACCAAGAAGGGCAACAAAGATGCCAAACTGTGCAGCGGCTCCCAGCAACAGGGTCTTGGGGTTGGCAATGAGCGGGCCGAAGTCCGTCATCGCACCGACACCCATGAATATCAGAATCGGGAAGAGGCCCGAAGCGATACCCATGTCAAACAACAGCTTGATGAATCCGATGTCGCCGGTTGCCGGGTCCATCCCAGCAATATAGCCCATCGGAATGTTTGAAAGGATACAACCAAACCCAATCGGGATCAGCAAGAGGGGCTCGAAGCCCTTCTTGATGGCCAGATAGAGTAGGACAAACCCGATGACGATCATAACGAGGTTGCCCACGCCGAATCCATCAGAAAATCCTAGAAATCCGAACAGCCCGGTGGACTGCCAGAGTCGAGTTAACGCGGAACCAATCATGTCTGAGTCTCCTTTAGGCGATTACGATAAGATCGTCATCGCTCTGCATCTGCTGGCCTTGGCTCACACAGATCTTGGTCACGGTGCCTTCACGGGGTGCGAAGATCTCATTCTCCATTTTCATTGCTTCCATGATCAGTACACACTGGTTCTTGGCTACCTTCTGGCCAACCTTGACCTCAACACGCAGGATCAGGCCCGGCATTGGAGCTTTGACGGTTAGTTCTTCACCGGTAGGTGCAGAGGCAGCAACGACAGTAGGCTCAGCTGCAGCCTGGGCAGCTTCGATCGCTTTCTGGTTGATGCCGTTTGCAACTTCGAGAGGGTACTCCACGCCGTTGACGGATGCCTTGGTCTTGTTCAGCTTGACGCCATAGGCCTTGCCATTGACCGTTACGGTATACTCACCACTCTTCTTTGCAGCTTCTGCCTCATGGTCAACCTTGCGGATGCCATTGGGCTGTGCCTTGCCGGTAAGGTAGAGGATACCCTTCTCCTTGCAGGAAGCGGCGATGAAGATATTCTCGTCGGTGATGGGAAGGCTTGCCTTCTCGAGCATCGCCTTTGCAGCCTTGACACCCTTGGTCGGGTCGGCATCGTTGATGTCGACTACCTTCTTGGTGGTGGGCTCAAGCCCCATCTGCTCTGCGGCGATCTTCACCACCTCGGCATCGGGGGCGATGGGGGTCTTGCCAAAATAGCCGAGGACCATCTTGCCGTATCCCTCTGCGATCTTCTTCCAAGGCCCGAACATGACGTTGTTGAAAGCTTGCTGGAAGTAGAACTGGGAGACGGGGGTAACGGAGGTTCCGAAACCACCCTTGGCAACAGTTTCGCCCATGGCCTCAACAATTGCAGGATACTTGTCCATCATGTTGTTGTCACGAAGCATCTGGGTGTTGGCGGTAAGTGCACCACCGGGGAGGGGGAAGAAGACAATTTCAGGGTTTACGGTCATTGCTTCGGGTGGGATGATGTAGTCCTTCATGCAGTCCTGGAATACAGCCTCTGCCTCACGGACCTTCTTGATGTCGATTCCGAGGTCGTAGTCGGTCCCGCGAAGGGCATGCCACATGGTGATGATGTCGGGCTGACAGGTTCCGCCGGAAGCGGGGACCATGGAGAGGTCGACCTGGTTGGCACCGGCCTCAAGGGCACACATGTACTGCTGGATTGAGACACCGGCGGTATCATGGCTGTGGAAAACGATGTTCATGTCGGATCCGAGCAGCTTGCGTGCGCGCTTGATGGTCTCATAGACGAAAGCTGGCTTGGAGGTTCCTGATGCGTCCTTGAAACAGACGGATTCGAACTTGATGCCGGCATTGAGGATCTGCTTGAGCACGCCCTCGTAGAAGTCAGGGTCATGGGCGCCTTCGGTCTTTGGGGGAAGGCTCATCATGGTGACTGTCACTTCGTGCCTGAGCCCTGCATCGTTGATGGCCTTGCCACTGTCGATGAGGTTGTTCACATCATTGAGAGCATCGAAGTTACGGATGGTGGAGATTCCATGCTTCTTGAAAAGGTCTGCATGGAGCTTGATGATGTCCCTAGGCTGGGAGTCAAGACCAACGACGTTGACACCTCTGGAGAGGGTCTGGAGGTCTGCATCTGGGCCCGCTACCTTGCGGAATTCATCCATCATGGCGAATGCGTCTTCGTTGGTGTAGAAGTAGAGCGACTGGAAACGGGCTCCGCCGCCAGCTTCAAAATGGTTGATGCCGGCTTCACGGGCAGCTGCTACTGCTGGCATGAAATCCTTAGTGAATACACGGGCACCATATACTGACTGGAATCCGTCGCGAAAAGCGGTGCACATGAATTTGACTTGCTTTTTCATTTGAGAATGACCTCCGGGGTTTCTTATTCTTTAGATTTTACGAATGCGGCCACGATGGCTGCGGCGACTTCTGCATCGGATGCAGTGCCTACGGCGACTGCTGCTGCTGCAGGGCGTTGTACGACAGCTGGACTTTTCTGAGGAAAGAACTTCCTTACAAGTGCACTGAGGCCCTTGGTGAGAAATACCAGCAACGTGAGAAACACGAACACAGTGCCCATTCCAAGAAGCATGAGAATTACTCCGTTCTCAAGCTGGGCAATAAGTTGTTCTTTCGGTAGTTGCGTTAAAAATACCATACGAACTCCTAATAGGGTTATAGTGATCATAGCCAATGACTACAAAAATTCACTGCAGACCAGTATATAGGATTTTCTTGTAGTGTTTCAAGTAACGGCAGGATACATAGATAGCAAAGCGATCTCCCTTTTGTTGCATACTGTTGCATACTGTTTCTTGCTTCTTGTCCCTTCTCCTATGGTTTTCCCTTTTCAGGGAGACAGATGCTTGATGGGAAAGGAATTGAAAACCTGTGTAGGAGAATTTCCTGAAAAAACCAGGGTTGTGGGAATGATGCCTGCATCTGATCACCGTCGACTACATTTTCGCCTGGCATGCAATAGGAAGGGAAAAGGGGTTTTTGGACAATTGTCTTTTGGCCCTTGCTGATAACTGGACTTCTCCCTTGTCTGTTTCTCCTCTTTGTCGTATGTTTTGTACGGATATATATATCCGCTAGGAGAGTTGAATCAGTATGTCTGAGGGAATTGATTTTGCACAGCGCATTGCAGAGGACAAAGCAATACGGACCCATATGGATAAGATTGGCAGGAAGATCCTGATCATGAGCGGAAAGGGCGGGGTGGGAAAGACCACAGTAACCGTCAACCTGGCCAACGCCCTTGTCGACAACGGCTGTACGGTAGGTATCCTCGATACCGACCTGCATGGCCCGAATGTGGCGAAGATGCTTGGCTGTGAGAAGGGTATTTTGCAGACCAATGATGATGGAGTCACCTTTTTCCCTGTTGAGGCCAGAAAGGGCCTTAAGGTAATGAGCCTTGCCTTCGCTATCCCTGAGCGTGATGCCCCTATCGTATGGCGCGGCCCCATGAAGATGGCAGCCATCCGGCAGTTCCTTGCCCAGGCTGACTGGGGGGAGTTGGACTACCTGCTCATTGACTCCCCTCCAGGAACCGGTGATGAACAGCTTACCGTCTGCCAGAGCATCCCTGAGCTTACCGGTACCATCATCGTCACCACCCCCCAGGAGGTGGCCATACTTGATGCACGCCGATCGGTGAACTTCTCCCGCAAGATGGGTGTCGCCATCCTTGGGGTCGTGGAGAACATGAGTGGATTGATCTGCCCTCACTGCAAGACGGAACTGCCGCTCTTTGGAGTCGGAGGTGGCAAGAAGATGGCCCTGGACATGGGTGCCCCCTACTTGGGAAGGATTCCCCTGGAGGTCTCCCTGATGGAGGCTGAGGATGCCGGACAGAGCTATCTCACCCTGCAACCGGACAGCCCCTCCTCGAAGGCCATCAAGGATATTGCACGCCAGATCAGCGAAGGGACCGCCTGTTCGACCTCACGGCCAAAAAAGAGTGAAGGTTCAAAATAAGGAGCATGTGATGTTTGATTCATCCAATGCCGGTGGCGATGCAAGCCATCTGATGTGGCAGTCCGGAAGGCGTGAGAGGGTGTTCAAAGGTCCCATCTTTGATGTCTGCACTGTAGTGCGGACATCGACCGATGGCCGGTGTTCTACCTTCATTGAAGTGGAAAGCCCAAACTGGGTGACCGTGCTGCCCTGGTATCGCAGGGAGGATGGCAAGCCCATGTTTGTGATGGTCGACCAGTTCCGCCATGGCTCATCCACCGTGACCAGGGAGTTCCCTGCCGGGGTGGTCGAGAAGGGTGAGGACCCTCTGGTTGCAGCCCTTCGGGAGCTGTTGGAGGAGACTGGTCTTGAGGCGAAGAGTGTGAAGTTGCTGGGCAATGTAAGCCCCAACTCAGCCTTCATGACCAACCGGTCCAACTTCTACCTTGTCGAGGGCGTGCGCCTCGTCTCCTCCCAGAACCTCGATGCGAATGAGCAGTTGGATGTCTTTTCGGTCCCTGTCCAGGAGGTGATCGAGAACATGGGTAGTGGAATATATGACAATGGCATCATGATGATAGCCTTGGGCTTCTTTTTGAGGGAAGCGCACAAGAGGCCTGAGCTCCTGGCGAACGAGTAAGCAACATAGGCAAAAAGGTGGTTTGATCTGATGAAAACAAAACGGATAGTGATTCTTTTCCTTTCGGTAGTGGTGGTTGTCCTCCTGTCCTCCTGCATGGCGACACAGGGCATTGTGAGGACCATCGAGGTATCCGGCAGTGGTGAAGTGGCCCTTACGGCAGACATCGCAAGTTTCAGCATCCAGGTCAGTGAGCTGGGCAAGACGACGAGCGAGGCCCAGGGCTTTGCCAACGAGAAGATGGCCGCGATCCTGACAGTGCTTCGGACCAATGGGGTTGCCGAAAAGGACATTGCCACAACCGCCCTCAACCTGCGGCCCAGCTACAAGTGGCTCGATAACCAGCAGTATCTGGAAGGCCAGGTAGCCAGCCAGAACCTCTCTGTCACGCTGCGAGACCTCCCCCGCCTGGGAAAGGTCATCGACCAGCTTGGCGAGATCTCGGGCATCTACCTCAATTCGGTAGTGCTTGACAAGGAAGACAAGAGTGCAGCACTGCTTGAGTCAAGGCAGCTGGCACTTGCCTCCGCCCTGGCCAAGGCTGAGGCCTATGCAAAGAACAGCAACATGCTGGTGGGCTCTCCCATCACCATCAGCGAATCGTCGGTGGCCTCCAATCCCTATAGCCCCCGAGCCGTCAAAATGTTGGCTTCTGAAGCCTATGACATGTCTACCGAGATTCCAGCAGGAAGCATGACGGTGAGAAGTACCATCTCAATGGTAGTTGAGATGACTAGACAAAACTAGGTTTTTGTAAATAATGGCCCAGATAAACGTGGTTTATAGATGAATTTGAGAATTTTCTAATAAAAGAATTTGAGAATTTTCTAAGAAAGGACTTAACAAGACGGACAATTGCTGGTATAGTACTTGTGTCCGAACGTGTGAACTTGTTAGACTTATGTCATCAATATGTTCACCACCTGTGTCTGTTCGTTTTTTTCCCCCTCTTCCCAGAGGTAACGGCAGTACACATTGCCCGCATTAATGCGGAACTCCCCCAAGGGTGCAAGCTTGAGGGAGTTTTTTTTGGCTCGGATGATTGGTGCAAAACGGAAGGGCTCCACCTCTTGGATTGGTGTGAGGCATGCAAGCACTTCATTGAAGGGTTGAATACGGTTATTGTCCGACCAGGTTTGAATCCAATGGGGTGATGGTTACGGTGATGGTATCGGAATACGACCCGCCCATTGCCGATACAGCACTCTGGTAGTCTATCCCTCCGACCTGCAGATCCTTGAGGTTGTTGCTTCCAAAGGAAAGGTTGGGCCAGGTGATGGGGACGCCCCTGTCCACTGGCGCTCCTCCCAGATAGAGGAAGAAGGGTATGTAGTAGTTCAATTCACTGTGCTTGAGCCTGAAGCTGCTGTTGGTACTGCCATTGCCGTCAGCGAAGGTGAGGGTGACCCCTTGCGGGCTGGAGCTGTTGTAACCAGTCAGGGTGAGCCTGGCCGACCCTACCGTGGCCTTTGATGAACCTGAGGCATTGACCAGGTTTATGGAGGCCTGGGAGGGTGTCTGTTCTATCTTGAGTGAGACATATACGGTTTTGTTGATGGCGCTCTTGTTGAGATACTTTGTGGAGCCCTGGTTATAGTTTGTGGTGAAGAAGGCCTGGGGTGTTGTCGAGCTCGCCCCGAAAGGGATGGTATACTCTGTTCCCCACCCAGCTTCTTTACGGTACATGATGGTGAAGTTCCCCAGGTTTGGTCCTGAAGCGCCTTTGAACTGAAAGCCTGCATCGGTAGCCTGGGCAGAGTTGTTGATGTTCCTGACTCCAAGGTAGAAATCGATGGTGATGGGATACTGGGGGGCTGTGGTAATGGCATCACTTGCCAGAGGGTCCTCTCCACTGCTCCAGTTGATGAGCTTCACGATGGTAGTGCTGCCATACTTGATTTTGGCGACGACCTGGGAGCCGAACACCGTCATATAGTTTATTACTGTGGTGCTTTGAAGATCATACTCCCTGCCACCGCCAAAGTTACCGGACCTTTCGATGCGCAGGGAGTACAAGGGCTGGACGCTTCCCTTCCCCACTGAGCGGATCGTCAGCGTTCCTACATGAAATGCATCGTTGAAGCCTGCGCTCTGGATCCCAAAATCTGAACTTTTATGTAGTTCTGTGTCGAAATCTTCTTCATAGGTAGCTTGGGCTGTGGCAGCCCCTAGAGAAAGGATGGCTATGCCCAACAGGGCAAGTAGTAGAAGGCTAAGTTTCTGTGCAAGCTTCATAGTCGCTCCTGAGCCCAGTATACCCAAAGAAACCTCTAGTGAAAAGCTAGCACTATAGCAGGTTGCCCATTTTGGGCTAGCTGAATGCTGAGTTCATATAGTCGTTGATGGTCTCCCCTTCGTACATCAGGCGATAGAGGGCCTGTACAAGAGGAAACTGTTCGCTTACCCCCTTCTCCCTGGTCATCTCCCCCATGAGTCTGACGGTCCTGCTTCCCTCGATTACTGTGGAAGACTTGTCTCCGCTCTCCATGGAGAACCCCTTGCCCATCAGGAGGCCAAGGGTGCGGTTGCGTGAGAGGTCGTTGAGGCTGGTCAGCCCCAAATCCCCGATGCCGCAGTAGCGGAAGATGGTTTCGGTCTCGCACTCGAAGAGGGAGAGGAAGCGCCTCATCTCATTGACCGCCTTCGTGTAGATGAGAAAGTCAACGTTGGGGGAGTTGAACCTCCCTGATACCAGGCCTATGGCTATGGCATACATGTTCTTGAGGATGCTCATCAGCTCGACCGAGCGGATATCCTCGGTAAAGTCCAGGTAAAGGCCGGTCTCTGGCAATATCGCCTGCTTGAAGGCTGTGTAGTCCTCCCTTCTCCCTCCAAAGGTGAAGGAGGAGGGGAGGCCGTGGAGCACCTCGATGGCAAAGGTAGGGCCTTTCATGCTGGCAGTCTTCTCGAATGGGATCTGCTCGGTAATGAAGGCCCCGTCATCGCTCATCCCCTTGGCAAGGTTTATGACCATGCAGTCCTCCTTGGTCATTGCCCTGATCTCCTGGGTGAAGGGGACGATGGCCTTGGAGGGGATAACCAGCAGGATGCAGTCAGCGGAGCTGAAGATGGTCTTGTCCCCGGTTGCCCTGATGCTGGTATTCAGGAAATGGGTGGGGAAATATTTGGAGTTGCGGTGGTTGCGGTTGATGTCCTCCACCACGTCTGCCTCTATGCTCCAGAGGATGACGGTATTCCTGGTGTTCCAGGAGAGGCGTTCGGCCATCGCGGTCCCGAATACGCCTGCTCCGGCGATTACGATCGTGTTGTGATGTTGCAAGTCAAGACTCCTTGGCCGTGGGGCCAGATCATGGTGAGGTGTGGTATGTTGGCTTCGTAGTAGATGGTAGGGTCCTCTACGGTGAAACCCAGTTTTTCATAGAAGGGAGAGATTCTTGTCTGGGCATGGATATAGACCCTGCCGGATACAAGGGCAAGGGCATTTTCCACCAGGAGCTTTCCGAACTGCTTGCCCCGGTACTGCTCCAGGACAGCGATGCGCTCAAGCTTGGTGCCTTCACTGGTCTTCCTGATCCTCAGGGTCCCCACTGCCTCTTGCCCAAGCAAGAGGAGGAGGTGGGCACAGCTATCGTCCTTGCCATCGAAGTCGATGGCCTCGTCGACGCCCTGGCCTTCCACGAAGACGCTTCTGCGGACAGCTTGGCATTGGAGCAGCAGAGGGCGGTTCTCGCTCTTGGCTGCCGCACTCTCCTGGATAAGGATCAGTTGTGTTTCCATGCCGCCCATACTACTGCTAAGCGGTGGTTTGGGGCAAGTGCGTATCTAATTGCGACTTTGGCCCCTGCCGTCCATGGACAGGCTCCCCTGTTTTCAGTAGCTTTGAAAGGGACGAGGTATCATAGTATGCACATAGTAATAATAGGAAATGGTGTTGCCGGAGCTACGGTGGCCCAGAAACTTGCACATAAAGGGGTGGAGGTGACGCTGTTTGCAGAGGAGCCATACGGTTTCTACAGCAGGATCATGTTGCCCCACTCCCTGTACGACAAGGAGGCCCTTGCCCACCTTATCTCCAAGAGCGATCCTCCCTATCTGGTGAAACAGCCGGTCACCGGCATTTTCCCCGATAGGAAGGAGGTCGAGACCGGTGATGGCAAGCTCTACTCCTACGACAAGCTGGTCATCGCAACCGGCAGCCGTTCGCGCACCCTGGAGATCTTCTCCAACACCGAAGGGGTGTGTACCCTCAGGACCTTCTACGATGCCCTTCTGATAGGGGACATCATCACCAGCCCTGTCGTGGTGCTTGGTGGAGGGCTGCTTGGGCTTGAGACTGCGCTGAACCTCAACAACAAGGGCTTCGATGTGACGGTGTGTGAGGCCGCAGACAGGATCCTGGTACGCCAGCTGGATACGGTTGCCGCTACGATGCTCCGCTCTAAACTGGAGGAGGAGGGCCTGACGATACGCGAATCGACCAAGACCATCGGCAAGCGTCTCGATGCGGATGCGAAGCTGGTTGCCCTTGAGGTGGAGGGCTCGCCCGAGATTCCTTGCAATACCCTCATCCTCTCTCTCGGGGTTTTCCCCGAAGTGTCTCTTGCCAGAGAGGCAGGGCTGAGGATCAAGAGGGGGATTGTCGTCGATGACTACCTGAGGACCAGCGATGAGGATATCTATGCGATAGGGGATTGTGCCGAGCACAATGGCCAGATCCCGGCGATCGTGCCTGTAGCCCTTGCGATGGCTGATACGGTCATAGCAAATCTGACAGGTGGGGATAGGGTCTATGAGGAGCCGGTGCTCTTTACCCGTTTCAAGGACGAGGCCCTGGATGTCATCAGTGTCGGTGACGTTACAGCCATTCCCCTGAGCAAGCGGGTAGGCGAGCGGTATGAGGCGTACTTCCTCAAGGAGGGCACCCTTGCGGGGGCCATCCTCTATGGAAGTAGCGAGCATCTGAAGTTTGTCCGGATGAACTACCAGAAGCCTGTCAGCGAAGGGGAGATAGCTGCCTTGCTCGACTTCTAGTCGATCTTCTTGCAGATGTAGATCCTGCTTCCAAAGTCTCCCAATACCCGGGTTTCCCCGTCGTAGCCGGTTCCCCCGAACTGCTGGTTGAGCTTGATGCCCGCATTTGCAAGCAACTCACCGCTCACCCGGTAGTGCTCCACCTCACTGTCGAAGGAGAGGGCTTTGCTCAGGGTATCCTGGGCAAGGCCGCCTTCTGCGATGGCGAGAGGACTGATGCGGTTCACCAGATCCCCGAAGGTGCGGATGTCGATCTTCTGCTGTCGGGGGAACACCTCGTAGGTAGCATTCAGGTCGACGGCCTCGATCTTCAGCCGATCGCTTCCGGGGTTGCTCTGGTTGAGCTTCTGGGCAAAGAGCACCAGCAGGGTGGACCTGTCGCCGCTTGCCACAGCCCATACCACATGGTTTGCGCCTCTGTTGGCCCATTTTACCCTGGTGAAGGTACCGTACTGCAAGAGCGAGCGGTTGGCCTTGTAGAAGCTTATCTGCGAACGTATCGCCTCCTTCTGCTGGCGATTGAGCTTGGTGAGGTCAAGCTCATAGCCCAGGACCCCGAATGATGCAACGTTGAACCGTGCCTCAAGGTCTGTCTTCCTCAATGTCTGGTGGTTGGGTGAGGTGCTCACATGGCTTCCCATCGTGGAGAGGGGGTAGCCACAGCTGGTTCCCTCCTGGATATAGAGCCTGCAAAGGGCATCGGTGTTGTCGCTGGTCCAGGTCTGGGGCATGAAGCAGAGCATGCCGAGGTCGAATCGGTTGCCCCCGCTTGCGCAGGACTCGAAGAGGACGTTCGGAAAGGCTGTTGTCAGGCGGGAGAGCAGTTCATAGAGGCCCAGCACATAGCGGTGGAGGAACTCCCCATGGTTCTTGATCTCCTTGTTGGAGCTGTACAGGTCGCTGAAGGTCCGGTTCATGTCCCACTTGATGTAGTTTACATCAGCGAGGTGCCAGGTGTCGGAAAGCATCTTGAAGAGGTAGTCACGCACTTCGCTTCTGGTGAGGTCCAGCAGGTACTGGTTCCTGCCCACGCTGGGCTTCCTGCCGGGTATCGCCACCATCCAATCGGGATGCTTCTTGTAGAGCTGGCTCTCGATGCTGACCATCTCTGGCTCTACCCAGAGGCCGAACATCATTCCCATCCGGTGGATCTCCAGGGCAAGGCCACCCAGGCCTGAAGGGAGTTTCTTGGGGTTGACCGTCCAGTCACCGAGGCTGGTGGTGTCGTCGTTTCGTATGCCGAACCATCCGTCGTCCAGGACAAAGAGCTCGGCGCCCAGGCTTGAGGCCTCCCGGGCAAGGCTTATGAGCTTGTCTTCGGTAAAGTTGAAGTAGGTGGCCTCCCAGTTGTTTACCAGCACTGGCCTTTCCCGGAATTTCCACTCTCCCCTGATGATGTGGTTGTTGACGAAGTGGTGGAAGTTCTGGCTTGCCCCGTTCAGCGCCTTGGGGGAGAAGGTGAGGATAGCCTCGGGGCTCTGGAAGCGGTCCTGGGGGCCGAGGTCCCAGCTGAACTGGGAGGGGTTGATGCCGGTAAGCAGCCGTATCTTCCCATAGGGGGAGGTCTCCACCACCTCCCGGTGGTTGCCGCTGTAGATGAGGTTGGTCCCTATGCACTCCCCATCCTCGTTGGTAAGGAAGATGCAGGGGTTGTGTTCGGCTGAGCTTACCCCGGTCTTGCTGTCGTTGATGATGATGCCAGGGCTTAGGGGCCTTTCATGCATGTACCGCTCCCGTGCCCAGGCCCCGTCGAAGGTGACGAGGTTCCACCCATCGCCGTCGAGGTCAAGTTGCAGGGATGCGAGGTTGCGGATGGTGATGGTCCTGTCGCTGTCGTTGTAGATGGCCGACCTGCGGGTTATGACGTCGCTGTCCTCGAAGGTCGTGTAGGTCAGGACAAGCCGTATGGGCAGGCCGCTCTCCTTGAGGGTGATCTCCAGCGTGGTGCAGGTGCTCTTGTCCCCATAGGATTCAGGCAGGCCGCTGAAGGTCCTGGGTTTGCCTGGGATGATCCTGAAGCTCTTGACCACAAAGTCCAGGGTCTGCATGCCACGTCCATACTCGATGTCGACGAAACTCTCTCTACAGTCTCCCTTTCCCATGCTAGAATACTCTAGGCAGAGATTCCCAAGGAAAAGGGTTGGGTTATCGCTGCTGTATGCAGTCCCTGTCCCGATGCTCAGGCTTCTTTTTTCTGCCAGGGCTGCATGGGAGATTCCCTCAGAGCTGATTTTCTTGCCATAATAGAGGTGTTCAAGGTGTCCTGTCTCTGTAATGGCGAAGAGGTAGGTTGTATTGTTGGTGGAAAGATTGAAAAGCTGGTCCTTCTTGGAAATCATTCTTGGTTCTCCTTGAACAAGAGCTAGGTATCTTGTATCAGTATACTGTGTTGGGGTATTTTTGCCACCCTGCTTATGAGTGAATTGAGGAGAAGTGTAATGGATATTCGACGTTTGAGGTTGTGGGAGAGTCGGAATGCTACGGTTCTGAACAATGACCTGATACGCATTGTTCTGGAGGACCAGGGTGGGATGACCCTGGAGCTGAGTAGCGACACCCCCGCCGGTGGGCGAATCAATGCCCACCTGCTTCCCCATTACCGGGGCAGCGGTACCTCGGTGTTCAGCGACGAGAATGGTGAATACTGGAAGAACAGTCCCTTCCTCTACCAGAAAGCGGGTTCGTACCTCAGCTTCCCCAACTTTGGCCAGGCCTATGCCAATGAACGTGACCAACAGGACCACAATGGCTATACAGCCTCCTCCTACTGGATGGTCGAGCGCTATGGTACTGACCCCCAGTTCGGTGGGGTGTGGCTGATGAGCCTGGTTCGTAACCGCAAGGCAAAGTGGCAGGTTCGCAAGATCGACATGCTGCTTCCCAACCAGCCGGTACACTACACTGCGTGCGTCATCACCAATACAGGGACAGAGGACCTCATTGCAAATGCCGTGTGGAACAATGAGTTGGGTTCCCCCTTCCTTGAGTCGGGGTGTGTGCTCAACGCAAGTGCCACTTCATGGATGACAGGCGATGAGACACAGCTTATCGGTGTAAACTCCCGGCTTGAACCAAACACCAAGTTCGAGGACTGGAAGAAAGCCCCTCTCAAGGGGGGAGGGACAGTCGACCTGACAGAGGTTCCCCCTGTCATTGGCAAGAGTGACTTCATCTCAGGCTCGATCCCCCGTACGGCAAGCCTGGGGTGGTCGAGTGTCATCAACCCCCGCCAGCAGATGGTATACTTCAACTTCTTCCCGGGCCCGGCAGCCTTGGCTAAGGATGAGGTGCCCATCAACTTCAACAACTTCATGTTTGACTACGGCGGGAGAAGCGAAACCCCTTGGACCCTCTACCAGGGGGGGATGAGCCAGCAGTACTCCCTCAACTGCGGTTCAGGGACCAACAATCTCTACACCGGCCTTGAGCATGCCCAGCCAGGGGATACGGTCCTTGGCTGTGATTCCCTCATCACCATCAAGGCAGGGGAGACGAAGAAGTTCTACTACGCATCGGCCTTCAGCCCCTACGACAACAATCGTATAGGAGGCAACTTCCATACTGTGGAACAGGTGGTGGAGGGCATCGTATTGAAGAGGACCAAGAGCTGGGCCTTCATCCCCTGCGATTCGATATTCCACTCCCTGAAGGAACTGACCAAGAGGCTGTTGGCCTCGGAGTAGGGAGCATGCATCAAGAGGGAAAAGGCAAGAAGGAAAAGGCAAGAGGGCAAGAAGGCAAGGGGGTGTGAAAACACTCCCTTTCCTTTTGGCCAAACTTTCAAGGATAACCATTTGACAGGAGCGTGTGGTGTGTCTATTATATAGATGATATATCAAACTATTTCTCTTCCTTGGAGGCAATGCATATGCAAGGAACGTTATCAACATATATGAAGGTAGGGCTTATCCAGTTCATGGCCTATCCTGTAAGCAGTGGAGAGGGCCCCATCGAGGAGTCGTTCAAGAAGATTGCGATGGACCCGTTCTTTGAGGCCGTGGAAGTTACCAGAATGAAAGACCCTCTGGTTCGCCAGAAGGTCCGTGCGATGAAAGAGACCGCCAAGATGACCCTTACCTATGGGGCACAGCCGAGGTTGCTCTCGGCCAAGATGAACATCAATGACCTTGACGAAGGCAAGCGCCTTGCAGCCCTGGAAAACCTCAAGGAGGGGATTGACGAGGCGTATGAGCTGGGCTCTTCTGGCTTTGCTTTTCTCAGCGGCCACTATGCTGAGGAGACGAAGGAAGCATCCTTCGACGCCTTGGTACGGTCGACCAAGGAGCTCTGCCGCTACGCCCGGCAGAAGGGTTCCATGAAGGTTGCCCTGGAGGTCTTCGACTACGACATCGACAAGAAGAGCCTCATCGGGCCGGCCTCCCTGGCCGCACGCTATGCCAAGGAGATCCGCAAGGAGTATCCTGACTTCGGGCTTCTGGTTGACCTGAGCCACATCCCCCTCTTGCATGAGACCATCGAGGAGGCACTGCTGCCGGTCAAGGAGTATATCGTCCACGCCCATATGGGTAACTGTGTCATCAAGGACCCGACGTTGCCGGCCTATGGCGATGCCCATCCCCGTTTCGGGTTCCCGGGGGGAGAGAATGATGTTGATGAGCTTGCCCACTACCTTGAGGTGCTGTTTTCTATCGGATTTTTCTCCCAGAAAACAAGACCTGTGGTAAGCTTTGAAGTCAAGCCCTATGGAGACGAGGATCCCGACCTGGTTGTTGCCAATGCAAAACGGACACTTCTTCTGGCTTGGGACAAAGTAACGAAAAAATAGGTGGCATTCCCTGTCAACTAGCGTATAGAATCGCTACTTGACAGATTACCATGTCAGTAGTAATCAAGGAAGTATCGTCATGCAGAATGAGCTACAGAGCAACAACCTCTTTCAGACCGCCGCAGAGAAGGCTTATGAAACCATAAGCAAGAAGATCATAGAGAACGAATACAAGCCTGGGATGCGGTTGGTCAGGAGAAAGCTTGCAGAAGAACTCGGAATGAGTCCCATCCCCATCCTGGAGGCAATGAAGCGTCTGGAGCAGGATGGCCTGATCGAATACAAGGCCCATTGGGGCTCGATCGTAACCATCCCCACCATTGAGCGGGTCATGGACATGTTTGCCCTCCGGGAAGCCCTGGAGTGCCAGGTGGCCCGCATCATAGCCGTGAAGGCAACGGCGGAGCAGGGGCAGAACCTTCGCCTCATTGCCGAGGAGCTGGACCGGCTGCGCTTTGAGCAGGCCGATGCCGCCAAGATAACGGAGTATCACCTCAAGTTCCACATGACGATGGCCGAGTATACCGGTTTCAACTCCCTCATTTCCGGTTTGCACAAGCTCAACTTCAACTGGCTCCTCTTCAAGGCTGTCCTTACCAGAAGAAGCCAGTCAGCCCTACAGCGCTACTGGCATGTGAAGCTGTTGGACAACATCCTGGGCAAGGATCCCGATGATGCGGAGAAGGCGATGAGAGAGCATGTCTACGATGCCTATAAGCCATTCCTTGAGGATATTGAGCTACACAAGAAGCCTCTCGAGTAAGAGAA
This sequence comes from Sphaerochaeta sp. PS, assembly GCF_032144095.1. NCBI lineage: Bacteria > Pseudomonadati > Spirochaetota > Spirochaetia > Spirochaetales > Sphaerochaetaceae > Sphaerochaeta > Sphaerochaeta sp. PS. Next base: position 59,541 of record NZ_JAVSNJ010000015.1, read on the forward strand.
GGACATCAAGCCAAACCACATTGCAATAAACCAAGCTGAATGAAGCAATACAGGACAGCAGATCCCCACAACAGGAGATCTGCTGTTTTGTATGTAGAGCGTCTCCCCCAGTTCCATGGTGGTGCTCCTCCTTGAGGAGATGTTTCCCAGAGGGAACCTGGAAATTGTAGCGGGGCTTTCAACCTGCCAGAAAAACCTTTGCTGTAGGTGAACAATAAGGCCAATTGAGGAGTATTAGCTGGCTTTTTTGGATTTTTAAATCCCTATGCTCAGGGTACAGGTGTACGGGTATAGTACAGTGGGTCTGTACTTTCAGAAATTGTAAATATATGTAATATAATGTTTTAAAAATAGTGAAGATTAAAATTGACAGATAAATATATATGATATATCATCTATAGTATCAATCAGAACCAAGTTCTTTGGTTCTTCACCACAAGAAGCCATTGGCTTCTACAATTAAGGAGAAGAGACATGAAACGTTTCTTGAAACACACTCTGCTGATTACCCTGCTCTGTACAAGCATGACCCTTTTTGCTGCTGGTAGTCCTGAAAAGGCCCCTGTTGCAAATGCCGCCGCCGATTACCCCTCCAAGCCAATCCAGGTAATCCTTCCAGTAGGTGCTGGTGGTGATACCGACCTCAACGCAAGACTGTTCTCTCGGTATATGGAGAAGGAACTCGGCAAGTCCTTTGCCATCGTCAACACCTCCGGTGGTGGTGGAACGATCGGGATGCAGAAGGTCCTGGACGCTCCTGCTGACGGCTACACTGTCCTCTTCTATCATGGTGAGGCGATGATCCCCAAGATTGCAGGCATGGTGGACTACGGTTTGGAAGCCTTTGATATGGTAGGTGTTTGTCTTCTTGACGATACCACCGTCCTTGCAACCCACCCCGGTATGCCTTTCAAGAACATCCCTGAGTTTGTCGCCTATGCTAAGGCCCATCCTGGTGATGTCGAGTTCGGCATGATGACAGGCGGCTACCCCCACCTTGTCGGTATCGTGCTTGAGGATGTTGCAGGCATCGACCTCAACCTGGTCGACGTTGGCGCCAATGCTGCCAAGACCGTTGCCCTCAAAGGCCGCAAGACCCAGGTCATCAACACCCAGTATGGTCTGACCCTGGACTACTTCAAGTCCGGTGACTTTGTGGTACTCGGGCTGACCAGCAAGAACCGTAACCCACTCTTCCCCGATGTTCCTACCACAACTGAGCAGGGCCTCCCTCTTGAGTTCAACAAGTTCTTCTTCTATGCCATGCCCAAGGGGACTCCCAAGCCGATCATCGACAAGTTCTCTGCAGCAATGAAGCGTGTTGTCGAGAACCCAGAGTACCAGGCAGAGGCTGCCAAGTATTTCGTAACCCCGACCTACCTGAATCCAGAGGATTCCACAAAGCTTGCCGAAGATACCTACCAGTACTTTGCGCAGTACCAGAACCTGATCAGAGGGACCTCGAAATAGTCTCCCCGCACATCCAATCCGTTGCAAGGCATGGTCTCCATGTCTTGCAACGTTCATTCTAGAGGAAGAGAGCATGCATAAAAAAAATATCGGGCTAGGAGCCTTCAGCATCATCCTTGGCGTGGCAATGTACCTGGCTAGTTTCGGCATCAGGGATTTCGCTGCAGTCGGGGTAGGGGCAACCTTTTTCCCCCGTCTCGCCAGCTTGGGGTTTGTCATACTGGGGGCACTACTCATCCTCCAGGTCCTCAGAGGACCAAAGCCTCTCCCCGAAGCAAAGAGCCCTACGAAGAGAAACTATTCGATTGTCCTGTCCATGGTCCTGCTGGTGATCTTTCTGGCACTGCTGGAAAGTCTTGGCTATATCATCTGTTCGGCCCTGTACATTTTTTTCCAGATTCTCATCCTTGCCCCTGAGAAAAAGAAGAACTATGTACTGTATGGAATCATCTCAGTGATCAGCTCGTTGGCAACCTACCTGCTGTTCGTTCGTGTATTTCAAGTCATGATCCCAAGCGGAATATTGGGATAACATACCGGGAGTTACCTAGCTATGATAATTGAAGGAATACTGTCCGTTTTGACGGTAAAGACCATATCCTTGATCTTTGGAGGCACTGTACTGGGAATCCTGTTTGGATCGATCCCGGGCATTACCGTAACCATGGGAGTGGCACTGTTTCTCCCCATCACATTCAGCATGGAACCTGTAGAAGGGCTCTCCTTGCTTATGGGGCTCTATATCGGAGGGACTTCAGGGGGCCTCATATCAGCAGTGCTCCTGAACATTCCCGGCACCCCAGCCTCCATCTGCACCTGTTTCGATGGTGCTCCTTTGGCCCAGCAGGGCAAGGCAGGGAAGGCCCTTGGGCTTGGTATCGTCTACTCCTTCCTGGGAGGGATGTTCAGCCTGGTCGTCCTCTTCTTCATCTCCCCCTGGCTTGCAGGCATCGCCTTGAACTTTGCCTCCTATGAGTATTTCTCCATCGGGATATTCAGCCTGACCCTGGTATCGACGATGAGCGGGAAGTCTTTCGTGAAAGGGCTGTTCAGTGCCCTGTTGGGCTTTTCGTTCACCTTCATCGGGATGGCACCCATCACGGCCTTCCCCCGGTTTACCTTTGGGTTCAAGCAGCTCAATGGTGGGTTGAGCCTCCTGCCCATCCTTATCGGGTTGTTTGCTGTCTCCCAGCTTTTTGAGTCTTCAAACAAGGATGAGGAAGAGGTCAAGCCGGTCGAGTACTCGATCAAGGGCTTCGGGTTCTCCTTCAAGGAGTTCCTCTCCCAGAAATGGAATTTTCTGCGTTCTGCCCTGATAGGCACAGGCGTTGGTATCCTCCCCGGTCTTGGTGGGGCGATCTGCAGTGTGGTGGCCTATGGGGTTGCCAAGAAACAGTCGAAATACCCCGAGAAGTTTGGTACCGGCGCTATCGATGGCATCGTTGCCTCTGAGACCTCCAACAACGCCTCGACCGGTGGTGCCCTTGTTCCTCTCATGACGCTGGGTATCCCTGGTGACAACACCACAGCCATCCTGCTTGCAGGCTTCATGGTGCATGGCATCACCCCCGGCCCTCTGTTGTTCGAGAACAACGGGGTGTTGGTCTACGGGATCTTTACCGCCCTGGTCCTTGCCAATATCTTCATGATCATCTCCGAGTTCGGCGGCATGCGCCTCTTCGTGAAGGTCCTGAAGGTGCCCAAGCACTTCCTGCTTCCCATCGTCCTAACCCTCTGTGTTATCGGCTCCTATGGGCTGAACAACAGGATGTTCGATGTCTGGACCATGCTGTTCTTCGGCATCCTTGGCTTTGGCATGAAAAAGTTCGAGATCCCCTCCACCCCTCTGCTGTTGGGTGCCATTCTCGGACCCATCATTGAGACCGAGCTGCGCCGGGGTCTGATGAGAAGCAAGGGAAGCTTCCTTCCTTTCTTTACCGAACCCATTTCCGGGGTCATCCTCACCATTACGATTCTTGTTGTGCTGTTTTCAGCAATCCAGACCCTCAGGAAAGCAAACCTACAAAAACGCGCCCAATAGGAGACCTTATGCAAAGAACCATAGTCAACAATCAGATAGCTCTCAAGCATTGGGAGAAGAGTGCTGACCTTATAGACCAATTCATCGACATCCCCCTCAACTACCGCCAGAGCGGCCACCCCGGTGGCTCCCGTTCGAAGGTACACATGTTCCTCTCCCTCCTGCTCAGTGGGGCGATGAGATGGGACATCCGTGACAGCGACAAGCGCTTCGGGGACAAGTTCGTCCTGGGGTGTGGGCATACCATACCGTTGGTGTATGCCACCCTTGCACTCCTCAATGAGGCGATGAGGGCAAAGTATGAAGAGACGGGAGATTCCAGGTATCTCATCAAGGATGAGGAGCACAGGGCCTTGTATTGGGAAGACCTCGTGGGATTCAGAAACCGCGGGGGGCTTTCAGGACATGCCGAGGCCAATGGTAAGAGTTCCTTCCTTAAGGCCAATACCGGGCCCTCGGGCCATGGTACCCCTGCAGCCGCAGGCCTGGCTTTTTCGCTCAAGCGCTCTGGTGCTGCTGGGGTGAAGGTCTTCATCATGGAAGGTGAGGGTGGGCTGACCCCTGGAGCTACCCATGAGACGCTCAATACCGCCTGGGGCATGGCCCTGGACAACCTGCACTTCCTGGTCGACTGGAATGACTTTGGCATTGATGGGCACAAGACCAGCGAGGTCGTCTATGGCGAGCCCAAGGATTGGTTCGCTCCCCATGGCTGGAGGGTGGTAGGCACAGAGCATGGTTCTGAGTTTGCATCCCTGACCGAGAAGCTCGATGAATTGACCAACGACCTTGATGGGAGGAAGAGCCCTTCCATGCTCTGGTTCAAGACCCGGAAGGGCCGTGGCTACCTCAAGTATGACTTTGCCTCCCATGGTGCACCCCACAAGAAGAACGGTGTGGAGTACTGGACGCTTCGTAGGGAGTTTGCCAACAAGTATGGTGCCCAGTTTGTGAATATGGATGGCCCATACCAGGAAGGATCGGACGAGTTCCGCCAGAACCTCAAGGCTGTTGCCGATGTCCTGCGTTCGGACAAGGCCCTGGTGACCTATCTTGCCGACCGCCTTGTGGAGCTTGGGGATTCGGTTCCCACCCATATTGAGGGGTACAAGCTTGACAGGAAGGGCAATCCCTTCCATGACAGAAGCCTGTGGGACTTTGCCTCCTACCCGCAAGGGATGTGGGCAAAACCCGGGACCAAGGCAGCCAACCGTGCTGCGATGGGCAAGTGGGGATCCTATATCAACCATGTGGGAAAGACTCAGTATGGCAGACCCATCTTCCTGGCTTCCTCAGCCGACCTTGCCGGATCGACGAACCTTGCCGGTTTTGGAACTGGCTGGGAGGGTGACGAAGGGTATGGGTGGTATGAGCGTGTGGGAACCGATGAGGGTGTCATGGCTCCAACGGAGATCACCGAGTTCTCCAATGCCGGGATGCTCTCCTCTGTTGCCTCCTTGAACCTTTCCGAAAAGCCCCAGGATGAATTTGATGGGTTCTATGGGGCGGTGTCGACCTACGCTTCGTTCTCCTATCTCAAGTATGGCCCGCTCAGGCTCTTTAGCCAGTTTTGTCAGGATGCCGACCATAAGGTTGGCAAGTTCCTCTGGGTTGGTGCCCATAGTGGTCCAGAAACCGCTGATGACAGCAGGACCCACTTTGGAATCTTCTCCCCGGGTGTTACCCAGCTCTTCCCCAAGGGGCAGATACTGAACCTCTATCCTTGGGAGTACAACGAGGTGCCTGTCCTCCTGGGTGCTGCATTTGCCTTGGATGTGCCTCTCATCGCGTTGCATGTGACCAGGCCCGAGATCACAATACCGGACCGAAAAGCCTCTGGGATACCCTCTCATTTTGAGGCAGCAAAGGGTGCGTATGTGCTCAGGGAGTACACCAAGGGCCAGGATAGGGGTGGTACGATCTTTATCCAGGGTACCAGTGCCGTGGCCTCGGCTGTGGAGTTGCTGCCTCTTCTGGAGAAGGAGCAGGTCAACGTGAAGCTGGTCTGTGTAACCAGTCCTGAGCTCTTTGCCCTGCAGGGCAAGGAGTATAGGGACTCTGTGGTAACCCCAGCCGATAGGGCTGACTCGACGTTCATCACCACCCATGCTAGGCGATTGATGAGTGAGTGGGTTTTCAATGACCTGAGCGAGGAGTATGCCCTCAGCAGCGATTATGACGACCGTTGGAGAACTGGCGGGTCCCTTGAAGAGGTCCTTGATGAAGCCCATATGAATCCCAAGTGGATTCTCGAGGCCATCAAACGATTCGCCTCCGATCGCCCCAAACGGTTGGCAACACTTACGCTACAACTTGAATCAGCGCTAGGCGCAAAGGAATAGGGAATGTCTATACAAGAAGTTCGTGATGGGAAGGTCGTGGTTGGAACGATGATACGCATGGTGCGTAATTCAGCCATTGTCCTGGTGGCAGCAAATGCTGGACTGGATTTTGTCATGTTTGATATGGAACATGGTGCATTTAATTTTGAGACGATAGCCGATGCAGCTTCTCTTGCAAGGGCGAAGGGCATAGAGTGTTTTGTTCGTGTTCCCGAGCTGTCCAAGGGCAATGTCTCCCGCGCCCTCGATTGTGGTGTGACGGGTGTCATGGTTCCCATGATCCGTACTGCCAATGATGCCAAGCTTTTTGCCGGTTGGGCAAAGTACGCCCCCATAGGGGAGCGTGGTCTTGGTGGCAATGGTGCCCATACCGAGTACCATGACGAGGGGTCAAACTCCGAGGCTTTCATGCCCAGTGAAAATGCCAGGGTCCTGACGATTGCGCAGATCGAGCTCTCTGAGGCGATCGACAATATTGATGCCATTGCAGCTGTCGATGGCATCGATGCCCTGCTGATCGGGCCTGCAGACCTTTCCAACTCCTTGGGTGTCAGTGGCCAGTTCAACCATCCCAAGATGGATGCGGCAATCCAGAAGGTTGCTGATGCTGCGAAGAAGCATGGCAAGGTCTTTGGCTTCCATGCAGGCGATGAGCTTGTCCGCAAGTGGATCCCAGAAGGTCTCACCCTCAGGATGAGCCTGATGGACATCAACCTGCTGCTCAAGGGGATGCAGGCTATCACCAAGTTGAGGGACTAAGAGAGCTAGGTAAGAAAGGCAAAGAAGAAATAGCTGAGGGGCTGTTCTAAAAGAGTAGAGATATTCTTGGGAACAGCCCTTTTTTTGTATGAAGGGAGGCCTTTATACCCCTTTCTGCTATATGTTTATGTAAAGACGAGGAATATCAGAAAACACCGTAACCGGTTTCTCCAATATCAGCAGAAGTTGAGCCAAGGGTTACTTTCCTTCTTAGCAATGCACCTGATGAATTACAATTCTTTAACAGAAAATCGATATTTGTCAGTTATTTTTGGAAGAGTCCGTGCATACGTTTTAGCAACATGACAATCACTCCACAGCTCCTCATATTTCATCACTCTGAAATCCATATAAGGTTTAATTATTGATTGGAATTCCCTAAGCTCAAGTAAATGCTGAGAGTAGACTTGAGGAGTAACTTGATCATCTTCAGGCGTCCAATATATGTAAAGAAGTATCGGCACCTTTTTTTCGAACTGGGCACGTTTGAGCAAACCGATTGTATGCTTGATCATCTGTGAAAAATCAAAATGGTATAGGTCCTGTTTTCTTTGATAAAACTGGATAACATTTTCCATGAACCCATCAGGGAGGTAAAACTGCAATATCTTTGCATTATCCTCTCGTACATAAGCATCAAGTTTCTGACGCTTAGAATCCAGAATTTCAAGAAATTTAGATTCTACCCCGATAATATGGCTGGAATTCTCAAGATAGAAATCTAGGTTAGGGGGAGTCCCTCCCAATCCTGTTGGGAGTTTATATTCGAATCTTGCTTGGGAAAAATGTGTTTCGTTAAGGAATCTGGCTTCTCTCATTTTCTCTTTCATCGGAGCGAACGAGTTAATGCAAAGGGCTGCTGAAGACTGTA
>NZ_JAVSNJ010000016.1:0-59669 GCF_032144095.1 Sphaerochaeta sp. PS
AAAGATACAGCTATCACTTGCAGAAAAAGTCCAAGATGATACACTGGATGGAAAGGGCAGTTCGTTCGCTATATAAGGAGGAGCAAATGCCAGACGAGAAACAGATGAAACATGTCATCGATGTGGCCGTCGGTCGCAAGGATGCCGATCTCTGCATAACAGGATCTCAGATACTTGATGTCTATAATAAGGAGTGGTTCCAGGCTGACCTGCTCATAGCAGGAGGCCTCATCTGTGCGTTTGCCAAGAGTGGGCAGGGCAAGGCCAAGGAGATTGTTGATGGCAAGGGAAAATACCTGTTGCCAGGCTTTATCGATGGCCATGTACACATTGAATCCTCACACAGTACGCCTGAGGAATTCTCCAACCTGGTTGTTCCCTGCGGAACCACTACCGTAGTGGCCGACCCCCACGAGCTGTGCAATGTAACCGGCCTTGCAGGGTTGGACTATATGCTCATGGCATCAGAACATACCCCCCTCCAGGCATTCTTTATGGTCCCCTCCTGTGTACCCAGCACAGAGTTCGAGCATAGCGGTGCCATCATCCACGCCCCTGAGATTGCCACCCGCATAGGGCACGAACGGGTACTGGGACTTGGGGAGATGATGGACTACCCTGGGGTTATAGCAGCAGATGCTCTTGTTCTGGATAAGATATGGGAAGCAAGGAAGGTCGGCAAGGTCATTGATGGCCATGGACCTGCCATCTACGGGCGGGAGCTGGATGCCTATGCCTCCACCGGCATAAAGACCGACCATGAGTGTGAAACCCCTGAAGACCTCCATAGCCGGGTCCGGCGGGGGATGTATGTCATGCTTCGTGAAGGGTCTGCCTGCAAGAATGTACTGGGCCTTCTTGGCGGGGTGACAACGGCCAACAGCAGGCGTTGCATGTTCTGCACCGACGACCGTCAGCCCAAAAGCATCCTGGAGGACGGGCATATCAACAACAACGTCCGTCTTGCAGTAGGGGCAGGCCTGGACCCCATCGATGCGATCTGCATGGCGACCATCAACAGCAGCGAATGCTACCATCTCACCGACCGCGGGGCCATCGCCCCAGGCATGCGTGCGGATTTTGTCCTCTGTAACGACCTCTCTGAGTTCTCGATGCACAGCGTATACATTGCAGGATCCTTGGTAGCCGAGGATGGGCGCATCCTCAAGGCCGTGCCATTGCTCCACGATGAACGGGTAGCAGGGAAGATGCAGGTAAAGGATTTTTCCCTTTCGAGGCTAGCCCTTCCTTTGAAAAGTGAGCATGTGCGCATCATCGATGCCATCCTTGGAGGTGTTGTTACCGGCAAGGGTGAGGCACATGTAAAGGTAGTTGACGGCCATTGGGTCCATGACCCCTCCCAGGATATCGTCAAGCTTGCTGTCATCGAACGCCATAAGGGGACGGGGAACATTGGCCTTGCCCTCATCAGGGGTTTGGGCATACGGGGGGGTGCGATAGCCAGCTCGGTTGGCCATGATTCGCACAACATCATCGTCGCCGGTGATAACGATACGGATATGGAGGTAGCTGTCAACCACCTCATTGCCCTAGGGGGAGGGATGGTTATCGTACAGAAATCCCAGGTCCTCTCCTGCCTGGCCCTTCCCATCGGAGGCTTGATGAGTGACAAGAGCGGCAGCTTTGTGGCCAAGGCCCTGGACGAATTGCATGAGGTTTCCCAACAAAGGCTCTCGGCCAATCGGGAGATGGACCTTTTCACCACCCTCAGCTTCATGGCACTGCCGGTGATCCCGGCATACAAGCTCACCGATATAGGGCTTTTCGATGTAACGACCTTTTCGTTTGTTCCTCTGGAATTGTAGCCTAGTAGATGAGGGTTCTCCCGCCAACACTGCAAACGGTCATATCCGTCTCATAGAGGGTGGTCAGCATCTCGCTGGTAACCACCCTCTCTTTTGTGCCGAAACAGAGCAGGCTCCCTTTCTTGAGCATGGCGACATGGGTTGCAAGCTCATAGGCAAATGGGGCGTCGTGGGTGGTGAAGATGATGGTCTTGCCCTGGGCATGCAGTGCCTGGAGGATATCGATGACCTTTCTCCGGTTGGCAGGGTCGAGTGATGAGGTGGGCTCATCGAGCAGCAGGACTTTGCTTTGCTGGGCGATTGCCCTTGCTATCAGGACAAGCTGGCTCTCCCCGCCGGAGAGGGTGGTTACCGAACGGTGGGCATAGGAGGCCAGTCCTACCGTTTCCAACGCTTCATAGGCTAGGTGGACATCCTCATCGGAAGGGGAGCCCATCTCTGCCAGATAGGGAGCCCGGCCAAAGAGGGTATACTCCAGAAGCGTGAAGGAGAAGTTGTAGTGCTCGCTCTGGGGAACCAGGGCGATGAACCTACCCAGCTCCTTTCTGCCGTACTCTTTGAGAGGCTTATCGAACAGCAGGATATTGGCAGAGGGCTTCCACCCCAAGAGCAGGTCCATCAAGGTACTTTTCCCTGCCCCGTTTGAACCTAGCAAGGCTACTGTGGATTGTTCCTGGATATCCAAGGTGATGTTGCAGAGGGCCTTGGTTCCCGTTGGATAGGTGTAGCTGAGGTTGTCGACCTTCAAGGCTGTCATGCTTTGCCCTCCTGGTGCTTCAGTGAGAGGATGACGATAAAGATGACCGCCCCAATGAAGCTGGTGAGCAGGCCTATGGGAATTTCGGTAGGGAGCAGTGTCCTGCCCACCGTATCGCAAAGGAGCAGGAAAAGGGAACCCATCACCATCGAGCCTGGGAGGGCCACCTTGCTGTCAGAACCGAAGAGCTTGCGGGCAAGGTGGGGCATGATCAGGCCGACCCAGCCGATGAGTCCAGTAAGCGAGATGGTCAGGGTCGTACCTACTGTTGCCACGACCAGCAGCACTGTCCTGTCGAGCCTGGGATTGAGCCCTACTGAGTAGGCACTCTTCTCCTGTAGGGAGAGCAGGTTCATCCTCCACCTGTAGCTGAACAGGATGGCCAGGCAGACCAGCACGATGGGCATGACGGTGAGTATCTGTTTCCAGTTGCTGTTCCACAGCCCACCCATCATCCAGAACGTGATGTCCTGCAGATCCTTGGTAGGCTCGGCAACCAGCTTTACCACGCCGAGGGCTGAAGAGAAGATTGCCGAAACGGCGATGCCAGAGAGCACCAGCCTAAGCAGCCAACCCCCAAAGCGAAACTTCTTTGCCAGGAAATAGGAGGCTCCCAAAGCCAGAAGCCCAAAGAATGTTGCACTGACCTGGACCAGGGCAGAGTTGTAGTTTCCCACCACAATGACCAGGGCGGCACCGAATGCAGAACCCTGGCTTACTCCCAGAAATCCCGGTTCCACCAGTGGGTTGGAGAACAGCATCTGGAAGGTAAAGCCTGCCGCACTGAGTATGGCTCCTGCAATGAGGGCCAGCAGTATTCTTGGCAGGCGTATGTTGAGCATGATGTTTTTCATCATGACATTCTGGGAGAGGTCCTTGGGGAAGCTGAAGCCTCCCTTGGGGTAACGCCCTGCAAACAAAAAAAGCAGGGAGAGCATAAGCAACAAGAGCAGCAAGGACAACAGGATGGCCCTGTTGCGCTTCTGCTCGTTGTGATAGCTCCTTTCGGCGTTCATTATCTGTTGTTCAATGCAAGGGAGGCATTGAACTTGCTGACGATCGTGTCAAGTTTGGTAGTGTCGGTGATGCTATACATCTGGGTATAGAAAGTGCGCACCATCTCGTCCATGTCCACATCAGCGAAGAGCTGGGGATAGAGGTCCTTGGCCATCCATTCGGCCCCTAGGATCCAGCTGGAGACCGGTTGCATATAGCTGAGCATGTCAGCCGGGGTAGACTTCACCTGGTTATTCTTCACCGCATCAAGGCTCTTCCAGATGGGGGAGCTGTAGATTGCCTCTACAAAGGGGTCCGACAGGCTCTTGTAGCTTACCACATAGATGACCTCAGGGTCCCAGGCAGCTATCTGTTCAAAAGAGACGGTGGACCATCCGTTGGCGGCAAGGTTTGCCCCTTTCCAGACAGCTATGGCACCGACCTGCTCAACCATCCAGGTCTGCATCCATGCTTCAGGGGCTATCTTGAAGGAGTTTGCGTTGTTTTCGCTTACCCCTTGCAGGAAGAGGACCCGTTTTTTCTGGGATTCTGGGATTGCTGCAACCTTCTTTGTTATGGCTGACAGGCGTCTCTCGTAGATGTCCAGGATCTGGGTAGCACGGAAAGTGTTCTTCAGAAGCTTTCCTAGCTCTGCCAGCTCCACCTTCCATTCATCATAGGTTTCCAGGTTCATGGTGAAGTTGGGGACTCCCAGCTGATCAAGCTTTTTTCCGACCGATTCATAGTTTGCGGTCTTTATGAGTACCAGATCCGGATTGGTTGCAGCAATCTCCTCAACACTGGCCTGCTGGTCCAGACGGGGCTGCTCATCCAGGGAAGGGCGGAGAGAGGAAAAAAAGTCCCCTAGGCCCTGGTCGGTCTTGGAAAGGGTCACATCCATCTGCTGTACTTCTGGAAAGAGGAAGAGGGCATTTGCCGGCATGACCGCTGCCTTGCCTGCCACCATGACACTCTTTGGCTTCTCCTTCAGGGTCAGGGTCCTGCCATTTGCATCGGTTGCGCGGTAGTATTCACTGCTGATCATCTGTTTTTCGACATTGCCTTGGGCAAAGACCCCGAGGGAAAGGACCAGGACCAGAATACAGAGGGTTATTCTCTTCATAGTAAAAAAACTCCTTGTGCTGTTGCGAACGGTTGCAGTTTACCATTGTGTATACGAAAAAGCAATCGCAATTTACCAATTGGTTCACTTGGTTTCTCCTTGATACCTTCCCATATTCAGTTTACTGTATAGGTACCATAACAACGAGGTTACACAGATGGATGGCATACGCATTCAAGAAGATATCAAAAGACTAAAAACAAGTGCGACGGTGCTTTCCGTCAGCAGTGAGCTTGTGAGAAATGCCCTGCTTGCGGCCATTTCCGATGGCCTGAGCCGTGACTGGCCGGCCATCAGGGCGGCAAACGAGAAAGACCTCCACCTTGCAAAGGATAGCGGCCTGGCAGAGGCCCTCACCAAACGGCTGATCTTTGATGAAGAGAAGCTGAGGGGTGTCCAGGTGGGCCTAAAGCAGGTTGCGGAGCTTGAGGATCCCATCGGCAAGGTGTTGGAGCGAAGGCTCCTGGACAAGAACCTGCTGCTTGAACGGGTCAGCTTCCCCATCGGGGTGATTGGCATGATCTTTGAATCCCGCCCCGATGCCCTTGTCCAGATAGTCTCGCTCTGCCTTAAGAGTGGCAATGGCATCATCCTCAAGGGAGGCAAGGAGGCGTTCAACACCAACACCGCCTTGGTGGCATCCATCAAGAAGAGTGCCCAATGCTCACCTCTAGGTGATCAGTGGCTTACCCTTTTGGAAAGCCACAGTGATGTCTCCTCCATGCTGAAGATGGAAAAGGAGATTGACCTGCTCATCCCCAGGGGGTCGAATGCCTTTGTCAAATATGTGATGGAGAACACCACCATAGCGGTCCTTGGGCATGCCGATGGGATCTGCCACATCTATGTTGATGAGAAGGCCGACCTGGCGAAGGCCCTGGCCTGTGCAGTCGACTCCAAGACCCAATATCCTGCTGCCTGCAACTCCATTGAAACGTTGTTGGTCCATAGGAAGGTTGCCTCAACCTTCATTCCCCTAGTGGCAAAGGCCCTCAAGGAGAAAGGGGTCACCATCCATGGGGATGGGACGACATCCTCGCTCATCGACTGTACGGGATACCAGGAGGGGGACTATGCGATCGAATACCTCGCCCTGGAGCTGAACATCAAGGTCGTCAAGGATATGGATGAGGCCCTTGGCCACATCGCCTTGTATGGGTCGCACCACACCGATGCCATCATCAGTGAGGATAGGGGGGCCATCACCCGCTTCATGCAGGAGGTTGACTCTGCCGATGTGTTTGCCAACTGCTCGACCCGGTTTGCCGATGGCTTCCGTTTTGGTCTCGGGGCAGAGGTGGGCATCAGCACGGCAAAAATCCACGCCCGCGGTCCGGTAGGGTTGAATGGCCTGATGAGCAGCAAGTGGTTGCTCAACGGAAATGGACAGGTGGTCTCCTCCTATAGCGGGGTAGAAGGCAAGCCTTTCTTGCATATGGGCCTATCGTGTGAAGGCTCAAGTCTTCTTGCAGGAGAGGGGATATGAAACGAGATTTTTCCTCGATCCAGAGGATTGTAGTGAAAGTGGGGACGAACCTTCTTTCCACAAAGGATGGCATCGACGAAAGCTGCATAGACAGGATTGTCGACCAGCTTGTCCTTCTGCAGCAAGCCGGTTACCAGGTCCTGCTCGTAACAAGTGGTGCCATCGGGATGGGTGCAAAGGAGCTGAAGCTCAAGGGCCCTGTCAAGCAGGTAGCCATGCGCCAGGCCTGTGCATCCATAGGGCAACCCCTTCTGATGAGCAGCTATCGAAGGTCCTTCAAGAAGCATGGTGTGGTTTGCTCGCAGATTTTGCTTACCCGCAAGGAGATGAACAACCGCCACACCTACGTGAACCTCAGAAACAGCATCTTTACCCTGTTGGAGCTTGGAGTCGTCCCGATCTTCAATGAGAACGATACGGTAAGCACAGCCGAGATTGGCTCAGCCTTCGGTGACAACGACAGGATGAGTGCAATGGTGGCAAGCAAGGTTGATGCCGAATTGCTGGTCATCCTCACAGATATTGAGGGCCTCTATACTGCTGACCCCAAGAAAGATCCCAAGGCGGAGCTGCTCAGCGATATCGAGATCCTCGACAACGAGATACTCGGGTTTGCCGGCGGGGCAGGGAGCCTGTTCTCTACAGGCGGGATGAAGACCAAGCTGCTCGCTGCAAAGATAGCGGCGGTAGCAGGGTGCGGTTCGATCATCGCAAGTGGCTATGAGGAGAACATCCTCGTTCGCCTGATGGAAGGGGAGGTCCTGGGATCCTATTTCCACCCCCAAAAACGAATGAACCAACGTTCCCGCTGGATTCTCAACAACTCCCACCTGGGTTCCATCGTCGTCGATGAGGGGGCCAAACAGGCTCTCCTTTCCAGCAAGAGCCTTCTTCCCAAGGGTGTCCTCAAGGTAGAAGGGGCTTTTGAGGCAGGGGATGTAGTGGAGGTCTGCACTGTCGACGGCAAACCCTTTGCCAAGGCTGTGCCCTACTACAACAGTACTGACATCTCGATCCTGGCTGGGCACAAGAGTAGTGACATTCCCACCCTGCTGGGTAGCGGACATAAGGACGTCATATTCCGTCCGGAGGATTTGGTGCTGCTAGACGATGGCGAATAACTACAGGATCTACAGAAGAAGGGTTGACCTGGGTTCCCGTATATCCCAGCTGCACAGTACCGAGCAGCTGGCCATCGGTATCCTTGACACCGGAACCCCCGAGCAATTGATCGAGAACCTGAACTGGTTTGTTGAAAACATGAACTATGCCCTGCATGTGGTTACCCAGGAGGACCAGCTCGACATCCCTGCTATGCAGGAAGCCTACAAGGAGGTCACTTTCCTGGTCTTCACTTCAATGACCTTTACTGGAGAGAAGATCAATGCGATCGCCAATGAGTGTCAGACGAGCTACTTTCTCATTGTCCGCAGCGACCTGCTCCTTGTCCGCTTTGATGGTTCTGCCCTCTTCTCGCTCATGGCGGAGAGGGAACCTCCCGCAGCCTTGGCGGCTATCCTGGCCAACTCAAACAAGGAGATCGTCCCTTCCTTGCGTTCTCCCTTTCTCAACGGGAAACTCCTGGAGCCCAAATCGCATCTTCCTTCCCTGGATGCACCACATCCGCAGCCGACTCTCTATCCTGTAATGGCTCTGGGGATGTACGACCGGGCACTGTTCCAGAGGTTGCGCGGCTTTGACGAACGGATCCATAGCGAATATTTCCAGGCCCTTGACTGGGGTATCCGGTGCCACCTGCTCGGCTACACCGTCAAGGCGACGCCCCACCTCCTGATGCAGTTTGCCGACAGGCAGTCCATCATCGAAGACCGAAGTGAAAGTGATGGCTTTAAGAGGTGCTACACCAAAGCCCTCTCCATAGAGCAGATCAACGGCAAGAACCTGATACGAAAATACAAGGGGTATGTCGACAAGGACGCCCTTTCCGATGAAGTGAAGAAACGGCTTCTCTGGTTGCAGAAGATGGACTTTCCTCAACTGGTCAAGCAGTGGAAGCTCCCCGACGAGGAGCAGTCGTGAGAAAGGGTTTTGTAGCACTGGTCTCTATCCTTCTGGCTTCCTCTCTTGTCCCCCTGTTCTCGGCAGGGGATCCCTTCTCCTTTCCTGTCTCGACGGTCATCCTTGATGCTGGGCATGGTGGCCATGACCCTGGTGCGAGTGCTTCCTACAGCTTCTCCGGTGGCACCATCAACGAAAGCGACCTTACCCTTGATATTGCCAAACGGGTACTTGCCCTGTTGGCTGTAGAAAAGCCAGCATTGCAGGTGGTCATGACCAGAACCGATGACACCTATGTCTCCCTTGCCCAACGGTCGCAGGTTGCGTACTCTGCACCTCTGCCCCCAAAGTCCAGTGCCTTGTTTGTTTCCATCCACATCAACAGTGCAACAACCTCCGATGCCGTAGGCTTTGAGATCCTGACCAAACGACAGGCCAAACAGGTTTCCCTGCTTGATGAACAGACCCCGCTGGCAAATATTGCCCTGTTCGCTTCCCTGCCTTCCCTGGAACTCAACCGGTTTCTGAACCAGAGGAACCTCTATGTCGCAGGGACCTTTGCAGAGGTGTTCTCCGAAAAGTTGATAACCTCCCGAAGCCGGGGCATCAAGGAGAGGGACCTGTATGTGCTCAATGCAAGCAGGGTACCCTCTGTCCTTGTCGAGGTGGGGTTCCTGTCGAACGAAGATGAAGCACAAAAGATCCTCTCCCCAACGTGGAGACAACTTGTTGCCCATGCAATAACAGAGGCTGTGATCCGTTGTATCTAGGAGTTGCCTATGGAAAACCATGACCGAAAGAAACAGTTCAGGATGCTCTACTCACCCAAAACTGAACCGACGCTCATCACTGTCCCCTCTTGCCCATATTTTGTGGTGGACGGGGAGGGTTCCCCATCAGACGATGCGTACGGGGATGCTGTAGAGCTCCTCTATGCCCTGAGCTATACCCTGAAGATGGAGTTCAAGCATGAAAGTTGGTACCAGGGTTTTGTTGTCTCGCCTCTGGAGGGTGTCTGGTCCGCCCTTGAAGTCGAGAACCGGGACTGCTGGCGTTGGTCAAGCATGATAGCCCAGCCTCCCTTTGTTACGGAGGCTCTCTTTCATAAGGTCGCCGAACTGTGCAGTTTCAAGAAACAACTCTCGGTAAAGGATGCCCGCTTTGTCAGCATGGAAGATGGCCTGTGCGTTACGATGATGCACATCGGTCCCTATGCCCTGGAGAACCGTTCCTTTGAGAAGATGGATCAGTTCTGCCTTTCAAACAGGCTCAGGCGTGTGGGGGAGAGCCATCGTGAGATATACCTCTCCAACCCCCACAAAACGGTAGAGGAGCAGCTGAAGACAGTGCTGCGCTACCGTGTGGAGAGAGTCTAGCCAAAGATCTCTTCCTTGGCCTTTCTTCTCTGGGCAACAAGGAGGTCCATCTTCAGCTTCTTCAGCTTGGAAGAGAGACTGACCTTGTAGATGTGCGGGTTGATGAGGCGAAGGTAGCTTTTGTGGAATGCCTTGATGTTGTTGATGGAAAACTGCTGGACTTCCTGTAGGGTCGGTCTCGCTCCCAGCCGTCTGCCACCTTCCATCTTCTTCGTCAGCAGTGGAAGGCATTTTACATAGTCCTCCTTCTGCATCTCAAAGAAATCGGCCTCGGCAAAGGGGTGGTAGAAGGTGTACTTCTTGTCAGGGACAATTTTCTCTGTCTCCAGGGTGGTAAGGTCGGCCAAGGCACCCCCTTCCTTGTCGAAGAATCTCCAGACCTGCTTTATTCCAGGGTTGGTAGTCTTCTCGAAACTGTTGGAGATCTTCATGGTTGGCTTCATGGTTCCATCATCCTCTTCCTTCGCTGCCAGCTTGTAGACACCGTTGAGAGAGGATTGCGTGCCCCCAGTTATCAGGTGGGTGCCGATACCCCAGCTGTCGATGGGGACTTCATCGTGGACGAGCGTCTGTACTATCTCCTCTGTCAGGTCATTGGAAACGCATATGATGGCATCGGTAAGCCCTGCATCATCGAGTTTCTTGCGGACCACACGTGGCAGGTAGGAGAGGTCTCCGCTATCGATCCGTACTCCGATCGACTTGTTGATCTTCTTCTGTTCCAGGCCAACGATGATGGCATTCTCGATTCCAGAGCCTAGCGTATCATAGGTGTCGATAAGCAGGATGGCATTGTCAGGGTAGAATTTGGCAAAGGCCCTGAAGGATTCCAGTTCGGAGTTGAAGCTCATGACCCATGAGTGGGCCATGGTCCCGGCTACAGGGATGCCGAATTTCTTTCCGGCAAGGGTATTGCTGGTGACCTGGGCACCTCCAATGAACGCTGCCCTGGATGCCGATAGCGCCCCATCCCCACCTTGGGCCCGCCTGAGGCCGAACTCCATGAGCATCCCCCGCTTGGAAGCAAGGGATATCCTCGACGCCTTGGTGGCGATCAGGCTCTGGAAGTTCAGGGTGTTCAGCAACAGGCTCTCTATGAGCTGGGCTTCAATGAGGTTTGTATGCACTCTGACCAACGGCTCCCCGGGAAAGACCACTGTCCCTTCAGAGACCGCATAAATGTCGCCAGAAAAGGAGTAGTTGCCCAGATACGCCAGAAATTCCGGGGTAAAGGTGTTCAACGATTCCAGGTATTCGATGTCCTCTTCGCTGAATGCCAGATTTTCCAGCTTGTCGATGAGGTCATTCAGGCCGGCAAATACCACATACCCCCCTTCAAAGGGGTTGGTGCGGTAGAACATCTCGAATACCACCTGGGGGTTGTGCTTTTGGGAAAAGTACCCCTGCATCATGGTCAGTTCATAGAAATCTGTCGTGAGGGCGCTTACCTGCATTATTCACTCCTTGTCATCGAGCTTTGATAAGGTTGAATCCTGTATAGGGAACCAACGTTTCGGGAATGGTTACCGAACCATCCTCATTCTGATAGTTCTCCAACAGGGCTACCATGGCTCGGGAAAGTGCAATGGCTGTTCCGTTGAGCATGTGGACAAACTGTATGGACCCTGCATCATCACGATAGCGGATTCCCAACGAGCGTGCCTGATAGTCGGTACAGTTGCTCGTCGATGTTACCTCGCCGTACTCTCCACCCTCGCCACGGCCGGGCATCCAGGCCTCGATATCGAATTTGCGGTAGGCAGGGGCACCCAGGTCTCCTGTGCAGGTGTCGACGACGCGATAGGCGAGGCCGAGACCGCTGAAGATCTCCTCTTCGATCTCGAGCAGGAGGTCGTGGTAACGCTCACTGTCTTCCGGAAGGCAGAGGATGAACATCTCCAGCTTGGAGAACTGGTGCACCCGGTAGAGGCCCTTCGAATACTGGCCTGCCCCTCCAGCCTCGCGGCGGAAGCAGTGGGAGAGCCCGCTCATCTTGATGGGAAGGTCCTTCCTGTCAAGGATCTGGTTTGCATAGTATCCACCAAGGGTAATCTCAGCGGTCCCTACCAGGCAGGTATCGGTTCCTTCGAGGTTGTAGATGTTGCTCTCTTCTCCACGGGGATTGAAGCCGATTCCCTTGAGGATCTCCTCCTTGGCAACATCCGGGGTGATGAACGGGGTGAACCCTTTTCTTATGACAATGTCCAAGGCGTATCGTTCCATGGCCATCTGCAAGATGACAGCCTGGTTCTTCAGGTAGTAGAACTTGGGTCCGGAGACCCTGGTAGCCGTATCGAAATCGATGAGGTCGAGGCTCTCACCCAGCTGGACATGGTCCTTGGGCTGGAAGGAGAAGGTGGGGGGATTTCCGACAAACTTCAGTGCGGTGCTGTCCTTGTCCTCCTTGCCGATGGGAGCCTTTGGATGTGCATAGTTGGGGATGGTCCTTGCCTTTTCCTGGAATTCGTTCTCGACGAGCTCAAGTTCTGCCTCTAGCTTGGCAATGGTCTCCTTGATCAGCTTTCCTTCCGCAATGTAGGCGTCCCGGCTCTCCTTGTCGAGCTTGCCCTTCATCTTCTGGGCATTCTCGTTCCGTTTTGCGCGGTAAGACTCGCTTTCCTGGAGCAGTGCAGAACGTCTCTCCTGCAAGGTGATGATCGCATCGATGTCGACATGCATGAAGCGGCTGCTGATGTTCTTGGCAATTTCGTCCCGTCTTTCTTTCAGTTCTTTCAGGTCTATCATGATTCTTCCTCATTGGTATGATATGAAATGGGCAATGGGTCTTACAGTCCCTGGTGTTTCGATTCTTCTTCAAGGTCCCTAAATCTTTCTGCTGCTGCATGTACCGCTTCCATGACGGTTGCATCAAAGGCCCCTTCGGCGAGGGCTTTCATCCCTTCGATGGTGGTCCCTCCAGCAGAGCATACCATGGTGGCCAGCTTCACTGGATTCTCGTCGGTACCTTTCTGCAGGGAGGCTGCACTAAGGCAGGTATCCCGTGCAATGGCAAGGGCGAGAGGGTACGGAAGCCCTTCCGAAACGCCTCCCATGGCAAGGGCGTGGAAAAACTGGAAAACATAGGCGATGGCCGAGCCGCTGATGCCGGTGAAGGCAGCTATCTGCTCCTCAGGAAGGGGAAAGGCCGTCCCGAAACCCCTTGCGATGATTAGGGCCGTCTCCAGAAGGTGCTTGGAGGATTTTTCATGGGCAGCCACTGCCGTAACCGATTGCTTAACCTGGGCGGCGAGGTTGGGCATGAACCTGACGATCTCGTTTGTGCCAAGCTGTTTCGCTAGGGTCTCCAGGCTGACGCCTGCTGCTATGCTGATCCATTGCTTTTCGGAAGCCCCCCTTTGGCGGAGGGTTGCATAGAGGGAGGGCAGGACCTGGGGCTTTACGGAGAGCAAGAGCAGCTCTTCCGAGAGGAGCAGCTCATCCAGCGAGGATGCAACGGAGCATCCCAGTTTTTTTCCCAGCGCATCCAGCTTGGATTTGTCAGTGTCAAAGAGGGTGACACTCCACGTCTGCTGTTCGCAGAGGGCCTGGGCTATCGCCCCACCCATGTTTCCTGCCCCGATGATTCCGATCTTCTTCATTTCGCTTCTCCCCAGGATAGTCTATGCAGAGTCCCTGCCTGTAGCAAGGACGGGAACTGTTGCTGTCTCATGTACTCATATGCCGCGATGGCGGCTGTATTGGATAGGTTGAGGCTTCTCGCCTCCTCCCGCATCGGGATGCGAACACAGCTCGCCTCATGATCGACGAGGATGCTTTCACTGATTCCTGCGCTCTCCTTGCCAAAGATGAGGTAGGCCTCTTGGGGGTATTGCACTTCACAATAGAGTTGATGGGCTTTGGTGGTAAAGAAAAAGAGGTTGTCATCCTTATGGCTTTCCAGGAAGGTTTCGACACTTTCATATTCAAGGATGGTAAGCAGATGCCAGTAGTCCAGGCCTGCACGCTTGAGGTGTTTTTCGTCCATGGAGTAGCCCAAGGGGTGCACCAAATGCAAGGTTGCACCGATTGCTGCACAGGTACGGGCTATATTGCCGGTATTCTGTGGTATCTCGGGTTCAAACAGGACGATATGAAGTGCCATATGCTCTATTCCTCTTCGTTCAAATCTACCACTTAAGACGAATCGGTACAAGGCATGCCAACTTGTGGAAGGAAAAATTGCACAAGCTTGTATCGTGGGTGATTTTGCTCTAGACTTGTTGCCATATCGTAGGAGGGGCCATGCTCGAGTTGTTGAAGGCATTGTTGTTGGGTCTTGTGCAAGGAATAACAGAGTGGCTTCCCATCAGTTCTACAGGGCATCTGCTCTTGCTTGATGAACTTATCTCGCTTTCCATGAGCCCAGAAGGGAAAGAGCTGTTCATGGTCATCATCCAGCTGGCTTCCATCCTGGCTGTCATCATCCTCTATTTCTCCCTGCTCAATCCCTTTTCCCCCAAAAAGGATGCAACGGAAAAACGCAACACCTGGATCCTCTGGTCGAAGGTGCTTATCGCAACCATTCCAGCAGGCGTGGCAGGAATTCTGCTTGACGAGGTGATGAATACCTACCTCTACAGATGGCAGGTCATCGTAGTGGCCCTTGCCTTGTACGGTGTGGTCTATGTGGTTCTGGAGAAGAAGGGTCGAGGTACCAGGGAAGCTAGGGTCAAGACCCTGGAGGAGATCACCTACAGGGATGCCGCCGCCATGGGGGCATTCCAGATGCTGGCCCTGGTTCCCGGCACCAGCCGCTCGGGCTCGACCATCCTGGGGGGGATCCTCTTTGGGGTAGCCCGGCCGATAGCGGCCCAGTTCTCCTTTTTCATGGCAATCCCTGTCATGGCAGGGGCATCGCTGCTGAAATTGCTGAAACTTGGCCTATCCTATACAGCTGGGGAGTACGCAGCAATTTCTGTAGCGTTTGTCTCCTCCTTCCTCGTATCCCTATTCTGCATCAAGGCGTTGGTCTCCTATGTCCGGAAACATGACTTCTCGGTCTTCGGGTACTACAGGATAGGCCTGGCCTTGGTTGTGACGATCTATTTCCTCTCTACAGGACGGTAACATGGCCCTTTTGATCATCATCTACATCTCCTTCATCAGTCTGGGACTGCCCGATGCAGTCCTGGGAAGCGCGTGGCCTGTCATGCATGTGGCTTTGGCCCTACCCCTTTGGAGTGCTGGTCTCGTAGCTGCTGTGGTCAGCATGGGAACGGTCGTTTCGGCGCTCTTCAGCACGAAGGTCATAACCAGGTTTGGCACCGGCAAGGTGACGATGGTCAGTGTCCTCTTGACAGCCCTTGCCCTTCTGGGCTTTTCCCTCTCGACCAACCTGGCGATGCTGATGCTCTTTGCCCTGCCTTTGGGCTTGGGGGCAGGATCGGTGGACACCGCTCTCAACAACTATGTTGCCCTGCACTTCAAGGCAAGGCATATGAGTTGGCTCCATAGCTTCTGGGGTGTAGGTGCCAGCTTGGGGCCTGCCATCGTATCCCTTGCCCTCACCCTAGGCTATAGCTACCGAGGGGGCTACCTCGCCATCGGGACAGTGCAGATGCTCCTGGTAGTGGTTCTCTTCTCCTCACGCTCCCTCTGGAAGGACCGTGAGGTACAGGAGCGCGGAGAGGTAAACCAAAGCAACCTGGTTGCCATGAAGATCAAAGGGGTGCCTTTTGCCCTGCTGACCTTCTATCTCTACTGTTCGTTGGAGATCGCAACAGGGCTTTGGGCTCCCACCTATCTGGTGCAGGTCAAGGGCCTGGACCCGACCAAAGCCGCCTTATGGGGAGGCCTCTACTATCTGGGCATCACGATAGGGAGGATTGCAAGTGGGTTCATTACCTTCCGGGTTTCCAACAACAAGATGACACTCGGAGGCTTGGTGGTCTGTTTGGCAAGTTTGCTGCTCTTTCTCTCTTCCCGAGCCAGCGTCTCAGGTATCGCCCTGTTTATGTTGGGGTTGGGAAGCGGTCCCATCTTTCCCAGCATGATCCACGAGACACCACGCCGTTTTGGCGTTGAGTCAAGCCAGGCCATCATAGGGCTGCAGATGGCAACGGCCTATATTGGAAACATGGTCATGCCCCCTGTCGTCGGGGCCCTCGCATCGACGGTCGGGCTGGTATGGCTTCCTGTTCTCCAGGCCTTCCTCATTGTTGCGATGATGGCCAGCGTATTGCGTCTGGTCTTGTTGGGAGAGGGAAAAGGAAGGTAAAGGGTTCCCTAGTGTTCTGTGCCCTTGTCCAGATTCGTCGCCTTGAATACCTGCTGGCCTTTCTTCTGCATCTTCAGGATTGCCTTTTCCAGCTCCCTTCTTTTTTGGTAGGGGTCCTCGAACAACTCCTCCTGCAGTGGCTTCTCCCCATCATAGAGCTGGTAGAGCCCGATGCCGATAAGCCGTACCGGCAAGCCCTCATGCCACTTCTGGTAGAGCAGTTCCTTGCCATAGGTGTAGATCTGTTCGGCACTGTAGATGTTGGCCTTGGGGGTCACCTGAAGGGTGTAGGTGGAGAAATCGGGAAAGCGAAGCTTGATGCCGATGGTCCTTCCTATCTGTTTTTCGTCCAGGGCGCGAAACATGACCTCATGACTCATCTGTAGAAGGTTCTGCTCCAGCACCTCTTTGGTAGTGACATCCTCAATGAAGGTTGTCTCGGTTGAGATGGAGTGGCTCTTTGCCTGGGAGCTGAAGATTCCTGGGTCAACGCCCCTGCAGGCAGAGTAGAGGAAGCTTCCCATCGAGTTGCCGAACAGGGATTGCAGGGAGGGTAGGGTGAATTCGCGCAGCTCTGCTGTGGTATGTATGTGTTTTTGGGCCAACAAGGCTTGGGTGACCTTTCCTACACCCCACAGCTTTTTCAACCCGACAGCATCTATGAATGCAATCTCCCTGCCCGGGGATACCCTGCAAAGGCCGTCTGGCTTGTTGTAGTCGCTGGCCATCTTCGCTATGAAGTGGGATGGGCCTATCCCCACTGAGATGGTCAGGCCTGTCTCCTCGTTGACCTTCCGTTTCAAAAGCAGTGCCGCCTCCCTGGGAAGCCCATAGAGGCGACGGGTACCGCTCATGTCCAGGAAAGCCTCATCGATGGAGAGTTGCTGGACATCGGGTGAGAAGGTGCGCAGGATCTCCATCACGGCCTTGCTTACCTGGCTGTAGCGGTGCATGTTGGGTTTGATGACAAGCACTTGGGGGCAGAGCTCTAGGGCACGCGCCATGGGCATGGCAGAGTGCAGGCCGAACTTCCGGGCCTCATAGGAGGCTGTGGAGACGACACTTCTTGGGCCCAGGCCGCCTATGACCAAGGGTTTTCCCACAAGGGAAGGGTTGTCATGCTGCTCTATGGCAGCATAGAAGGCATCCATGTCGACGTGAAATATGACCCGTTCCATCTCAGGCTCCTGGTGGGCGATAGGTACGGGTACTCTCTTCCCGTTTTTTTTGCAGTGCCTGGGCTATGAGAAGCTCAAGGACCCTTTCCATCGTATATCCCCCATGGCGCATGATGAGGGGGAAGTGGCTGGTACCCGTCATCCCAGGCGAGGTGTTGATCTCGTTGAGGTATATCCTACCCTCTGAGACAAAGAAATCAACCCGTGCATATCCTTCACCCCTGATGGCCCTGAATGCACGTTTCGCATAGGAGCGAATCTGCTCGTCCATCTCTGGAGGGAGGGAGGAAGGCAGTTGGAGATATGCACTGTCTATTTGCCCATACTTGTGGTCGTAGCTGAGAAAGTGCTCCCTCTCTTTGCCTGGGTCGACTACCAGGGCCGGGCCTGCGGCTACCAAACCCTCTGCCCCTGCATCCAGGACCGCACATTCAAGCTCCGATACCCCTTCGATGAGTTTCTGTACCAACACGGCCTCACTGTGGCACTTGGCCTGGAGCACTGCCTCCTGGAAGAGCAGCCCGTCAGGGGCGGGAAGGGCGGAGACGCCCAATGAGGAGCCGCTGTTCTCAGGCTTTACAAAGAGAGAAGGGCCGAGCCTCTCCTGCAAGGCCCTAAGGGCAAGGCTCCAACGATCTGTGCCTTGTACTGTTTCAGGGGAGATCCAGCTAGGGGTCACACTTTTTCCCCCTTCCAGCCAGGCCAGGTCGCCCTGCAAAAGCAGAACTGATGGGACGGTGGGGATGCCTTCCAACGAAAAGAGCCTGGACGCAACATCCTTGTGCATGCCAATGGCGCTGCTGAGGGTGTTGCATCCACACAGCGGAAGATTCGCAAGCATGCACAGTCCCTGCAGGTTGCCGTCTTCCCCGCCATAGCCATGGGTAACGGCAAAGGCTACATCGAGCAAAAGAGGCTCTCCTGCACAGAACAATCCCCTGCCTGGGACAATATCCAAGGCAAAGGTGGTGTCAATCGTATCTGCAATGTGGTCCTGTTTCTGGAGGAACCATTGGCCCTCCAGGGTGATGGCTAGCAAGAGGATTGTGTGGCCGAGGTTGCGTAGAGGTGGCAGTACTCCTTTGGCACTGTTGATGGAGACCTCATGTTCCCCCGACCTCCCTCCATAGATAAGTCCTACACGCATCCGGTCTCCCTCTCTTGCTTTTGTACCATGGAAAGAACCACTGCCTCTTCATTCCAGCTCCTCTTGCCTGTTCTCCCTTCAATGGATGATTCATGCCCCTTGCCAAGGAACAGCAGGGTGTCGCCAGGCTTTGCAAGGGTGAAAGCCCTCTCGATTGCAGCCTCACGATCCTCGATCTCCTCGACGATGCAGGATGGGTTGTCCATCTCGGAACGAAGGTCCCTGAAGATGGTCTTGCTCTCTTCCCCCCTCGGGTCCTCCTCGGTGAGTATGAGCCGATCGGAGTAGTGGCTTGCTATCTTTCCCATTGGGGCGCGCTTGCTGGTGTCTCGTTCCCCGGCACAGCCGAAAACCGCTATGATGTTCCCTTTGCCGGTACCCTCCCTCATGTGGGAAAAGATCTGGGCATAGGCGTCTGCGGTATGGGCAAAGTCAATGACGATCCGGATCCCTAGCCGGTTCTTGATGGTGACCATCCTCCCTGCAACTGGGGTGAGTTCTTCCAGCAGTGGCAACAGGTAGTGTGGTTTTTTCCCAAGAAGCCTTGATGCTGCCAGCAAGGCAAGCATAGCATTGCTCGCCAGGCAGGAGAGTTGTAGGGGTGTTTCGAAGGTCAGGCCGCAGCTATGGATAACGCTGAACCCCTCTTCTGTTGTGCTTAGCGAGTAGGGAAGTTCCTCCTCCACCAGGTAGGAGGAGCAAGAGGGGGGCAGGGCTCTGATGAATGCTGTTCGGTAGGGGTTCTGTTGTGTGGTAAGGAAGGTCCCACCTTTTCTGAGCGCCCGAACAAGGTTGCATTTTGCATCCACATAGGCTTGGATCGTCTTGTGGAATTCAAGGTGTTCGCTGCTTACCGTTGGTACCAGGGCCATGGAGAACTCAATGGTTGCGAGCCGGTCATACTCCCTGCTCAGGGCGTGGCTGGTGCACTCGAGCACCACATGGGTGAGGGAGTTCTCCACACAACGGCGCAAGAAACGGTGCATCTGGTCGGCCTCGGGTGTGCTCTGCCTATAGGGCGAGGCCTGTTTTCCTGACCCGTCATCCATGCTGACGGTCCCCAGGATACCCACCTTGCACCCCTGGGAACGGAGCATCTGGTAGAGGTAGTCGCTTGTCGTGCTCTTCCCATCGGTTCCCGTCACCCCGATGACAACCAGGCTTTTGGCTGGCCAATCATGAAAGGCTGCACACATTCGGGAAAAGAGAGGACGGGGAGCCTCGGTGGTGTAATAGAATACGGACTCCTGCTTTGCCTGTACGGGGTGACGGCTCACGATGCAGATGGCACCGTTTTGTATCGCCTCCTCTATATAGAGGTCGCCATCTGTGTGGAGGCCCGAAAAGGCGAAGAAAACGCTCTTTTCGGTGCATTGCTTGGAGTTGTAGCAGATGGATGAGACGGTGAGGGAGGGGCAGAGCGTGGGATCCTCAATGCCAACAGAGTTCAACAGGCCCAACAGCGTATTCATGCTCCCATCGTAGCAGGGATGCTTTGGCTCTGCAACTGGTAGTGGAGTTGCCCTGCATTTTTTGGTATGGTGTTTGTGTCAGCTCCTCAGCTATGGTATAACTTGGTCATGGGATAGGATATCTTTTCCTGTTTCTGGACTTTTGTGAGGGCAAAGTATACCCTCAAGGCATGCGCATGAAACGATTATCCGGTATTTTCTTGTTGGTCACTCTTTTTGTATCGCCGCTTTTCTCCTTCCCGCTGCTTCAGACCGAGATCGGGGCGCTGGGGATGGGTAGTGTAGGGGCCGCCCTCTCTGTCTCTTCAGCCTTGTATGCAAACCCAGCCCTCTTGTTCATCAAGGAGGAGGATGGGAGCTTTTTTACCCTTTCCGGCAGTTACAGCGACCAGGTCAAGCCCTCCAACTTCAGCAGCGCTCTTGCGAACCCTCTCCTGGAGAACCCATTCTCCAACCTGAGTGTCTCCTTTAGGGGAAGCAATGTCGCCCTTACCATCCAGAACCAGGTTTCGCTCAATGATCGATCTGAAGGCAGCGGGTCTACCTCCTATAGGGGCCTTACCCACACGCTCTTCCAGCTGGACTGGGCTACTGGCCGTGCTCCTTTTTCGTTTGGACTGAACGTCAGGGCCCTGGCAGTATCAGAGAGGAACCCTGTGGAGATTCGCTCTTCCCATGTCGTTGCTGACTACTTTGTCATGACCTCCCTCAGCAAGTATGAAACGGTGGAGAGCAAAGCGTCCATCACTGTAGGGATAGGCCTTTTGCTCGACTATGATTGGTTCAAGATGGGCATCACCAGTGACTCTTTTGCCTTTGCCAATGGCAGTGACCCCCTGGCCATCAGTGCTGACAGGATCTACAATACCTTGGATTGGGGCTTCTCCTTCAGTACCCCCACCTATGACAGGAACAACTTCCTCCATCTTCTGAAACTGCAGGCAGCGATGGATCTGGTGAATATCGGTTCTGTCGACGATAGGGAGATCCGGTTGGGTTTTGACCTGAAGCTGCAGCTGCTGCCCACCTGGTCGGTTAGCATAAAGAGTGGCTATCGCGAAACGAAGGAACAGCCAGGTGACTATCTCAAGTTCAACTTCTCCAACGGGATACACACCTTGGGCCTTGCGTTCCGCTTTGACGCCTTTACTGTAGACCTCGCCTCCTCGATTCCCACCCAGTGGTATCTCGGTACCGCTGATGATGATAGCTCCGTAGAGGTGATGGTGGCACTTAGCTTCACCCTTTGAGGTGGACAAGGAAAAACGGGATAAGACAATACTTGACACTCCAAAGAGTGCACTATATAGTCAAACGGTAGATTGTTGTAACCGTAAGGAGTAGAGTATATGTCCAAAGCACATAGAGGTAGTGGAATCAGAGCAGAAGCCAACCAAGGACGAGGCGATTGCCCAGTCTGCAAGCGCACTGCAGTAAAGATTCTTTACGAAGCCACTGTAGATGGTGGGAAAGTAAAGATTTGCAAAGCTTGTAATGCCCGGCTCAAGGCTGAAGCAGCCAAATAATTGCTCGTTGTTTGCAGGTGAGACTGTCTTTGTAGGCAGTCTTTTTTTTCATCATCAGACAGAGGTATTGTTGTGGAATTTTCAGGAAAGAGGGTATTCTTGGTAGGTATCAAGGGGACTGGGATGGCATCCCTTGCCGCCCTGCTCAAAACCTTTGGAGCCTCGGTCTCCGGATGTGATGTCCCTGAACACTTTCTGACAGATGCATTGCTCTGCCACCATGGCATTCCTGTCGAGGAGGGGTTTTCTCCCTCCCTGCTTGATGATGGCCTGGCCCTGGTAGTCCACAGCACAGCCTATCCCCTCTCCCTTCCGATTCTCATACAGGCTTCGGCCTTGGGTCTGGAGATCTACTCCTACCCCCAGTTTCTTGCCTTCCTTTCCAGTGAAAGTGACAGCTATGCCGTGGCCGGGACGCATGGCAAGACATCGACTGTAGCCACCACATCCTTCCTGCTTTCGACCGGGACCCTCACCACCTTTCCCTTTTACAGCATCTTTGGCTCCCAACTGCAACATGCATCCACGGTACCCTGCCAGGGTACCAAGATAGCCTTGTTCGAGGCGTGTGAATACCAGGACCACTTCCTCTCCTACCACCTGAGGGGTGCCCTGGTAACCAACATCGAGCTTGACCACCCAGATTTCTTCCCTTCAGAGGCCGCTGTACAGCAGAGTTTCGAGAAGTTCGTGGACAATCTGGCCAAGGGTGGATTCCTTATCTGTTGCAGTGACGACCCAGGATCCCGGAGACTGGCAGCCTATTGCAGGCATCACCGAAAGGACCTTACCTTGCTGACCTACGGCTTTCAGGACAGTGGGCCTTTTCGCATCATGCAGAACAGCTATGGCGGCGGGTACACCCTCTCCTGTCTCGAGGGGGGAAGCTTCACGACGACGGTGAATGAACGGGCCCTCGTTGGCAACCAGGTGGGCTCCGTCATCCTCGCCCTCTCCATGATCCTGGACAGGGAGAACCCCAAGCTCTACCTGGAAAGCGGGACATTGATAACTGCAGAGGTCATTCCGACCCTGGCCAAGATGCTCAGTGCAAAGCTTGCCCAGTTTCCCGGCACTGTGGGTCGGTGTGAGCTGATGGCACAAGAGCAAGATGTACTCTATTTTGATGACTATGCCCATCACCCTACCGAGATAGTGACTACCCTTGGGGAGTTGCAGAGTCGCTACCCGTCAAGGCGCATCCTTGTTATCTTTGCCCCCCATACGGCAAGCAGGACCCTCACCTTGCTCAACGACTTTGTCCTTGCCCTGGGCAAGGCTGACCGGGTGATCGTGCAGGCATGCTTTGCCTCTGCGCGCCACGATGGCTCACAAGAGGATGACTCTGGCAAAAAGCTCGCTGAAGCCCTGGGGACAAGGATCATGAGGACGACCCGATGCAGTTGCCACGCCGTTGCCTATGCAAAGGACGATGAAGAGGCCGTCGCCCTTGGAGCATCCTGGTTGCAACCCCATGATTTGTGTATTACGATGGGTGCTGGCAACAACCGCCCCCTTTCGGCCTTGATTGCCCAGAAAAGAAGGAGCCTTTGATGAAAAGCATGACCGGTTACGGTTCGTTTGAAGAGATGAACGAACAGTTCCAACTCTCCGTTGAGCTTAAGTCCTACAACAGCAGATACCTTGATATCAACCACAATATTCCGTTTTTTCTCTCCTCCTTCGAGATGGAGATCGATGAAGCGATAAAGCAGTTTGCAACCCGTGGGCATGTGGAAGTGAACGTGAGGGTAAAGTCCTTTGTCTCCGATATGGAGATCGTGGTGGACAAGCTGGCTGTGCAACGGTATAGCGAGGCCTTCTCCCAGATCGCGGCCATCAGCGGGAAGGCCCTCAAACCTGAGCTTTCCGATTTCCTGGGTAGCGAAGGGGTGCTTACCAGCTTCCGCCAGGGCGATAGCGAAATCTACCGGGCCTCTCTTTTTTCAACACTAGCCAAGGCATTGCAGCAGTTTGAACAGAGCAAGCTACGTGAAGGGGCGCATACAAAGGCCGACCTGGCCCAGATGGGCAAGCTCATTGCAAACGGACATGCCGTCATTGCCTCCCATGCAGATGAACTGGAAGCTCTGGTGAAGAGCAACCTGAGGGCAAGGTTTGATGAGATGCTCTCAGACCAGAACTATGACGAGAACAGGATCCTCTCCGAGGTTGCCGTCATGCTCATCAAGTATTCGGTCAACGAGGAGCTCAAGAGGCTTGAGGTGCACATCAAGGAATTTTTCAATCTTCTCCATGCAGACGAGCCTGTGGGCAAACGGTTGGATTTCCTCTGTCAGGAGATGAACCGGGAGATCAACACCATAGGCAGCAAGAGCCAGATGGTCGAGATGAATCTGGAGGTTGTCCGCATGAAGGATAGCCTGGAAAACATTCGCGAACAAATTCGCAACATTGAGTAGGGGTTTTTTGTGCGCATAGCTATCAGTGGAAAAAGCGGGTGTGGAAACACCACTGTCAGTCGGTTGGTTTCCGAGGCCCTAGGCTTTCCGATGATCAACTTTACCTTCAGGAACCTGGCCGAAGAGCAGGGCATAGAGTTTTGGACCTTCTGCAACATGGCTGAGAAGTCCGATGAGCACGACCTTGAGGTTGATCGCCGACAGGTGGAGATGGCCCTGAGCGTGGATGATTGTGTTCTGGGCAGCCGCCTGGCCATCTGGATGCTCAAGGAGGCTGACCTGAAGGTGTACCTTACCGCAACGACTGAAGAGCGTGCCAGAAGGGTGCTCAAGCGTGAAGGGGGCCTCTTTGAGGAGCGCCTTATGCAGACATCCCAAAGGGACAGGAAAGACAGCGCCCGCTACAGTCGCCTGTATGGGATCGACAACAGTGACACCTCCATAGCCGACCTGGTCATCGACACCTCAGATCTCCAGCCACAGCAGGTAGCCGCCCGCATCCTGGCCGAAGTCAAGAAGATTCAGAAATAAGGATACGTTTCCCATGAAAAGAGCCATCCTTTCTGCCATTTTGCTCTCTCTTCTAGTGTTCTCCCTCTCTGCAGCCCCCTATCTCGGCATCAGCCAGGGATTGGGGTCCACCTCGGTGGAGGTGGGCTACCTTACCCGTTCCATCGACCAGAACCTCTCCCTATCGCTGCCCACCCTGGACGCCCTGGATAGAGGTGATGATTTTTACCGCTACCCGGTCCTTTCTCTGAACATCCTGTACAAGCTTAGGCTTGGCTCTACCATAGCCTTTGCTGTAGGGCCTTCCCTGCGCATGGGTTGGGAGTATGAAAAGGCGTTGATTCTCCAAGGTGGCTTTGTCGCCCAGATCTCCCTTGAGGCCCCAGAGGTGATGGACATCCTGTTTGTGGAGGGTGGGTATTTGCCGAAGGCATGGCAGTGGCTGGGAGGGACACCCTCTTCAGGGGTGCTCGAAAAAGGAATTTCCCAGTTTCTCCGGTTTGGCTACCGGCACGCTTTTTGAGTGCTGTACATTCTTGGGGTAATTTACTATAGTTAAAGAGTTGCATTATTTGTGCACAAGGAGTATCGACGGTGAGCATTCCATTGAACACCCTTATTGATTTTGAGGATAATATCTATGAGATTACCTGTGTGGCCATCAAAGAGGCCATCATATTGAGTAATCCCGGTTGTGGCGGTCAGGAAATTGAGGAGAACAATGGAAAAATTGTTAGCGAAGTCCTCACCAGAGCCCTTAACGGTGAAATCCACTTCGACGCCCCAGATCTGCGCTAAACCCTTCGAGTCAGTAGTTTTCCTTTTCGGCCCTACAGGGGTCGGAAAGACCGAGCTTCTTCTGGATCTGGATCCCAAGAAGTTTTCTGTGGTTAATGCCGACTCAATCCAGGTGTATCGACACCTGGACATTGGGTCGGCCAAAGCCTCTTCTGAGACTCTCAAAGCAATCCCCCATTATCTGGTAGACATATTCGACCCCTGGCAACAGTTCAGTGTAGGGGATTTTGTTGCGCATGCAGACCAGGCTTGCAAAGAGATCCATGAGGAGGGGAAGGTACCGGTGCTCAGCGGAGGTACTGCCTTCTATTTCAAGCATTTTCTCTTTGCCCTGAGCGAAGCCCCCCCCAGTGATGAGGGTGTACGGCTTTCCGTTGCCAAGGAAATTGCAGAGAAGGGTGATGCGTGGGCCCATAGCCGGCTTGCACAGGTCGATCCCATCTCTGCCAAACGGATACACCCCTCCGACATGTACAGGATCTCACGCGCCCTGGAGATATATGAAGGGTCAGGCAGGCCGTTGAGCAGCTATGCTGTACCCTCAAAACCCCGATTGGGCATGAAGCCCCTGATCCTTGGCCTGAATCGTGACGGTGATGAGCTGAAAGAGCGTATACGGCAACGGGTTGCCCAGATGTTCGATGAAGGTCTGGTCGAAGAGATTCGCCACCTGATCGAGATGGGGGCCAACGCAAGCTGGCCAGCCCTGCAGGGCATCGGCTACAAGGAGTTCTTCCAGGCGAGGATCTCCGGCGAGGCTTCCCGTTCCATGATCGCCGAGCAGATCGAACGCAATAGCCGCGCCTATGCCAAGAGGCAGATGACCTTTTTCAAGAGCTTTGCAGATGTCATCTGGATGGATCCAACGAACAAACAGCCCATCCTCTCCCTAATCAATTGGTACCAGGGAGCATCGTCCCCTTCTGGTAGGTAGGGACTCTCAGCAGGTCCAACTTGCTGACACTCCTGTTGGTTATGGAGGTAATCTCAAACCACCCCCGTTTGGCGAGTTCCACGGTGAATACCTGCACCTGGTTGTAGCGGAATATCACCACTTCTCCAGCCTCCACCATGGTCCCTTCCTGGTCCTCGAAATAGGGGTAGGGGGAATAGAGGGTACTGCTTACCTCATAGCTTGTGCTGTCCAATGCCTTGACCGAGACATCGGTCACCCCGTAGAGGAAGGTCCCTTCCAAAAGTGCTGGCTTTCCATTGGCTATCCACTTGTTCGGATCGACCTGGGTCGTTATCCCCTCATAGGCCTGGCGGGTCTGGCGGGAAACAAACAGGTTGGTGACCTCCATTGCAGCTGGGTTCTTCACCTTCTTGCCTAGGGAAGCCTCCATCTTTTGCAAGTCAAGCTCATTCTGCCCGACAAAGTACTCCTCTATGACCTGTTGCTGGTTCAGCCCTGCGGTATAGGGTGGAGCAAGTGCATCCTTGATCCTGCCGGTGGTGAAGGATATGACCAGGATGGAGGACAACAGGACAGTGATGACAATCCACCCCTTTTTTCTCCAGAAAACAACCCTGTTTGCCCGTTTTTCCTGGCTTTGCAGAAACGGTGAGGTGGTGGGGTTGTCACGCATGTCCTTGTAGGATGGAGCCTGGAGGCGGTTCTCCGCATCCCAGTGCAAGGATGCCGTTGCAGAGAAAAACCAGGAGAGGGCTTTCTGGCTCTCGGCATTGCCACTCGCCTCCCGCTGTTTGGCCAGGCTCATGCGAAGGCTGCCGTCGATGAAGGTTACGGTTTTTTCTGACACGGATGTGGCAAGGAGGCTGAGGGGTAGGGCACGGAAGCCATCCTCCCTGGTAGCCTTCTGGGCGAACGGGGGAAACCCTGCATAGGCAAAGTAGAGCAGCTGCACCATCTGGTCGCAGAGGGCGAATGGGGTGTGGATGCCATGGTGTACCCATGCAGAACTCATCAGGTAGCGCTCCTCCTCCTCAGCACAAGAGGAAAAGAGGTCGGCCAGATCCTGGGGAAGGATGAGAAAGCCTCCTTCCTCAATTGCCCAGATCCTCCAGATGGGGAGGGTATTGCTGCTGAGGTCAAGAAACCTTGAGGGGAGGGTGCTCAACGCCTGGGAAAGATCCCGGACGAGGGAGAGGGCCTTGCCTCTTCTTGTGGTCGCAATCTCTGTGATGGGAAAGAGGTTCAGTTTTTCGAAGTAGAAGCAACGCCTCTCCTCCACAATGGAAAAGCCCTGCCAATACCACGGCATTGGGGCCTCCCCATCGCGGATGAGGTATCCACACTGCTTGCCACCATGCATAAGGTAGGAGGGAAGGTCCATACCCTTGGGCCCAATGGCTATGCAGGAATACTCTTTTTGCTCGATCTCTGCTGTAAAAACTTCAGGGGAAACAATCATCCTAGGCCTCTATCCTTTTTGCACTGGCATGCCAGACAATACGTTCTTTTGGGTTGTGCTCGATCGGGAGGGAAGCAAATTGGGTAGACCCTGTTGCAAACTTGGTGAACTCCCATCTGCCAACTCCCCAACTCTGGCGGCGCAAGGCCTCGAAGGCGGCGATGCCACAACTGGAGATGCTCCTGGACCTCAGTTCGTCAAGGAGGGGGGCACCACTTTCCAGGAGGGATACCAATTTCCGGCTATGGGAGGTTGCAAGCGGGGAGGGAAGGTTTGCACAGCAGTTTGCAGAGACGACGAACAGCGTCTCGGGAGCCATGGATACTATCCTGGCAAGGATTGTACCATAGGTCCTGCACTCTTTGGGGTCACTGGTATTGGTGAGCAGGGAGAGGGCCGGTACCCCTGCAAAATAGGCACCTACCACAGGGAGGGTAAGCTCCACTCCAGGCTCTTCTATGAAGTAGCTCTGCTCTGAGGCCAGGTCATCGGGGAAGAGGGCGAGCAGTGCATCCCGTATCTCGGTTGCGAACCGGATGGTGGTATTGGGTAGCGTGATGCCTTCCCCAGGTTGGGTAAAGAGAAAGTGGGGCTTGTCCACCTCCAAGGGCTCCTGATGGAGGGATCCCAGGATGACCACCAGCTTGGGCTTCAAGGTCGATGCCTGGCTGAAGCTGTTGTGCAACAAAGGCAGCACCACCTCATAGCTTGCATGGCCGGTAAGGATGGCGGCCGGCAGGGTGGTGAGTTTTTTTGCATCCGTCGCATCCTCAGGGTTGCAACAGGCAGCAAGTTCTTGGGGATCGCTAGGGTAGAGTATCGTATGGTGTTCGCTCTTATGCATCGTCATCCTCCAAAAGTAGCCTTGCAAGGCGGCTATCGTCCAGTACTACCGAGAGATTCTTTTCCTGGGTTGGGAGGACGAGGCCCATCTTGCCTCCCTTGGGTTTGCGCAGGTGCTTTACCTGGGTATAGTAGAGGTCAGCCTTTCCTTGGTGTTTTGCCTTGCTGAACACAAGGGCAAGATTCGCTGCATCGAGGAGTACCTCCAGTGGTACACTCTTGTTTTTCAGGAACTTGATGAATACATACCCTCCAGGGCAGTCACGGGTATGCATCCAGTAATCGTTGCCTTTTGCCCAATGGCGGAGCAGTTCATCGTTCTCCTTGGCATTGCGCCCGACAAGCAGGGTGTACTGTCCGCTCTGTATGGTCAGCCCCGGGGAGTTCACCTTTGTGACCTTGTCTACAGTCTCTGTGCCTAGCTCGCGCTTGAGGGCTCGTATGTCGTTTTTGTCATTCGCAGAGGGGGTGAGCAGCCGTTCGTATTTCTGTCTAGTCCCTTCCAGCTCCAGCATGGCTTTGTCGTACTCGGTCCTGGCATTCTCAAAGGAACCTTTTGCCTTCTGGTAGCGTTCATAGTAGTGGGCTATCTGCTGTGTTGGCTGCAGTTTGGGGTCGAGAGGGATCAGGAGCTTCTCCCCGCTCTCCCAATCATCCACCTCCAGGGAGGTTCCCTTCTGCTTGAGCAGGTGTGCATTTGCACTGAGCAGGTCTCCCATTTTCTTGAAATGAGAAAACTTGCCACTTTCCAGCATCATCCTCTTGTGGGAGTTTGCTGTAGCTTCCAGGCTCTGCAGTTCCCTATCCCTTTTTCGGCTGATTTTCAGTACAAGCTCTTCAAGTGTCTGGGTATTGCTTGCCTGCCCGTACTCCTCCTCTATCTGGCGGTTGAAGGAGCTCTCCTTCCGTTCACGGACGATGAACTTTCCCCCGTCATCTTCCTTGGCTTCTGGAGGCATGAGGAGGGCGCCACTTTTTTCATCCCTCTTGGGGCGGCGGTAGAGTAGGTCGAGGATGATGTCCTGTTCATCCGTTATGATGATGTTCGCTCCAGGGCCACTGTAGAAGCGGAAGTAGAGATGCAGCTTCCGCCCATGGTTGTCCAGATGGAGGGTGAGAAGGCGGTCGAAGGGAACCTGCTCCACCGAAACAACCTGGGAACCTTCGAGGTTGGCCCTGCAGAATTGGATGAAGCGCTGGAGTTTTGCTGTCTTTCCCATCTGCTGAACCGCAACGGGGTGCGTCTCCATATGGAGTCTGCTGTAGGGGGTGCCCAACTCGGTATAGAGAGTCCACCTACCGAGGCTGGGATGGTAGAAGAACCAGCTCAGTGAATGGAAATCATGCTGAACGACCGACTGCAGGCTACTGCCCACAAAGGGGAGCTCGCTTGTAATGAGTTCTATTTCACGCCAGTTTAATGACATTTTCGCTCCGTATCCTATCGTAGGCTGTTTTCACCCCTCCAGCAAGGTAGAAAGAGCCACAGACAAGAATTGCACCATCCTTGGCTGTGATCTGCATCGCTTGTGCAAGGGCTTCCTCATTATCCTCTATCAGGCGGATGTCATACTCTCCCTCCATCGTCTGGGTCAGTGCACGCATCTGCTGCTCGATGAGGTGTATGTCGCTCTTCTTGTAGGTTCCAGGTGTCGAGATGATGATGGTTCTGAAGTGCTTGAGCACCAGCATTCCCATATGGCTGTGGTCCTTGTCCTCCAAGGCTCCATAGATGATGGTGTTCTGCTGTGAGGGGTAGAGGGAGGAGAACGATTCCAGCAAGGCTTGCAAGGAGTGGAAGGTGTGGGCTCCGTCCAGGTAGATGTCCGGCTCCTGTGCAATCTTCTGGAATCTGCCGGGAAGGGTGTTCTTCTGTAGGCTGGCCAAGGTCTGTTCGCCAAAGAGGCCCAGGCCCCTGAGTGTCATCAAGGCCAGGGCACAGTTCTGTGCCTGCACCTTCCCCAACATGGAAAGCGAGAGTTTCTCATGGTTGTGGTCTTTCCACCAGTACTCTACGATTTCCCCAGTCTGGGTGATCTTGTAGCTATAGCTCAGAAGCTGCTCGGAAAGTAGTGTTACAGGGCTATCCTGCTCTTTTGCTTCCTGCAGGAATACCTCCATGACCTCCCTGTCCTGGTAGCCGATAAAGCAGGGAATCCCCTTCTTGATGATCTTGCTTTTCTCATAGGCGATCTTCTCAAGGGTGTCACCCAGGATCTTGGTGTGCTCAAGTTCTATGGGACAGAGGACCGTCGCTTCCGGTTTGATGGTGTTGGTAGCATCGAGCCTCCCTCCAAGGCCTGTCTCGATGACAGCCCATTGGCATCCTGCCATGAAGAAGAGGAGGTAGGCATAGGCAGTGTAGAGTTCAAAGGTGGTGGGTGTAGTCTCTCCCCACTGGTCGCTGAAGGTGAATCCTTCCAGACGCCTACCCAGTTCGTTGCCAGCTTCAACAAGCAGAGAATCAGGGAAGAAGGTCCCACTGAGGGTAAAGCGCTCACGGTAGTCCACCAGGTGCGGTGATACATAGAGGGCTGTCTTGTACCCCAGGGCGGTCAGTCCGCTGGCAAGGTAGGAGGCTGTCGATCCCTTGCCCTTGGACCCAGCAAGATGGATTTTCCTGAATGTCAGTTCGGGATTGCCTATGTAGGCAAGGATTGCATGCA
Organism: Sphaerochaeta sp. PS; assembly: GCF_032144095.1. Classification (NCBI taxonomy): domain Bacteria; kingdom Pseudomonadati; phylum Spirochaetota; class Spirochaetia; order Spirochaetales; family Sphaerochaetaceae; genus Sphaerochaeta; species Sphaerochaeta sp. PS. Next base: position 30,739 of record NZ_JAVSNJ010000016.1, read on the forward strand.
TACGATCCAGGCGGTATGTTCTGGTAGTGTAGTGGTTGGTTTGCTTTTCCAGATTGGTGAAGCTTTCCATATATCTGATGACTTCATCGAAACAAGTAAACTGCATAGTTGTAAACACCTCGCGACAACTGTAATAGCATACGGTGGTTTGGTCAACGAGATATCGGCCAGGCTGTGTTTCTCCTTCCTTTGGGATTCTATGCCTCCTGGCTCAGTTCCTGTCCTTTGCCGGTATCGGCGCTGAGGATCCTGTCCATCTCATCATGAATTCCCTGGGTGCTCTCCCCAAAATCGAACATGGGCCTGAGACGGGAGAACAACGGGCGGACAAAATGTCTGAGCTGGCTCTGGTCCTTTTCCAATGTGCTCTTGCTCTGCAGGGTGAGGACGGTAACAGCCGAGGGTGAGTAGTAGGTTCCGACCTCCTGGAAGCCAAACTTCTTGTAGAGCTTGATGGTCTTCAGGTCATCGGCGAATACGTCGATCACCAGGTTCTCGATCCCCTTGCTCCGGGCAAGGAGGAATACCAGGATGATCAGGCCGATGGAGGCGGTGGTGTTCCGCATTTCCGGCAGTACGGCGAGGCGGATGATCTCCGAACAGTTCCGTGACTTGATGATCGGCTCGATATCAAAATACCGGGAGATGGGCAACGGCCAGAAGTTGTCCGAAGTCATCAGGGAGACAGTCCCCACAGGCTGCAGGCCCTTGAAGGCCAAGATATGTATTGCCTTCTCATCTACCGACCTATGGATGGACTCCTCAAGATATCCCTTTTCCCCAACCAGGACCTTTCGTTGGATGAAGAACACGTCGTTCATCCCTGCCTGGTCCTCAACCAGAGTGAATCTGATTGCATTCCTTTCCTCATCATTCAACGGAAATATTGTGGTAAACTCCGAGCCTACCTGTAACTCGCTTTTCACTCTGATCCTTCCTCCCATCTTATCCACGATATTGTAACAGTTCGAGAGACCAAGGCCTGTACCCGAACCCGGAGCCTTGGTAGTGAAGAAAGGCGTAAATATCTGGTTGAGGTTTTCTTCAGCAATGCCGCAACCTGTATCGGCAACCTTTATGATGACAAATCCATCCTGCTCCATGCAGGAGAGGGTAAGGGTCCCGTTCCCATCCATCGCCTGGATGGCGTTTACAATGAGATTCAGGAAGAGCTGTTGCAGCTTTCCCTCATTTTCCTGCAGGTAGGGAAGGGCATGATAGTTTCGTTTGACGATGATATTTTCCGAGTCTATGCCCCGGAGGGCGAGCCTAAGGGAGAATTCCAGGACCCGTACAATCTCCACAGGTGGGGCCTCTTCCGTCTTTTCCTCATCCTTGCGGGAGTAGATGGACAGTTCCTTGATGACATCGGCTGCCGTCTTGGAGTAGGAGAGGATATCCTCAAGATATTCGTGGTGGATATTGTCCTTGTCGACTTCAGAGAGCATGATCTCTGCTGTACCGAGAATCCCGGCCAAGGGGTTGTTCAGCTCGTGGGCAATCCCTGCCGCCAAGGTTCCTATTCCCGCCATTTTCTCTGTCCTTACCAGCTCTTCCTGCAGGTTCTTCTGTTCGGTTATGTCGTTGATGATCTCGATAAAGACGTTCTTCGAGTTTTCAGGAACCTTGACATTATGGAATTGGAAGGAGTAGATCTTTTCGTTGATCTCGCTCTCAGTCTCCTGCACAGCCCCATTGTGCAGGCAGTCTAGTGCCTGACAGAAGGTGCAGGGCCTGGTACGCTGGAAGAAGGCGCGGTAGCACTTGTTTCCGATCAGGTCCTTCTTGTTGTTCCCATAGAAGGTGACCGCGGCCGTGTTGGCTTCCTGGATGGTGTAGTCGATGTCGATGAGGCAGACCGGAGAGGCGATGCCGTTGAAGATGGCTTCCAGCTTGTTCTTGCTCATGGTCAGTTCATCACCCTGGAGCCTGAGCTGTTCGAAGGAGAGTGCGTTCTCCAGGGAGAGGGAACTTTGGGCCGCAAGGATTTCCAGGGCTTCCAGTTCGATGGAGGTGATCAGGCTCTTGGTGTAGTCATAGCCGATGAGGATGTAGCCTGCAATCTGTTTCCTGAACACCAGTGGGATAAGGACATCGAAGGGCGGGATCTGTTCGCTGACCTTCATGCGCTGCTCTTCGGGTGTGACATTGAGGATGGATGAGGTGTTTTCGCCTCTGAGCTTGTGGAGCCTCTCCTCCAGGTACGGGGGGAAGTCAAAGACGACTTCGTCACCGACCTCTAGGCTGGTAGGGCACTTGCTGTTTGCGATCATCTTGAACTTGTCCCCATTGTCGAGGCGCTTTACCACGAAGATGACCCACTCTGTCTTTAGGCCGGAACTCAGGTTCTTGACCACCTCGTCCCCAAGTTCCTTGAGGTTGACGATGGTTGTCAGCTTATGGCTGAGATTCTTGATGGTGGTCTGGTAGGGATGCCTTTTGGGAATGATGACACTGTCGACCACATAGGCGAGCAAGTTTCTCAGGGGGTGTATCACCAGGACGGTCACGATTCCGAGGATGATGGTGAGCTGGATGATGTTCCCAGGCACAAACTCAGGCTTGATCAAGCGAATGAGGGTTATGATCGCATAGTAGGAGACTGAGGCTATGATCGCAAGGATGGTTGAGTAGATGATGTTGATGCCGATCCGGGAATAGCTGATGAGCCTGTACTTGTAGATGGTGTAGAAGAGCAGCAGCGCGTTGATGGTGGCTGCAAATATGTCGATGGGATACTTGCCGAATTTCGGAAAGATATTCATGAAAATACCTACAAGCATGACAGCGACACCTATCAGGGGTGGCAGCACATTCTTGTGGATCTTATGGAGGGGTTTGTATTTTGCGCCGAAGAGCAGGATTATGAAGGTGAGGATAAGGTAGGAGTAGCTTAGGGAGTAGGCGGAGATCGAGCCGGGGGCAAGATAGTAGTAGAACGTCCCGTCGGCGGTAAAGCCTGCATCATTGACAATGCTGCCTGTGAAGTTGAGGTACATCAAGGGGATAAGCAACAGGTAGCTGACACCTATGAAGATCCTGATGTAGCGCCTGTTGAGCTCCAGGATATCCACTATGAAGTTGCTCAGGGCAAAGGGGACAGCCAGCAGTCCAATGAGCATGATCTTGTTCCAGAAGAGCGGGGTCATGTAGCCACTGTTGAGATGCATCATCATCGAGCCGAAACTCCAGATGGTTACAAAAATCATATAGAGTTGGAAAGACCAATAGAAACCTTCTTTCTTGTACTGCAGAAATCCGAAAATGGTGAAAAATACATAGAGAACAAAGGCCATTGCAGGAATGATGGTTGAGATGTCAATGATCATGAAAAACCCTTTTTTTTCTTTCCATTAAGACTTATTTGTACTATTATAGAGGTAATTTATGGAATTAATCAAACTATTTCTTCTCGGAGCAACTGGATATTTGCTTGCGTTGTTGTACGATGTTGCCGTTTTGTATACCAAGCCTCTGCTGCAGAAAATCCTGTACGTGGGTTTTTTTGTCACGGCGTTTCCCTATCCTCTCCTGTTTGTGGCCTACGACTCCCCCCATCCTGGCTATGCGGCATGGATACTCTTTCCCCTTATCCTGGTTTTTGCCTCTCTTCTGGTATACTCGGTGCTCATTGAACTTGCCCTCTTCGGTGGCAGGCCTGGAGAGGTCTACCAAAAGGGTACCTACGGCAAGTCTAGACATCCGGGGTTCATCTGGTATACTGTTATCAATGTTTTGGTGGCTATATACTACTGGAACTATCATATTACTATGCTTTGTTTTGGGCTTACCTTGTGCAACCTTGTCCTCATAACTGTTGAGGATCTGTATTTCTTTCCCCGCATGTTTTCCGGGTATGAAGAGTATAGGAAACATACTCCGTTTTTCTTCTAGGCTTTACTTGATTGGAGATTCTTCAGATGATCAAACATATTGTGGCTACCGATGATGATCCGGCAATCAGAAAGATCCTGCAGATCATGCTGAGAAAGGAAAATTACCAGGTTACCTCCTGCAAGGATGGTACCGAACTGTTGTCGGCCCTCAAGGCAGGTTCAGCCTCCGTCGACCTTGTCCTCCTGGATATCAAGATGCCTGGGCTCTCAGGTCTGGAGCTTCTTGAGCTGCTCAGACGCGGTTACCCGCGTATTCCAGTCATAATGCTTACCGCCTTCAACGATCTCGATACAGGGATGCAGGCAATCCGCCTGGGGGCGAGCGACTATCTTGCCAAGCCTGTCCGTCGGGAGGTCCTGCTGGAATGCGTGGCTCGTGTCCTGGAAGAGACAGCACTGAAACAGGAAGAGGTGGCCGAGAAGGTCCACTACATAGCGCATCAGAAGGAACTGGAGACCCAACTTCAGGATGCCCTGATGGCTCTGAAGAGTACAACCCTTGCCACCCTTGAAGCCTTTACCGAGACCATTGAGCAGAAGGACCCCTATACCAAGGGGCACTGCGGCCGTGTCCGTGCCATCTCCCTTGCCATGGCCAGGGAGCTCCATTTTTCCCAGGACCGTATCGACACCCTCGTAGGGGGGGCCCTTCTCCATGACATAGGGAAGATAGGGATCCCCGAAGAGGTCCTGAACAAGACCACATCGTTGACAAAAGAGGAGTTCGACCTCATACGCGAGCACCCCATTGCCGGAGAGAGGATCATCAATCATATTGACCTGTTCCAACCCTACCGGGCCATAATCCGAAGCCACCATGAACGGATCGACGGCAAGGGGTATCCTGACGGCCTGAAGGGCGATGAGATCCCCTTGGATGTGCGTATCGTCTCCCTTGCCGATGCCTTCGATGCGATGACCACCTGCCGTTCCTACCGGTCGGCCCTTCCTGCCGAGATTGCAGTCGAGGAACTGAAGTTGTTCAGTGGTACCCAGTTCGATGCTGATTTGGTGAACCTTTTCATCGATAAGGAAATCTACCTGCTTTGAGCTAGGAGAATAGGTAGAGGGGGTTCCCCTCTCTCTGGATTTCCATACAGCTTACCGAGAATACCTCTTCGATCACCCCCGATGAGACGATCTGCCTTGTTGGCCCGTAGGAAGCGACCTTGCCACGGTCAAGCAAGCAGACTTGGTCTGATATTTCCAAGGCCCCACTTAGGTCATGCATGACGGCAATGACCGCCTTGCCCTCCTGTTTTAGCTGAAGCAGCAGCTTGAGCATCTCCCTCTGCACCGACAGGTCAAGCGAGGTTGCCGGTTCATCCAGGGCGATGTAGGGAGTGTCCTGGGCTAGGGCCATGGCAAGGTATGCCTTCTGCCTCTCCCCTCCGCTTATCTGGCTAAGGCTTTTGTCCTGAAGCTGCTCTATGCCGAGTTGTTTCAAGGCTTTCTCCACGATCTGATAGTCCTGGGGGCCAGCACTGCGGGAGAAGCCCAGATGGGGGTATCTGCCATGCATGACCAGGGCCCGAACCGTAATCTGCGATTCGCTGCGGCTCTGGCTGAGGTAGGATAGCTTTTGTGCCCACCGTCTTTGCCCGTACTCTCTCTGGTCCTCTCCTTCCAGGCTCACCCTTCCGGCCAGAGGCTTCAACAGCTTGCAGGTAGTCTTGAGCAGGGTTGACTTTCCCGAGCCATTCTTGCCGATGATGGTGGTGATCTCCCCACGACGGAAGGTGAGGTTGACGTTGTGAAGCACCCTCTGGCCCCTGTACCCAACATCCAGGCCGTTCAGTTCAAGCATTGGCCGTCCTCCGTTTTCTGGTAAAGAGAAGCAAGAGAAAGAAGGGACTTCCCAAAAAGGAAAGGACCACCCCTGTCGGCAACTCATAGGGAGAAAAGAGCATCCTTGCCACAAGGTCACACCCCACGGTCATGATGGCCCCTCCCAGGGTGCACGACAAAAGATAGAGGGGGGACTCCTCACCAATGAGAAACCGTACCATATGGGGTACCACCAGACCCACAAACCCAACAAGGCCACACATGCTGACCACAGTTGCGCTAAGCAGTGCTGAGAGCATGAGCGAGAGAAATCTGGTCCGTCGCACATCCAGCCCTAGTGAGCGTGCCACCTCATCGCCAAGGGAGAGGATGGCCAAGGGCTTTCCCAGGAACAGGGAACAGGTGATGCCCAGCAGGATAAGGGGAGCGGCAAGCTGGAGTTGTGAAAAGGTTACATGGGCAAACGAGCCAATGAGAAAATCGATGCGCCCAAGCTGTGTCTCCGGTCTGAGGGTCAGAAGTGCATCGGTACAGGAGCCCAAAAGGGAGGAGACCGCCACCCCTGCCAGGATGATGGTCAGCCTAGTGGACCCGGACCTCCGTGCCAGGGCGTAGACCAACAGCGTTGCCATTAGGGCTCCCAAAAATGAGGCGAATGCCCCCAAAGCTAGCATTCGAGGGAAAAAGGCAGCAGCGAGTAGGGTCAGAAGCCCAGATCCAGCATTGACCCCGATGATGGAAGGCCCTGCCAATGGGTTGTGCAGCGACTTTTGCAAGAGGGAACCGGAAAGGGCGAGTGCCATTCCTGAAAGAAGTGAGGCCAGGGTCCTGGTAAGCCGTACATAGCGGACTATCCTGTAGGCTTGGCTGGAAGTATCCTTTCCTGTGATGATGGCCAGCAGGGTCCTTGCCCCTAGGGGAGTTGAGCCCAGACAAAGGCTGAGGCAAAAGCAAAAACCAAGGAGGATGAGCAGAACCAGGATAAGGGTAGCCCCCCGACCCCTAGTTGCTGAGAATGTTTGCAAGGTATGCATAGCTCTCCCCCCATCGGGCGTTGGGTTTGTAATGGAAGAGGCTTTTGGGTAGCAGGTGGTATCGACCTTGCCTGACAGCATCCAGTTGCCCAAAGGCAGCATTGGTCTGCAGCAGGTTGTCCATGGTTGCCTGGGCGCTCTCCTCGGAGCCCATCGGGATTACAAAGATGTAGGTGGGGTTTTCGTTCAGGATTGTTTCCATCCCCAAATCCTCGAGCAAGGAGGGGTAGAGGTCGCAGATATTGGTCAAGGAAAGATCGCCGAGCATCCTTGCCGTCATCATGTCCCCTCCCTTTGCCTTGACGTTGGTTGCATAGGAGCGGAGAAGGAGGTAGGTGGGCCGATCCTCAGCCGGCCTCTGGCTTGCGAGTATGGCATTGATCGATTCCTGTACCTTAAGTCCATGTTGGTAGTAGAGCTCCTCCTTGCCGGTCAGTTCAGTGCATATGTCAAGCATGGCAAGGTAGTCCTCAATCTGCTCCACATGGAAGAATGCGTGGGCAATCCCACAGGCATCCAGGACAGGGCCTAGGGAGAGGTGACTAGGAATATCGGCCGAGAGCAGGACGAAATCTGCATCCAGGGCTATGATGGTCTCGTAGCTAGGATCCTTGACGGTCCCGACTACCTGCACATTGTCAGGGAGGGCAAGTTCCGTTCGCTCAAGAGCATCGCTTGTGGTGGCGAGCACCTCTCCCCCAGCCAGCATCCATGTCTCGGCATAGGAGGCGGTGAGACAGACCACCCGCTCTGGCCTCTTTTGTAGGGTCACAATCCTACCCAAACTATCGGTAAACTGGAAAGCCTCCGTACCAGGGACGAGAACGCTCCCCTCCGTTTGTGCACATCCTGAAAACAGCAGGGCTACAAGGAGTGTGATGATGAGAAGGGTTTTTCCTCTTCTACTCATGGCTGAGTATCTCCTCCTTGCGTAGCAGGAGGTCCTCCCCCTCCATTCGTTTCTCTACCTCCACCATGCCGAGCCTCTCGACAAGGGTTGCGAATCGTTCACCCTTGGCGGCCTCATCCTTGAACAGCAACAGGCATTTCTCTATAAGGGGCAACACCTCCCCCTTGGTGTAGAGCCTCTCCAAGGCAGTGCCTATGCGTATCTGCTTTCCCCATCTGCCACCCAGGAAGACCTTGAAGCGGGTCTCCTCCCCTTTGATGGCCCCAAACGGGCAGTTGCCAACACAACGGCCACAGTTGTTGCAAAGCTCTCTGGCAAACGAAGGTTTTTCTGAACTCTGATGCTCCATTGCCTGCATGGGACACCTCTTTTCGGCATTGCAGAGCTTGCACTCTTTGCAAAGCCCCTCGTCAAGCAAGGGAACCCGTTGCCCGACAATACCAATGTCATTGAGCTCGGGCTTGATGCAGTTATTCGGACACCCCCCTGCGGCAATCTTGAACTTGTGCGGGAGGGTGACCGAACGGTAGCCTTCGTAGAAACGGTTGTGGATCTCGAGGTTGAGGGCGTTGGTGTCGTAGAGGCCGAAAACGCAGGTACTCCCCTTGCAGCTTACGATAGGGCGGACCTTTGCACCGGTGCCTCCGGTTGTCAATCCTGCCTGCCGTATGCAGTGCTTGAAGGCATCGATCTTCTCAAAGGGGATCTGGGGGAGCTCTACGGTCATCCTGCTGGTGAAGGAGACCCTCCCGTTGCCATACAGCTGGGCTGCCCTTGCAACTGCCAGTGTCTGCTCTGCACTGAGGCTGCCCCCTACCGGTATGATCCTGGCTGAGAAATTCTCAGTTCCCCTGTTGTGAAGAAAGCCTTCGGCCTTGAGGCTTTTGATGGTTGCTTCTGCGAGTTTCATGCTCTATCTCCTTAAAACGGTTGCAGTATGCAAGAGTTTATGTATATAGTAAATAATATGTTTTCTATATTATATATAGGTAAAAAACTATAGGAGGGTAGCCATGACGATTCGGGACCTGAGGATCTTTTCAGAGGTAGCCAATACGCTGTCCATGAGTGAAACGGCAAAAAGGCTCGACTGCGCCCAGCCCACCGTCAGCCAGGTCATAGCAGGGCTGGAAAGTGCCTATGGTGTCAGGCTCTTCGAAAGGCTCTCCCGACGGCTCTTCTTGACCCCTGACGGCTCCTATCTGCTCTCCTACGCCCAGACGATCCTCTCGCTCTATGATGAGGTTGATGCCAACCTGGGTTCCTATACCCAGGGCGTGACGCTGAAGGTAGGGGCAACCATAACGGTCGGCAACACCATCATGGCTGAGGTTGTCTCCCTCTTTGAAAAGGAGAACCCCCACATCCTTGTGGAACTCTATGTGGACAATACCCAGACCATCGAGGAGATGTTGCTCGCCAGCCGGCTGGACCTGGCACTGGTCGAGGGGAGGGTACACGACCCCTCATTGGTCTCGACCCCGATCCTTCACGATACCCTGATAGTTGTTGCATCCCCACAGTTTCCCCTTGCAGGACGGGTGCGCACCAGCGATCTCGAGGGCTTGCCCTTTGTGCTGAGGGAGCAGGGAAGCGGGACGCGCGAGGTATTTGTCCAGCATCTTCAGGCTCGGGGAGTGACGATCAGGGAGAAGTGGGTCTGCCATTCCAGCGATGCTATCCTCAGCGCGGTGAGGATGGCCCAAGGGCTGACGGTCCTCTCCAGGCGTCTGGTCGATCGCGACATAGAGGAGGGGTTGCTGCGGGTAATCGAGCTTGAGGGGGTGACTTTCAGCAGGTTGTTTTCCCTGGTCTATCATAAGGACAAGTTTTTTACCCCGCAGCTTTCCTTGTTTGTGGAGAGCCTCAAGTTGTTACAGGAAAAAGAGACCTAAGGGCAATTACACAATTACGCAAAGCGAAATAGTGTCACGATAATCTTGATTTAATAAAAACTTGTGCTTATAGTAAGAGAAAACAAGCTAGCTTGCAGGCATAGCTGAGAGGAGTATAGTATATGGCAAAGAAGGGTAGTGCTCCAAAGCCTTGGGATTTCCTGGATGAATATCGCAATACGATGTTTACCGGAGAGTGGCCGACTGTTGTCGAGATGTTTGAGATTTCTGTAAAGAGATTCCCCGAGAACAGGTGTTTTTCAGCCTTTGTCCCGAAGAAGGAGAGCTTCAACTACACGGAGGTCCACACCTACGTGACCGGTCTTGCCAACTATTTGCTTACCAAGGGTGTGAAGGAAGGCGACAAGATTGCCGTCAGCGGGAAGAACAGCCCCGAATGGGCCATTGCCTATCTGGGCATCCTCTTTGCCGGGGCGATTGTCGTTCCACTTGACAATACCCTCAACAACAAGGACATGGAGAAGCTCATGCGGTTTGCAGAGGTGAAATACCTTCTTGCTGATCTTGAGCGGCTACAGGATTTTGACAAGGATGGCAAGCTTGGCCTGGCGGAGAAGATCAGCCTCGAGCCCACAAAAGCCTTCCCCTTTGTCCTGGAAACCCAGGAGAAGCAGGAACAGAAACGCCGAAAGAGCATCTCTTCCGATACTGCTGCGATCCTCTTTACCAGCGGGACCACAGGCACCCCCAAGGGTGTCATGCTCAGCCATAGCAACCTGGTTGCCGATGCCTATCTTTCCCAGGGGAATATGCATCTCTACCCAACGGATGTCTTCTATGCGATCCTGCCCATCCACCACGCCTATACCATGATGGCTGTCTTCTTTGAAGCCCTCAGTGTTGGCGCCTCGGTGGTCTTTGGGAAGAAGCTGGTTATCAGCCAGGTGCTCAAGGAGCTCAAGGAAGGGGAGGTGACCATGTTCCTCGCCGTCCCGATGCTCTTCAACAAGATGATCGGTGCCCTTATGGGCGGGGTGAGGGAGAAGGGCATAGTCCTATACGGCTTCATCCGTCTCCTTATGAGGTTCTCCGGCCTGATCAAGAAGGTCTTCAAGGTGAACATTGGCAAGAAGATGTTTGGCTTCCTGCTGAAGAAGCTCTCCCTCGAGAACAACAGGATCTGCATATCCGGTGGCGGGCCCCTTCCTGCCTCCACCTTCAAGATGTTCAATGAGTTGGGCATAGATTTTGTACAGGGCTACGGCCTGACCGAATCAAGTCCCATCACCCACCTCAACCCTGTTGAGGCCTATATCGAGACCTCTGTCGGCAAGGTGGTTCCCCATACCCAGGTAAAGATTGTTGATCCAGACCAGGATGGAAACGGCATCATCCACATCAAGGGCCCCATGATCATGCAAGGCTACTACAACAACCAGGAAGCGACCGATGAGGTCCTCCAGGATGGCTGGCTCAATACCGGCGACGTCGGGCATCAGGATGCTAACGGCTACCTCTACCTCACCGGACGTGCCAAGAACATCATTGTCACCGACGGGGGCAAGAATGTATTTCCCGAGGAGATCGAGGACCACTTCCAGCTCTATGAGGAGATCGAGACCATCTGTGTCTGTGGCTATATCACCGATGTGAAGAACAAGAGCGAAGGTATCAGGGCCCTAGTCTATCCTTCTGACAAGTTCAGGACAGCGATGGAGAAGGAGCATGGTGAGAAGGCAAAGGCCCAGATGGAGAAACGCATCGAGGCGATCATCAGCGAAGTGAACAAGAGCCTGCAGGCCTACAAGAAGATCACCCGAGTTACCGTTGTGGATGAACCTCTGGAAATGACGAGCACGAAAAAAATTAAGCGCTTCATAGTTGAACAGAAGTACAAAGACTAGGTATAGTACGGGTATGAATAGTAGTGTACGGAGTTTCCTGAAGGCCCAGGCCCAGGAGTTGAAGCCTATCGTCATGGTGGGAAAGGGTGGCGTTGACCCTAGGATCATCACAGCCCTCAATGAGGCCCTTGCCAGCCATGAATTGGTCAAGGTCAAGTTTCAGGCATTCAAGGACGAGAAGCGTGAGCTCTCTGAAGATCTTGCTGCAAAGACAGATAGTGCTTTGGTGAGTATCATAGGGTTCATCGCAACGTTCTACCGCGCTGGGGAGGCTCACCTGATCCATATCCCCAAGAGTCTGGTAGAGAAAGGCGAATGAACATCTCTTACTGAAAACGATGGCATCAGGGAAGTCTCTTGCCTTTTTTTGTCTGTACCCCAAAAAAGATGCAGGCCCTCTTTCCAACGGAAGAAGGGCCTGCGCTTAGAGAAAATCCACCAGAAGGTGATCCCTGATTAGAGCATATTAACCATATCCCTTGCAAGCCTAGACACTCGCTCCACGATAGAGGTTGATGTCCAGCCTGGTGAGTTTCTTCTCCAGTGATGGCCTTCTCTCCTCCACCGAAGCAAAAGGCTGAGGATTCCAAAGTCGTTCTGCCATGACAGAGAGTCGGGGGAAGAACATGTATTCGGCGGCTTTTGCACTGGTGACCTTTTCGGTCCAGAGGTTGCCTTGCCCACCGAGTATCCTGCACTGGGCCTCCTTGGATATTCCCTTGGGGATGGGGGAGAATTGTGCGGTTTTTTCGATGGTGGTGACACCGATATTCCCGGGCTCATCAAAGGAGGGCAGATGCTTGTAGTCAAAGTAACAGCCTGCTGTATTTGGGCACATGATGACATCGTGGCCAAGGCTGCTCGCCTCGATACCGCCCGCATCGCCTCTCCAGGACATGACGATAAGGGAGGATGGGATGCCGAGTTTTTCCGTCCCTTCCAAGACCTCATCCCAGCCGATCGGCCTTTTCCCCGCTTTCTCGACCATGGTGCAGACCTGGCTAGTCATCCAGCTCTGTAGCTCCTTTACTGAAGCGAGGCCTTGCTCTTCCATCCTCTGCCTGCATTTGGGGCAGGTTTCCCATGCTGTGTGTGGACATTCGTCCCCTCCGATGTGGATGTAGGGGTCGCTGAACAGCCTTGCAGTCTTTGTGATGACCTCTTGTAGAAATTGCAGGAGATTATCATTTCCTGCACACATGACCTCATCAAATATTCCCCATCGGTCCTGTACCTCATAGGGGCCACCTGTGCATCCGAAGGTGGGATAGGCAGAGAGCAGTGCGGATGCATGGCCAGGGGTCTCGATCTCAGGGACGACGAGCATATGGCGCTTGTGGGCATAGGCCTGGACTTCGAGGATCTCCTCATCGGTATAGACTCCCCCGTACGTCCTTCCGTCGGTATAGGAAAGCAGCGTCCGTTTGGAGGCCACCTCTTCCAACCTCTCATACCCCTCTACAGTGAGGCGCCAGCCCTGGTCATCGGTGAGGTGCCAGTGAAAGCGGTTGAGGTGGTGCATCGAGGCCACATCGATGAGTTTCTTGATGAAGGCGACCGAGAAGAAATGGCGGCTGCAGTCCAGCATGAACCCTCTCCATGGGAAGGCGGGCTCATCCTCGATGAGGCAACAGGGGATCAGGTTGTCATTGGCCAACGCCATCTGCCTGAGGGTCTGCAGGGCGCGAAAGCCCCCTGAAGGGTAGGTCGAGCTCACCACAATCTGGTTCTTGCCCACTTTCAGTCGATAGCAATCCTCCCCAAACCCTTCGACGAGTTTGAAAAGGATGTCCTCTCCTCCAATATTGCAGGCCAGCTGTTCTCTAGCCAGCTCAACGACCTCACCAAAGATCGGGTCGTAGCTGATCGTCGTCCCCATATGGAGGCGGAAGGCCCCATCTTTCTGTTCAACATGCTTGGGAAGCGGCATCAATAATCCGCTGGCCGTCTCATTTTTCTTTGTTTGCATGGCTTCTTCCTACCATGGGCTGGCCTATCTGTCAAGTTCAACGGTTGAACAAACTCAGGTTTTCTGGGATTTGGGTGTCCGATTACCAAAGCCCATGGGGTGGCTGGTAAAGAGCCCAAAACTAGGTGTTGACAGATGGTAGAGGCAATGGTACTCTTAGTTTGTACAAAGAGCAAACAAACTGTATATGCCACAGTATCGTTTCGGGATTATTGAGCCTTCAGCCAAAGTATAGAGAAGAGTATGAGAATTAACAACAACAACTTTCAGAAGAATGCAAACACATCCCTCGTTGCCCAACTGATTTGGAAAAGTCCTGGGATCAGCAGAGTGGATATTGCCCGGGAGCTGAGCCTCTACCGTTCCACTGTCACGAACATCATCTCCTCCCTGATCGACAACGACATTGTCTATGAAGGGGAAGAGGGAAGTGGGATGAGCCGTGGTGGGCGCAAACCCATCATCCTGCGGCTCAACGAGAAGTTTGGCTGTGTGGTTGGCTTTGATATCCAGCCCTCCCACTATCGTGCGGTAATAGTGGACATTACGGGTGCTTTGCTGTTCGAGGAGAAGGGGGCCATCCCCAAGGTCGATTTTGAGGGAATCCTCACCTTCCTCATGGATCTTGCCCTGAAAGGTGTTGAAAGTACGGGTTTGCCCTTGCTGGCAGTTTGTGTTGGCGTTCCAGGTATAGTAAACTCTGAGAACGGGATCATTGAGTATGCCGAGCCGTTCAACCTTCGCCACTTTGACCTGCACTCCTTCTTTGCAAGCAGGTATGCCGTTCCCGTTTTTGTCGAGAACGATGCCAACTGTACCGCATGGTTGGAGATGACCATAAACCGCACGATAAAGCTTGGGGATTTCATCTGCCTGTTGGCAGACTATCATGAAGGTAACTACCAGTTTGGTGACCGTTCAGGCATTGGGGTAGGGATTGGGCTTTCCATCGGTGGAAAGGTCTATCATGGTTCACATTCCAGCGCTGGTGAGTTTTGCTCCCTTAGCTGGAGGGGGGACAGTATCGGGCAGACAGGGTTGGATGAGGCTCTCCTCATCCGGTCTGCCTACGATGAAGAGGCATGGAGGGTATGGATGGTTGATCTCTTCTCCTCCATGGTTCCCGTTGTTTCAGTCATGGACCCAAGGGTCATCTTCATACATGGGAAGCCTTTTAGCGACGAGAAGAAAATACTTTCCCTGCTGGAGGCTGACTGCCCACAATTTTTGGCAATTCTGAAGAAGATCAAATGCAAGTTGATCTTCGATGCCCAGGATGAGTCTGTGGTTGCCAAAGGGGCTGCCATGATGTACTTGCAGAAGTTGTTTGCAGTGCCTGAGCTGTCGGAGATCGAAAGTCGTTCGCATTTTGATTGGGATGATGTCATCGACCAGGCAAACAGGAAAAAAATCTATACCAAGAACGGTTTGGGAGTTGGCAATGAGTAAAGAGCGAGCTAAGAAGGATACCCTCAACTCCGCATTGGGTGAACAACAGCGGTCGTATTGGCTGCTCGTCTTGCCCGCTGTGGTGATATATCTCTCGGTAATGGCATTCCCCACCATTTTTTCCGTTGTGCTGAGCATGACAAACTTTAATGGGGGAAAAGTCTTTGGAGGAAGGGTCCCGATAGAGTTTGTTGGCCTGAAATGGTACAAGCAGCTTTTTGTCGATGAGTATTTCTATCTCGCGCTGAAGAACAACTTGTGGATAGTCATGGTCTCGGTGTTTGGCCAGATTCCTCTTGGGTTCTTCCTTGCCTACGTGCTCTACAGAGGCCTGGTCAAGAAGACCGACTTCTTTCAGACGATGATCTACCTGCCCTGTGTCATTTCCACCGTAGTCATCGGTATCCTGTGGAAATCCTTCTTTGCACCCTATGGGGCATTCCCGGAGATCATGCGCCTGTTCAATCCAGCCTATGAGTATGGGCTTTCCAACCACCCAATCCTCCCTGTCCTGTTTGTAATCCTCTGGATGTACACCGGTACCTATCTGATCATCTTCATGGCAAATCTGCAGAAGATCGACAGTGCGGTCATCGAGGCTGCCAGGATCGACGGGGCCTCAGAGGTGCAGTCGTTGCGGTACATCATACTACCGGCCCTTTCAGGGGTGATTGTAACCAGCTGCATCCTTGCCATCAGCGGATCGTTGAAGAGCTTCGACCTCATCTATGTGATGACCGGGGGAGGGCCTGCCAACCGCACCAGTGTCCTCTCTGTCTATATGTTCGACAAGGCTTTCAAGGGCGCTCCAAGGTATCCATTGGCGAACGCCATCAGCACGGTGATGGTCACCATCAGTTTCATGCTTATCGGCCTTACCAAGTGGGCCGAGAGCAAGTTCGGGGGGAGGGAATAATATGCCAGACATCAAGGATACCAAAAGCATAGGGGCCAGGATCAATCTGTTCCTGACCTACCTGATACTGCTCTTCTTTACGGTCATGGCGATCTACCCGCTCTTCTGGTTGCTTCTCAACTCATTCAAGACAACCACCGAGTTCCAGCTCAACAAGCTAGGGTTTCCCCGGGATTGGACGTTGATAAACTACAAGGATTCCTGGGTGCGTGGAAAATTCCCACACCTTATCCTCAACAGCATGTTCTACACGGGCATTACCACAGTGGTAACCCTGGTCCTCTCCTTTATGGCGGGCTTTGCGTTTGCAAAGATCCCCAACAAGGCAACGAAGCTGTTGCACGGTTCCTTCATCATTGGGTTGCTGCTGACCCTGCAGTCGATCATGGTGCCCTTGTTTTTGCTGATCAACTGGACAGGCCTCTACAATACCCGGTTGGGGGTCCTCATACCCTACATTGGCATCGCGATGCCGATGGGCATCTACCTGGGTACCGACTACATCAAGAGCATTCCCAATGCCCTTATCGAGTCGGCCCGGCTTGACGGGGCCACCTATTTCAGGATTTTCCGCTCCATCATCATACCCATGGCCCTGCCAGTGGGGGTGACGCTTGCAATCCTGACGGTAACCGGTACGTGGAATGAATTTATGCTCATCAATATCCTTACCAGCAGTGATGCGTTGAAGAGCCTTCCTGTAGGGGTTCAGAAGTTTGCCGGAGCGCTTTCCAGTGACTTTGGCAAGCAGTTTGCTGCTCTGGTAATTGGGTTGGTTCCTATGCTGGCATTCTATCTTGGTTTCCGCAAAGAGATCACCAAGGGTGTGGCTGCAGGCGCAGTAAAAGGCTAAGTGGTCTGGATTTGATATTCTTGCCAAACTCTTGACAAAAAAGTTTGACAGGTATGTAACACCATGATACTATTAGTTTGTACAAAGTATGAACTAAAGAGAATAGGATGTTTTCCTCGCTTTATTAAGGAAAACAAACAGGGAAGGCAATTGGCAAACCAATTGCGATGTATACAGGTAATGAGTCATTAGGAGGTAACAATGACTGGTATGAAGAGAGTTTCAATTGTAGCCCTTGCTCTGCTCATGGTCGTCTCGGCGGCTTTTGCACAGGGAACCAAGGAAAATGCGGCTGCCGCAGGGCAGGTAGAACTGACTGTTCTGAACTACATCGACATGTCGGAACCGAACAGCGCGAATGAGATCGCCATGATCTGGGACAAGTTCTCTGCAGATAATCCGGACATCAAGATTGTCCGTGAGGATCTGTTCAACGAGCCCTTCCACCAGAAGACAGAAGCCTATGTTGCCAGTGGCAAGCTTCCTGACGTACTGTACATGTGGCCCAGCGGCCGCTCAACCAGCCTCCATACCACCCACAGCGTGAAAGACCTCATGCCGTTCCTGGTAAAAGATGGTCTGGTAAGCTCCTACAACCCCGCCACCCTGGTACCCCAGTTTGCCGGATATGTTGCTGAGCTCCCCAATGGCATCACCACCACCCACATGCTCTATGTCAACACCAAGGTGCTGAGAGACAATGGCCTTACGATGCCCAAGACCTATGAAGAGATGAAGGCTATGGTACAGCCTTTGAAAGCAAAGGGCATCGACTTGATCGCCATGGACAACATGGATGCTTGGGTCATGCAGAGTTGCCTCTTCTCCATGGTAGTTGGTCGTATGGGTGGAACAGATTGGTTCCCCATGCTTGAAGCTGGAAAGATCAACTTCAACGATGCTTGGTTCGTCAACTCCCTCAAGCTGATCGACGACATGTACAAGTCCGGTATGATCAACCGCAACAGCCTCACCAGCCCCTATGGCTCAAGCCGTGGCAGATTCGCTACAGGTAAGGCCGCCTTCTATATCGATGGTGACTGGTCAACTGGTTCCTTCCAGACTGATACCACCACCGGTCAGGCTCTCATCGATCGCAAGGGACAGGAAGAGGATTTTGAGTTGGTCGTCATGCCCGCCCTCCCCGGCGAAGTGATCCACAACTCCAACAGTGGTGTCCTTGGAACCGGTTGGGGAATGAGTGCCAACCT
Source organism: Sphaerochaeta sp. PS (assembly GCF_032144095.1). Taxonomy (NCBI): domain Bacteria; kingdom Pseudomonadati; phylum Spirochaetota; class Spirochaetia; order Spirochaetales; family Sphaerochaetaceae; genus Sphaerochaeta; species Sphaerochaeta sp. PS. The sequence continues at coordinate 48,525 of NZ_JAVSNJ010000016.1, forward strand.
TGCTGCTGGTTCTGCAAAAGAACAGGCCGCTTGGCGCCTGATCAAGTTCCTCCAGGGCGAATATGTACAGACATACCGCCTGTCCATCGGTGCTTCCTTCCCATCCAACCTCAAGGTTGATGTGGCCAAGGTTGTAAAGGATGCAAATCTTGAGCCTTTCGTAGCCAAGAGAGCTGCCTACTATGCTGCCTACAACACGATCACCCCGGTTATCGATGGTGTACTTGCTGGTGATGTCTACAACGTAATCAACACTGGCCTGCAGGAAATCGGCCTTGGTTCCAAGACTCCTGTCCTGGTTGCTTCTGAGGTACAGAAGGCATGGGATGCCTGGAAAGCCAGCAACAAGTAACCATCCAAGAAACATCGTACTTTCCAGGAGGGACCAGCAATGGTCCCTCCTGTTTGCATCTGTAGCAAGGCTTGTTTTCCTCCATTGCAAGACGGATACAATAGGGGTAAAGGTAGGTGAAGGACAAAATAATTGGGGTGCTTTCACACCCCAATGCCAAGCGAAGTAGCCTTCTTCCTAAGCGCTAACGGCTGCTGCCATAGAGGTCGAATATCTTCAGCTTCTTTTTGAAATTCTCGAGCGTGATCTTCTCCCTCGTCCTGAAGATGACCATCTTCTGGGCTGTCGGCCTGACGCTGAAGAGGTTGTCGGAAAAGGTACCTGGCACATCCCCAGCATCAAGGGCAACCTGAAAGGCAGGGGCCTTGCAGCTTACGGTCACGGAGAACCCCTCCTGGGCTTTCTCAATGCGCATCTCCAGCCCTGGGTCAACAAGCCTGCAACGCTTGGGACGGCTAAGCAGGATGACATTCTCCACATAGAGGTCGTCGGTCTTCAGCTTGAAGTATATGAACATCTCCTTTGCATCGATGGATGTCTTGGAGATATCGATGGTGCAGACCTTGGTGCTGCTCTGTGGCAGAAAGTCCATCCTGTACTCTTTCTTCGATACTTTCTCCCCGTTGAACCGGCATATCTTGACTGATACCTTTGCATCGAGGAGGGGTGTGCTCTTGTCATGGACTACAAAGACCTCAACCTTTCCCTCCTCTTTCATGTACGCGATGGGCAGTGACGGTGCAAAGAACTGTTTGGCAGCATGGTGGAGCAGTTTCCACTTTCCTGTGTAGTCGATCGAGGACCAGGAGGCAACAGGCCAGTTGTCGTTCAGCTGCCAGTAGAGGGTGCCCATGCAGTGGGGACGGGTAGTCCTCCAGTATTCGATCGCGGTCTTCATCGCCATCGCCTGCTGTACCTGTGAGAGGTAGAGCATCTGTTCGAAATTGCTGGGGAAACGGAAGTATCGGGAGAAGTTCTCGATGATGATGGAGTTGCCCCTGTCGTTCTTCTGGTGATGTTCCATCACCTCGCTGGTAAGGTTGTGTTCTGAAAGGGGTGCATAGGTCTCGACCGTCGAGAGGGAGGGGAAGCTCTGGTACCCGAACTCGCTGACAAAGCGTGGGTTGATCGAGTAGTAGGCCTCAAAAGGCTTGCCTTCATGCCAGACCGACCAGAAGTGCATATCCCCCTTGTTGTCATCGTGCCAGTTGTCGGAGTAGTCTCCAGGACCTGCAGAAGGGCTTGATGGCCACCACTGCCTGTGAGGGTCCAGCTCCTTTATCACTCTTCCGACGGTCCCTTCATTGAGCCTGTCGTAGTCGATGACATACCTCCATGGGTTGTTCTTGGACTCCTCATACCAGCTGATGGCACCCAGGTCCTCATTGTTTCCACACCACAGGGCAATGCTGGCATGGTCGCGCAACCGGGGAATCTGATAGCGGAGCTCAGCCTCCACATTGGCAAGGAAAGCCGGGTTGGAAGGGTACATGGAGCAGCTGAACATGCAGTCGTGCCAGAGCAGCAGGCCCTTCTCGTCACAGAGGTCGTAGAAGCACTCCATCTCGTAGAGGCCTCCACCCCAGATGCGCAGCATGTTCATGTTTGCATCAACACAGTCCTGGAGCAACTGCTCGTATCGGGTTTCCGTAATGCGTGAGAAGAGGGCATCGAGGGGAATCCAGTTGGCGCCCTTGGCAAAGATGTCCCGGCCGTTGACCGAGAAGGTCATGCTTTTGCCTTGCTTGTCGGCATCCTCCACCTTCTTGACCTCGATGGTCCTGAATCCGATGCGCTTGGATAGGGTTTGTCCCCCTATGGCAAGGTCCAGGATGTAGAGGGCCTGCTTGCCCTCACCAGAAGGCCACCACAACTCTACATCCTTGCAGATGAGGGTGAAGGTTAGCTTGTTCAGGCCGACCTTGAGCTCAACAAAGCCTTTCTGTTCTGTATTCCCCAGGACGGCTGTGCTTGCGAGCCTCTGCTCCTTTGCAGAGTTGTATATGACATGGATGCGAGCTTCCCAATCAGTCTCGTTCAGTTTTGTTGTGTCGGTTACCACCGATTCTATGATGCCCTCATCAATGAACTGGAGGAGGATAGGTTCATATACCCCAAAGCTCATGATGCAGGGGCCCCAGTCCCAACCGCTGTGGCATTGGGTCTTGCGGATGAGATTGCGGTGTTTTGCAGAGACGGGATAGACCGAGTAGGGGATGGGGTAGGCAAGCTTTGCAGCCTCCTGTATGGCCACGTTCTCAGCGCTGGCAAACTCAAGGGTTATGGTGTTTTCCCCAACGGTGAGCAAGGGCCTTATATCAAAGCGGAACCTGCGGAACTGGTTGTCGCAGTAGCCGGCCTTCTGTCCGTTGACCAGGACGGTGATGATGGTATCAGCCATGGTAAGGGTGATGACAGCGGCCCCTGAGGCAAGCTGTTCATCTGTTACGGAAAAATTCCTGCTCAGAGTCCAGCCATGCTGTCCAACCCATTGGATATCGAGCTCATTGGTCCCCCAATAGGGGTCTGCGATGAGCTGCTGTTCCAACAGCGCTGAATGGATGTCACCAGGTAGGGTGCAAGGTACTGCCGGGTTCTTGAGAAAATAGTTGCAGTAGGGAGCTACTGCCTTATTGTCTGTAGGGGAGAGGGACCATTGTCCGTTCAAGTCTATGGTATGCATGCATAATCCTCCTTCCTAAAGTATAGCATAGGAGCGAGAATAAAGCGTATTGCTGTCGTTCTTTTGTTGGGGTACACTCCAACTCAAGGAGCTACTTCATGCATACAAATCTATTCCGTACTCTTCTTCAGGAAAATCGTTCTTCGATGGGGACACGAATCCTCAGCACCTGGCCTATCATGGTCGAGGCGGTAGGGGCCTCCAAACAATTTGACTATATCGAGTTTGTGGCGGAATATGCCCCGTTCACCGATGTCGACCTGGAGAATGTGGTACGAGCTGCGGAACTTCACCAGATGTCTTCGATGATAAAGATTGATTTTCAGAACCGGTTCTACGTAGCGCAACGGGCTCTGGCCGCAGGGTTCCAGAGCATCCTCTTTACCGACCACAAGAGCGCAGAAGAGGTGAGGAAATCGATTGAGGCCATCAGGGCTGACTCCCCTCAGGATGGAGGACGGTTTGGCAAGCCTACCCGCAGGTTCATCGGCTTTGAGCCCAACCTGAGCCAGATGGAGTACGCCCAGATGCTTCGCGATGTTGTGGTGGCCGTCATGGTCGAGAAACGACAGGCACTGGATGAGCTTGAGGCGATCTGCTCAGTTGAGGGAGTGGACATGGTACAGTTCGGACCCTCTGACTACGCGATGAACAGCGGCTGGAACTTCTCCGAACACAAGGTTGAGGTAAGGGACGCCGAAAAGCGGATGATCGAGATAGCCCTTTCCAGGGGAGTGCAGCCCCGGTGTGAGATCAACACTGCCCAGGAGGCACAGCCCTATATGGCCTTGGGTGTGAAGCACTTCTGCCTTGGTGATGAGCTGAGGAACAATATGGTCTACTGGAACAAGGAGGGCAAGGCCCTGAGGGATATTGTGGTTCAAAAGGGGTAAAATCCTTTCCTTGCCAGTGCAGGGCCACACTCTTTGGACAGAACAGCGGCCTCCGGTTAGGAGGCCGCTGTAAAGATAAACAATCGCTAGATTTGTAATCTTTTCATCAGGTAGCTGTGAAGGTGAAGGTTACGGTTCCCGAATACGAGCCCGATACTGCAGAATCAAAGGTTGTTGCATCGACGGAGAGGGAGATCGCATGTGATTGCGCCTGGAGGGTTCCAAGGGAGGCGACGGTGAGGACAGTCACCGCAGTAGGGTCAGTAGCACCACCGGTGGTAAGGTCTACGCTGTTTACCCCAACGGTATAATCGATATAGGAATCAACTGAACTTACGGTACTCTTCATAGCCGAGGCTCCCATCGTTACCGTATAGCCGGTTCTCTTGTTGGAGAGAGTTGTCAGATATGCAGCAAATGTCTGGTCCCCGCTGGTTGATATCGGAAGTTCTTCGAAATCGGTAAGGGCATTGTATGCGGCTACAGTATGGGTGGAAAGTGCTGCTGTCGTAATTTTCATAAGCCCGATCTCATCAATGGTAGTGGTGACAGTAAAGTTGTCAGATACTGCAAAGATGGATGTGCTGGCAAGTAGTAGTACCAAAAGTACTGCGATGGTTGTCTTTTTCATTGATGGTCTCCTTCAGGAGCAATGCCCCTAACACATACCCAAGTTTCTTTCTCTTAAGTACACTACTATAGTAGGGATTAGATGCCTCATATGTCAATAGCTAGATATATTATTTGATAGAAATATTTTATTATTAAATAAACAGTTTTTAAATACATATAGAATATCTATTTAATGATAAACAATACGATTTAACCTTGTGACAGGTGAATATGCCAGTGCCCTGACTATATCCTAGTAAAAATAATATTTCTGGTTGCGTATATTGGTGAACCATACAATGTATTGGCTCATAGCCTCTCTATAGATACTCTCAGATATCGTATTTGCCTTGTATCATTTGACTGTCGCACCCTATAGGAAACCAAGGTGGGAAGATGACACAAGAATGGGCTACCGCATTGCGATAGCCCATCCATAGAAGAAGCTACGATCAGATCTGGTTGTTACTTTGCAGCCTGTTCCAAGGCAAGGGTGCGGGTTGTCTGGTCACACACTTGGGTTGGGCCGAAGTACTGCACAGCTCCTGGATAGACGAAACAGGTCTCTCGTGCCCACTTTTGGCGATGTTCGGCAAAATACTTGAAAGGTGCACCGTCAAGTTCGACCAAAGCCTTCTTGATGACAGGCTTCATTGAGCCGTGGCGCTGCTCGAGGTTCATCATCATCGTTATGGGGATTCCTCCTGCCTGCCACTTGTCAGCGGGGAGTGAGAGGTTGGTAACCGAGGAGATGTAGCCGGTAAGGTCTCCTCCGATGAGCATGAATGCGTTGTAGCCAAGGCTATAGCAGTAGTCTGCATCAAAGTTGGTGGGGAATGCACATCTGCCCTCATAGCCGAAGAAGTGGGTCATGGTGCTGAACTTCCCAGAATAGGTCCCTTCTGACTTCATCTTCTTCAGGCGGGCATCGACCATCGAGGCGAGCAGCTTGTCGGTCTCGATCCTTGAGACCTGGACGTTCCCATGAGGGTCCCTGTCCATGAGCAGCTGTTTCTTGATGTCGCTTGGGAGGATGGAGAATACGTTGCGGCTCGCTTGGGAGAGCCTTTCAGAAACAAAGGTGATTCGCTCTGAGCTGTCGTTGCAGGCTGAGAAGGCGACGATATCCTTGGCAAGGAGGTTGTTGATCTCCTCAATGAGGTACTTAATCTCGGGGATGAACTCGACAAGCCCTTCTGGGATGAGCACGACACCGAAGTTGTTGCCATCCTCGGCCCTTGCGGCAACGGCATCAGCGATGTAGTTGACGATGCTGGTCAGCGACTGCTTGTTCGCCTCAACCTCTTCGCTTATGAGGCAGATGTTGGGCTGGGTCTCCAGGGCGCATTCGAGGGCGATGTGGCTGGCGCTGCGTCCCATAAGCTTGATGAAGTGCCAGTATTTCTTTGCACTGTTGGCATCACGCTCGATGTTGCCGATGAGCTCGCTGTATGTCTTGGTTGCGGTATCGAACCCGAAGGAGATCTCGATGGATTCGTTTTTCAGGTCGCCGTCAATGGTCTTGGGACACCCAATGACCTGGATGCCATGGTCATGCTGCTTGAAGTACTCTGCAAGGACAGCTGCGTTGGTGTTTGAGTCATCGCCGCCGATGATGACCAGGGCAGAGACATCATGCTGCTTGCAAACCTTGGCACAGATCTCAAACTGCTCTTCGGTCTCTAACTTGGTCCTTCCGCTACCAATGATGTCAAAGCCACCGGTATTGCGGAAAGGAGCAAGAAATTCCTTGTCGATGAGGATGTAGGAGTCCTCGAGAATGCCACTGGGGCCGCCTTTGAATCCAAGCAGTTGGTTACCGGGATTTGCTGCCTTGAGGGCATCGAAGAGACCGCTGATGACGTTGTGTCCACCGGGGGCCTGGCCACCGCTGAGGATCACCCCGACATTCCGCCTATCGGAGATCTTCTTGTTCTTTCCCTTTGCAAAGGAGATGGCGGGAAGGCCGCAGGTATTGGGGAAGAGGGCCTTGATGGCTTCCTTGTCATGGGCTGGGGAGGTCTCTGCTCCTTCTATCGGCAGGATTGTCCTGATGTCCTCCCTAAGGATGGATGGAAGTTTTGGCTGGTACTCATAGCGCAGTTTCTGTAGTGGTGATATGTCCATGATGGCTCCTTTCTGTATTGGTTAGTGACCAGTGTAACCATAGAGCAAAACGGGAGTCCGTTTCAAGCGATACCAACCTTTTTGGATGGACAACTTGTACAGAATCTATAGTATGCAACACTTTATCACCTTTTTGTTGCACCCTTGCCAGCCATCTGGTATACCAACATGCAGGAGGTTGTGCATGCAAGCAAGAAGTCCTGTACATAGTGGGTGGCTGTTTTCTCCTGACTACCAGCCAAGCTATCGTGAACCCTCATTTGATGACTCCCTTTGGGAGGTTGTCGACCTCCCCCACACCAACGTGGTGTTGGACCGTCACTACGTTGATGAGGCCTCCTTCTGTTTTGTCTCGACCTACCGCAAGACCCTCCACATGGCCCTGCCCAAAGGGTATATGGCCACCATACGGTTTGAGGGGATCGCTTCCCAGGCGAAGGTCTTTGGTGATGGGGTGCTTCTTCACACCCACAAAGGGGGATATCTCCCCTTTGAGGTTGCATTGGGCAGCAAAGCTACCATCGCCCTTACTGTGGTGGTGGACAGCAGGGAAGATGGCGGGATCCCCCCCTTTGGAGGTAGCATAGACTACCTTACCTTTGGGGGCATCTATCGTGAGGTCTTCCTGCTTGTACATACCGAGCAGAGGATCCTCTCCCTGTTTGTTGAGAGCCACGACAGCGCTTCTGTCCAGTTCAGGGCGGAAGTCTCCTCTGCAAAGGGGGTAGGGTATGTTGCCCGCATCCTGGATGCGGAGAGGGAGATCGCCCGTATCGAGACTCTGGTGCTTACCCAATCATTCTCCTCTTGCTTCACCTCCCTCTCCCTTGAGCCTTGGTCCCCGGACAACCCCAAGCTCTACTGGCTTGAACTGGCTCTGGAGGAGGGGCAGGTAAAGAGGGTCCGTTTTGGATCACGGTCGGCTCGCTTTGCCAAGGATGGCTTCTACCTCAACGGGGAGAGGCTCAAGCTCATCGGACTGAACCGCCACCAGAGCTACCCCTATGTAGGGTATGCAATGGCCGAAAGCGGTCAGCGTGAGGATGCAATGAGGCTCAAGGAACTGGGAGTGGATATCGTAAGGACCAGCCACTATCCCCAGAGTCCCGCTTTCCTTGATGCCTGTGACGAGCTTGGCCTGCTTGTGTTTGAAGAGATCCCGGGCTGGCAACACCTCTCGGACGAAGAGGGGTGGCGCGCCCTCTGCCTGGAAAACGTGAAAGCCATGATAGAGCGGGACTTCAACCATCCCAGCATTGTCCTCTGGGGGGTACGGGTCAACGAAAGCGCTGATGACGATGAGCTCTATGCAAAGACCAATGAGCTTGCAAGAAAGCTCGACCCGGGCAGACAGACCGCCGGGGTACGCAACTTCGCCAAGAGTTCCTTTTTGGAGGATGTCTATACCTACAACGACTTCTCCCATGACGGGACCAATGCAGGCCTTGCCAAAAAACGAACCATCTGCAATACCGATTACCCCTATCTGGTGACCGAGTTTTGCGGCCATATGTTCCCCACCAAACGGTATGACTCCCCCCTCCATCGAGCCCAACATGCCATGAGACACTTTCGTACCCTCGATGCCATGTTTGGTTCGGAGGGGATAAGCGGGGCCATAGGGTGGTGCATGAACGACTACAACACCCATAGCAACTTCGGCAGCGGCGACCAGGTCTGCTACCACGGGGTGTGTGACCAGAACCGAAGCGCGAAGCTTGCCGCATACGTATATATGAGCCAGAAGGCTAAAGTCCCAGTGATGGTCGTATCATCGGAACCCAACAACGGGGATTTCCCCAAGGCCAGCCTGGGACCGCTCTTTGTTGCCACCAACTGCGATGCGGTGAGGGTGACCTATCAGCAGGAGCTTGTGGGCACCTACTACCCTGACCGCAAGGGCTTTCCCAACCTTCCCCATCCCCCTGTTATGCTCACTGACCTGATAGGAAAGCGGCTTGAAAAAGAGACCTACCTCTCCAGCAGGGATAGAAACGGGCTTAGGAAACTCCTCAACAAGGTGGGGAGCCAGGCAGGGGCCCTTACCTTGGTTGACAAGTTGCGTATGGGCTGGTTCCTTACCAGGTACCATCTCAAACGAAGTGATGCCGTCGGTCTTTTTTCCACCTATGTGGGCAATTGGGGCAAGGAGGCTTCTGTCTGGCACTTTGAGGGTCTTGTCGCCGGTGAGGTGGTATGTACCGAGACCTACGGAGAGAGCAAACAACCCTATCTGAGTGTAGAGTGCCGCTCACCCATCCTAGAGGAAAAGGAGACCTACGCAGTAGCCTGGATCAATGTTACCGTAAGGAAGAAGGGGATGACCCTGCCTCTTCCCTACGCCCATGAGCCCTTTACCGTCTCCCTCGATGGGCCTCTGAAGCTCATTTCCCCCTCTGTGGGGGTATGTGAAGGGGGGAGTGCTGTTGTCCTTGCTCGTACAATAGGGGTACAAGGGAGGGCAACCGTAACGATTTGCAGCGCCTTGGGTGACACGAGCCTCGATTTTACGATAACCTAAGGCATGTTTACCCTCTATGTTGACGCAGACTCCTGTCCAAAGAACCTTCGCACCATCTTGTTGAGGTGCATTGTCAAGAACAACTATGCCGCCTTCTTTGTTGCTGACCGTCCCTTGAAGGATGTGCAGACCGCCTATGAAGAGCATACGGTGCAACTGCGCAAGCAGGCAGAGCAGAATGGCGTTGAGGATGTGCGTTCGGTAAAAAGCCAGATTGTGAGTGTGGTTGTCGAGGCGGATATGGACAGTGCCGACAACTGGATCGTCGAGCATGCAACACCTCCCTGCCTGGCAATTACCCATGACATCCCTCTTGCAGCACGTCTGATCGAGAAGGGCATTCCCGTCATCGATGACAGGGGAGGTGTCTTTACCCCCGAGAACATGGCCCAGCGGCTTTCCATACGGAACGCCATGAAGGAGTTCCGTGAGATGGGTATCTTTAGCGAAAAGCACAAGAGCATGGGCCCGAAGGAGACCAAGGCCTTCTCGGATACCCTCAATGCCATGCTGCACAAGCTGACGGTGAAGCAATAGGTATTCTGTTGCTTCTTTTCCAGTGATGCGAAAAAAAGCCATTGTACTCTACAAACATGAAGAGGATCTCTCGTTTATGCTAGGCAAGGTCTCTCCCTTGCCCTGGTTGAGTTGCCATGCCCATCGCCTGCAAAGGTTGGCCCTCCCTGAGGAGTGCCACCTCCTGATCGGTCGGGTAGGGGACCTGCCTTCCCTGCTTAGGTTGAAGCGCCTGGTAGGGGGCTACCAGGAGATCCCCTTGGTGGCATTCACCCCTGAATCCCAGTTTCCCATCCTCAGGATGATGGACAGCCATACCTGCAGGATCGTGGAGGAGGGGATAGAGCCTCGGCTTCTTGGTGAGGCCATCCTCTCCCTGACCCAGGAAAAACGGACTGAGTGCAGGGAGGATCCCCCCTGCTCCCTTACCCTCAGGGAGAGGCAGGTTGTTGCCCTGCTGCTCAGTGGGGAGGACAACAAGGAGATAGCGAGCAAGCTTGGCATAAAGCTGTCGACGGTCTATGCCCACAAGAAAAACCTGTTTCTCAAGACGGGGATGCACTCCACCAGCCAGTTATTGGTATGGGCCATGCTCAAGGAGTTTGCTCCTTAGGGTACAGATGGAAGTTGGATATGTTTTTGATTGTTTGTTTTGGCGATATAGTTGTTGAAAAACATTAAGTTTACTGGTATTGTTCAGTTATAACCATTGTTTTAAACCAATATTCGTTTAAAAAGGTATAATTATGATCTTACAATACTCAGTCAGAAATTATAAGGTATTCAAGGATACCGCTACTATTAGCTTCATTGCCTCAAACTATGACAAGACGACTCTTGAATCAGAGAATGTCCATTCCATCGAAGAAAAAAAACTCCGTATCCTGACTTCTGCAGTTGTCTATGGAGCGAATGCATCGGGCAAGACAAAACTATTTGAATCGTTGGATTTTTTTAGGCGCTTTGTCATAAATTCATCAAAAGATGGGCAGCAGGGGAAATTAATCGAGACCCAACCTTTCCTCCTGTCAGAGACTACCGAGCATGAACCGAGTGAATTTGAAATCGTATTCCTCCATCATGGAGCTGTATATAGGTATGGTTTTGAAGCCACGAAAGAAAAAGTCCTGGCAGAGTGGCTTTTCTATAAGCCAGAGTCGTATGAGTTTCAGGTTTTTTATCGTGATACGGTTTCCTCTACGTTTGAGAGCCATGCTCGACACTTCAAGAAAGGAGCCATGCTGCATAAGGAAAATATGGTACGCCCCAATGCCCTCATGCTCTCAGTTGCTGCTCAATTCAACGATGAGATTTGTACAGATGTGGTCAATTGGTTTATGCATAAGTGCAAGGTTCTCTCAAGCATTAGGGAGGATGGCTACAAGGGATATACGATGAAGAGGATTAACCAGCAAAACTGCCATGATACAATGATGAACCT
>NZ_JAVSNJ010000017.1:0-57394 GCF_032144095.1 Sphaerochaeta sp. PS
TTCGGTTCTTTGTTTACCCTATCCAACCGGCTGCAGGTCGTTGGTGACAGCCTTGATGAAGCGATGACGGTAAAGCAGTGGTTTTTGATGGCGGTTTTGTTCAGGAGCGAAGAGAGGGAACTCTCTGTCTCCACCCTTGCCCAGAGGATGGGATCCTCCCGGCAGAATGTGAAGAAGATGGCCCTTCTTCTGGAAAAGCAAGGGTTCCTCTCGATCGAGAGAAGCGAGGATGACAGGCGCTTTCTGATGGTTCGCCCTACCCAGGCATGCCTTGAGCATTTCAGGGGTAGACAGGCCATGGAGGAGGCTTTCATCAAGGCCCTGTTTGCCGGTTTCTCCCTTGAGGAATTACACCACCTTTGTCAGGGGTTTTCCAAACTCGCTGCCAATATAGAGGCCCTGGAAGAGGGTCCTCATGCGTAGGGGGGTTCGTGTGGCCATGATACTTCTCGGTAGTGTAGTAACGTTGGTATTGCTGGTTGTACTCTTTTTCTCCTTGCCCAATTCCAGGACACGGGATGAGTTTTCCCAATCTACGACAATGCTCATCGACGGGGCAGGAAGTAGTGATGGGCTCTTTAGCCTTGAGGACATAGCCCCGTTGCCCCTCCCTGTGCAGAGGTTCTTCCTCCACTGCAACTTTATCGGCAAGCCGAAGGTGGCCTATATGAAGGCTACCTTCAGGGATGTCAGTTTCTCCATGGGAAGGGGCAAGCCGACCATCATGATCGACTATGTGCAGTACAATGCGGTAGAGAAACCGCAGAGGCTGGCCTATATCGATGCCTCGCTGTATGGGATCCCGTTTGAGGGGCTGGACTCCTTCCTGGAGGGAAAGGGTTCCATGAAAGGGAGGCTTGCAAAGGGTTTTACCCTCTTCGATGAGCGGGGAGAGGATATGGACAGGGCCTGTCTGGTGACTTTCCTTGCAGAGTGCCTGTTTGTCCCCTCCGCCGCCCTGCAAAGCTATATCCACTGGGAGGCGATCGACGATACCCATGCCAAGGCCACCATCGAGGCGTATGGGCTCTCCTGCAGCGGCCTCTTTACCTTCAGCGAGGAGGGGGAGATGGAGAGCTTCACTACGGAGGACAGGATGGCCACTGGCCTGGATGGGAAGAAGGAGCGGGTGAGGTGGACGGCAACCCTTGCCGATTACCGAATGCACTCTGGCATGTTGCTTCCCTCAAGGCTCCAGGGGATATGGAACTATCCTGAAGGGGACTTGCTCTACTTTGATGGAAAAGAGGTGGAGATCGAGTACTCTAGCCGATAGTGTTCTTCAGCACTCCCAGCCCTTCGATGATGATCTCGACTGTGTCGCCGTGGTGCATCCCGCTGATGCCTCCAGGGGTCCCTGTCAGGATGATGTCTCCAGGAAGCAGTGTCATGATCTTGGATAGGTAGCTTACCAGGAATGGGACACCGAAGATGAGGTTGCTGCTATTCGATTTTTGCAGGGTCTTGCCATTTACCCGGCTTTCGATGCTCAGGTTCGAGGGGTCCACCTCATCGCTGATGAAGGGGCCGAAGGGGCAGAAGGTGTCAAAGCTCTTGGCTACGGTCCACTGTCCCTGCTTGGGCTGCAGGTCCCGTGCCGTTATGTCATTGGCACAGGTGTAGCCGAGAATGTAGGGGCCGACATCTGCAACCTCCACATCCTTGGCCTTCTTTCCTATGACGATTGCCAGCTCAGCCTCATAGTCGAGTCGGTTGCACTGCTTGGGGTATTGGACTGTCCCCAGGTGGGCCAGGGCAGAGGTCGAGGGTTTGATGAAGACCACCGGTTCGGTTGGGATGGGAAGCTGGAATTCCAGGGCATGGTCAATGTAGTTCAAGCCTATGCACACTGCCTTGGAGAAATCACAGGGGGTAAGCAACTGCACCTTCTCCCTGGGGATGGCGGTTTCGGTTATGGTGTATTCACCAAAGGGGGAACCTTCCAATACCTTGATGGTGTTCTCCTCTAGGATGCCGTAGCTAATGGTGTTGTGGTAGGAAAATCTTACATATTTCATGGCCCTAGCATACCAAAGAGAACGGGGAAAGACAATTGACAAACCTTTGTTTTGACGTCACGGTAGACCTATGAAAAGCTATAAGAAATGTCCCCTAGAACGGGAGTGTGGTGGATGCCAGCTGATGGCCTATCCCTATCCCGTACAGTTGGAATACAAACAGGAGCATGTCCAGGACATGCTCGGTCAGTTCGGCCCTATCGCCCCGATCCTCGGCATGGAGGACCCTACCCACTACCGGCACAAGGTGCAGGCGGTGTTTGGACGTGACTACAGCGGGAAGGTCATCAGTGGAATCTACCGTGAGGGCAGCCACCAAATCATCCCGATCCGCGATTGTCTGGTCGAACATCCAACAGCTGACGCGATCCTTGCAACCATCCGCAGTCTCATGACCCGCTATGGTATCGACCCCTACGATGAGGATGAGCAAATCGGATATATCCGCCATGTGCTCATCAAGGTCTCCCGCTCCAATGGGGAGGCCATGGTGGTGCTTGTCTGTGGCCAGTGGCCCCTTCCTTCCAAGGATTTGTTTCTCAGCTCACTGAGACAGCGCCATCCTGAGATCACGACCATCGCCCTGAACATGAACCGCGACCAGACCAGCATGGTCCTCAGCGAAATACCTGAGAAGATCATCTATGGCAAGGGGTATATCGAGGAGGAGCTCAATGGCCTGAAGTTCCGCATCTCCCCCAAATCCTTTTTCCAGGTGAACCCAGCCCAGGCGGAGAGGCTCTATACCATTGCCATGAAGATGGCCCAGCTTACCCCAAACGATGCAGTCATCGACGCCTATTGTGGCACCGGTACCATCGCCCTCATAGCCGCACATGAGGGTGTGAGGCAGGTTCTTGGCATCGAATCGAATCCAGGTGCTGTCGACGATGCCCTTCGCAATGCCCAGAGCAACCAGCTTGGCAATGTCCAGTTCATCGCCTCCGATGCCTCTGTCTACATCAAGCAGATGGCCAAGGAGAAGCAGAGCTGTGACGTGCTCTTCCTCGACCCTCCACGAAGTGGCAGTGACGAGCGCTTCCTTGCTGCTGCCTTGAAGATGGGACCCAGGAAGATCATCTACATCTCCTGCAACCCCAGGACCCTTGAGCGGGACTTGCGCTACATGCTCAAGTTCAGTCCCTATGAGGTCAGGGGTATCCAACCGGTAGACATGTTCCCCCATACGGAGCATATCGAGACGGTGGTGTTGTTACAGCGGGTCCAGGAGTAAAAGAGGTGAGGGCGATGACGATCAAGAAGCTTGCTGAACATCAGAATTGGGCGAAGGGTGCCCCTGTGTTGGGCCTTGTGACGGCCGTTCTGCTCTTTGTCCTCACCCGTCCTTCCCAGCCGCTCTTCTGGGCGCTCGTCAACATCCCCCTCTATTTTTTCCACCAGACTGAAGAGCATCTTTGGCCAGGTGGATTCAAGCACTATGTCAATGCTGTCATCAACAAGCTGCCGGAAGGGGAGGAGAAGCTGACCGACATTAGTGTGTTCTGGATCAACATTCTATTGGTCTGGGTCGCCTTCCTCATGTTCGGTGCACTCTCCTTCCTATATATCGGCTTTGGCCTGCTGCTGATCATCTTCAGCATCATCAACTGCCTGACCCACGTCGGCATGGCGCTGCGCAAGAGAGAGTGGAACCCAGGCCTTGTCATGGCGAGTATCCAACTGCTCCTGTCCTGTTATGGTGCCTACTTTCTGACGGCATTCGGAGCCATCGACCACGTTGTGCTCTGGTGGGTCTTTGCGACCCTGTTCTCTATCGCTGCCCATATATCGGTATTCAAGATCTGCATGGCAAAGTAGGTAGCTATGCAACCCAAAGTGCTCTGATGAAGAGACAGGAGTAGGTTCCATGCAAGGATATGTTGCTGTAGTGACACTGGCATCTCTTATGGTGATGATTCCCATCCGGGTAGCTCTGATGCGCAAAAAGGGAATTGAGGCAATGAAGTTTGCAAAGATGGACAAGAAGGACCTCTTGATCCTTCCCTTTGCACTGTTTTTCTTGTACGAGGTCTTTGCCAACGCTTTCCCTCTGCCAAAGGTCGGCACCACCCTCTATGGCAATGCGATACTGGGTTGGGTAGGGGTTGTGTTCTGCCTGCTGGGCCTGGTTGGGGTCGTGGCAAGCCTGGCATCCTTTGGCAAGAGCTTTCGCATCGGGATCGATGAAACCCAACCCGGGCCACTGACAACCACGGGCCTGTTTGCCTGCAGTCGCAACCCGATCTACACCTCGTTCGCCTTCATTCTCTTTGGGATAGTCTCTATCTTTGGCGATTGGGTGCTCTTGGTGTTCGTCATTGCAGCCTTATGGCTCTTCAATCGTCAGGTTCTTCTTGAGGAAGCGTCCTTGAAAAAGCTGTATGGAGAGGAATACCTGCACTACTGTAAAAAGGTTCGTAGGTACCTGTAGTAGGGACACCACAAAAATGGGTAGGGAACTCTCCTGACAGCGTGTTTGGAAGAAAGTGGATTTGCCATAGCCTAAAACTATGGAGAATCCACTTTTTATCGGATGGATGACTTTCGATTGTTTGGAGTTGATTGCTTAGAGAATTTGGTGGTAGACTGATAAGGTCTCAAATCTGTAGGGACTAGTATAGAACGCTATGTGAGGTTAGGGGGATGATTTTCACATGTTCGTTTTTGAAGACCGGAAGGTGCTTGACTATGTTGGGAGAAAACAAAACTGAGGTATAACTGATGTTGTTAGAACAGCTTGATATCGAGAATTTCCGAGGAATCAAAAATCTATCACTTGATTTGGATCGCAATATCACTATTTTATCCGGAGTCAATGGAGCAGGAAAGACAACAATCCTTGATGCAATCTCTCATAGCCTTTCATGGTTCATTCTGAAAGTGCATCGAAGCTCTCCTGGTGGGAGTGGTGATCAGATCAGTACTTCAGAGATCAGAAATGGGGCTTCTTCTTCCAAAATTCGAACACGCTACAGGGATGGCGGAAAAAAGTATTCAGTTTCCTTATTCAAGACGAAACCTGGGAATGTTGTTTCTGAGAAATCTGATATGACTGCATTTTCTGAACTTGCAGATTTGTATAAACAGAGAATTACTGACTCAAATGAAATCTGCTCAATCCCTATTCTTATGTATTATACAGTGGGACGAACGGTGACAGATCTTGTGCAAAGAATCAAGAAAACCCATCATTTCAACCTGCTAAGTACATATGAGAACGCACTGGATCCTCAAGTAAACTATAGGACATTTTTTGAGTGGTTTAGAAATTTAGAGGATATTGAGAACGAACAGTATCGAAGTTTATACCTGGAAAATCAAATAAACGTACGATTGAAAGGAATCCCTCAACTAGATGTAATTCGAAGGGTTATTGAACAGTTTACTGGATTTAAGAATATAACAATAAAGAGGAATCCTCACCGTATGCAGCTAGAGAAGGATGGGGAGATTCTTGGAGTTGAGCAGTTATCTGAAGGTGAAAGAGATTTGTTTGCTCTTGTTGGTGATTTGGCTCGAAGGATGGCAATTGCCAATCCAGTGATGGAGGATCCCCTGAAAGGGGAGGGTATTGTTCTCATAGACGAAATTGAGTTGCACCTGCATCCTAAGTGGCAGAAAGAAGTGATAAGAAAATTGACTTCTATATTCCCGAACGTCCAGTTTATTATTACAACCCATTCTCCGCAGGTGTTGAGTGAGGCGGAACCAAATTCTGTTATTCTCTTGTCTCGTAAGGACGGCGAAATTGTCCATACAATCATTGAGCAAAGCAAAGGGTTGAGCTCCAATGAGATTCTTGAGGAGATTATGGATACTTCCCCTGTCAACTATGAGGTTAAGGAAAAACTTGATCGTATTTTCGACTTGATCTATGAGAATGAGATTGAAAAAGCAAAAAGCTCTATCAACGAATTTAAGGAAACCTATGGATCTATCCCCGAAATTGTACGTGGTGAGACATTAATTTCCTTTTACGACACCAAACTCTGATATGATACTGATCCATAAGCGACAACCTCCCAACTCATTGACTCAGTACAAGCGAGAATGTTCAGATTCGTTGAATAGAGGAGTGATCCGTCTTCTTGATGATTTTTCGATGAAGGATTCTCTGCGAAGGCAATTAGCCGAAGAACAGGGCTATCTTTGTGCTTATTGCCTGCAAAGAATCTCAGCGGATCCTCTTAACACAAAAATCGAACATGCCATTGCTCAAACTCTACAACCTCTGAAGCAGCTCGATTATGATAACCTGCTATTGTGCTGTAAAGGAAACGAGGGCCAGTCTGAGAACCATCAGCACTGTGACACGAAAAAGAAAGATATGGAGATCAAGTATAATCCTGCCACGTATCCCAATATTGAGGATACTATCAAGTACAAACGTGATGGGACGATAAGATCCGATGATCAAGAGTGGAATCAACAGCTGAATGACGTATTGAACCTAAATGAACCCCGATTACGTGTAAATAGAAAAGCAGCGGACAATGCGCTGATAAATGAATTGGAAAGAATACAAGGGACTTGGACAAAGGCGAGAATTGACCACATGATTGAAGACCTGAGAACCAAGAATACCGAAGGGAAGTTGAAACCATTTTGTGGAATACTTCTCCGCCGACTCACTAGGCACCCATCATACAGAGATATTGGTCATAACAATTGAAAAATTAGGTAAAGAGGTGCAACTCACCAATGATAGGGCACTCAACGAAACGAATAGGTTTTTTGCTGTAGTTGGCGATTTCCCAGATATTGTTAGCAAAAGAAGATCGGTACGATACCCCATTTTTCAACACTCAATTAGAGGAAATGAAAAAATCTCACCCCAACCTTACGGTAGATAATACCCTACATTGTTTCATTGCCAGCTTTCAATCATTCTGACATTGTCCGGGCTTTCACAAATCTTTCTGATATACCAGCTTTTCAGTATGGTGATGAAGAGAATACGTAAATCCCCCATCCCCCGAAGGGGTAGCCTCGCATTGGCCACTTCCTCCTGCTACCGTAGGGCAGCAGAACCAAGGGAGGTGAAAAGCCAACAGAGACGATGGGTAAGGGTGTAACATAGTTTGTGTACATGGAAATCTGCTATGCTAAAAAAGGAGCAGTAAATGGCCAAGAGGAACAAACGAGGGAAAGACGCAATGGAGAATCCACTTTTTATCTATTATCCTTTCTCCCCGATATGATTTATACTGGGAGAAATCGTATCGCCAGTACGGGTGTAGGATGGACGATATAGTCATATCCCTTTCGCTGGTTTGGTATGGCAAGTGGACAATTATGGAACAGGATATCCCCGAGACGAGTGTGAAGAACCTTGTACCGACAAAAAGAATCGTAAAAAACCTTGTTTGAAATAGAGGAGTTTGAAATGGAGAGCAAAAGGGAAACACAATGTATTCATGAGGGATGGAAACCAAAGAAGGGTGCACCCAGACAGTTGCCCATCTATCAGAGTACTACATTTACCTATGATACAAGCGAGGAGATGGGGAAGCTGTTTGATCTGGAAGCGGAAGGGTATTTCTATACCAGGCTACAAAATCCAACCAATGATGCAGTAGCGGCAAAAATATGCGCCCTGGAAGGCGGTTCTGCAGCGATGCTTACTTCCTCCGGCCAGGCGGCAAATTTCTATGCGCTCTTCAATATCTGTGAGGCAGGGGATCATTTCATTGCTTCTTCATCCATCTATGGGGGAACCTTCAACCTGTTTGGGATTACCATGAAAAAGATGGGCATAGAGTGTACCTTTGTGGATCAGTATTTGCCAGAAGAGGAACTTGCAACATATTTCAGGCCGAATACGAAAGCTGTATTTGGGGAGACCATTACAAACCCAACCGTATCGGTATTTGATTTTGAGAAGTTTGCAAGATTGGCCCATTCGCACGGAGTCCCGCTTATTGTGGACAATACCTTTGCCACACCCATCAATTGTAGACCCTTTGAATGGGGAGCTGACATTGTTACCCACTCCACCACAAAATATATGGATGGCCACGCTGTAGGCGTTGGTGGCTGCATCGTGGATAGCGGTAATTTTGACTGGATGGCACATGCAGAGAAGTTTCCGGGCCTGACCACTCCAGACCCATCCTACCATGGGATCATCTATGCACAAAAGTTTGGAAAGGGAGCGTACATCACAAAAGCAACAGCACAGCTGATGCGTGATTTTGGGTCTGTCCAGTCGCCCCAAAATGCGTTTTATCTGAACCTTGGCCTGGAAACCCTCCATCTCAGGATGCAGAGACACTGTGAAAACGCCTTGGCAGTAGCCAAATTCCTGGAAAGCCAGGAGAAGGTTGCATGGGTGAATTACCCTGATTTGGAAAGCAGTGCCTATCATGCTTTGGCAAAGAAGTATTTTCCGAATGGTTCCTGTGGGGTAGTGGCATTTGGGATCAAGGGTGGAAAAGAGCGGTCGATTCAGTTTATGGATACCTTGCAACTGGCCTCTATCGTAACCCATGTGGCCGATAGCAGAACCTGCCTCTTGCACCCTGCAAGCCATACCCATCGACAGTTGACGGATGCTCAGCTGAAAGAGGCTGGGATAGCACCAGATTTGATCCGTTTTTCAGTAGGGATTGAAAGTGTGGATGACATTATAGCTGATTTGCAGCAGGCCCTTGAGAAGATATAGGGCCTGCAATGAGGCAGATTTGGACAAGGTAGTATGCGAAGGAAGGCACCGAGGAGTGACCAAAGGTGAGGCAGTAGGATGATCTGTCTGGATTACAATGCAACGACCCCCATAGCCAAGGAGGTAGCCGAAGCGATGCTGCCCTTCCTGAATGGGAATTTTGGCAACCCCTCCAGCACCCATGGCATGGGCCTTGCTGCCAAGGAGGCCCTTGGGCATTCGAGGGCCCAGGTCGCTGCCCTCTTGCATTGCAAAGCTCAGGAGGTTGTATTTACCAGTGGGGGGAGTGAGTCCAACAACATGGTCCTCAAAGGGGTTGCCCATTCCTACAAAAACAAGGGCAACCACATCATCACAACCAGGATAGAACACCCTTCCATTCTCGAACCCTGTTCTTTCCTGGAAACGTTGGGCTATGAGGTAAGCTATCTCCCTGTTGACAGGTTTGGCATGGTGGATCCCTCTTCCATTGAAGAGGCGATCCGAGACACCACCATCCTGGTCACCGTAATGCACTCCAACAATGAGGTTGGGACGCTAGAGCCCATTGGGGAGATAGGTCGCCTCTGTAGGGCCCATGGGATCCTGTTCCATACCGATGCATCGCAATCGGTAGGGAAGGTTCCAGTTGACGTAGAGGCCCTTGGTGTGGATTTCCTTACCTTGGCTGGTCATAAGCTCTATGCCCCAAAGGGGATAGGGGCCCTCTACATACGGGAAGGTCTTCACATCGAGCCGCTGATACACGGTGCTGGCCATGAAGGTGGGAGAAGGGCAGGGACCGAGAACATCCTGCTTGGGGTAGGCCTTGGCAAGGCGTGTGAACTTGCTCTACCCCTGGTCCAGAGCGGTGCCCCCTCTGAGCTTACTACCTATTTTTACTCCAGACTGAAGGCCCTTTTTGGCACGGCAATAGAGCTGAATGGCCATCCGGAGCAACGGCTTCCCAATACCCTCAATATCAGTTTTCTTGGCCATGACGGGCATAGGATATTGGCACAGCTTTCCCATCTGGCAGCCTCCACAGGCTCAGCCTGCCATGCAGGGGAGAATTCCCTCTCTCCTGTCCTGAGGGCGATGGGTGTATCGGAAGCGGCAGGACGAGGGGCGATCCGGTTCAGCCTTGGCCGTCCCACCACAAGGGATGAGGTCGACACAGTCCTTTCGTGGCTACAGGGTGTGGTGGTGGGCAACTAGCAGCCTTGAGCCAAGGGGAGTAAGACACCCCTTGAGAACGAGCACACCCTCAAGGGAACTCTCCGACGGTGATGCCCATAATGATGTACCGGTGCTCTATGAAAACAAGGGAGGGGGTGAGACTCTATGACCTGCAAGCTTTGCAACAACACTACCAGAACCATCACACACCCCAAACGGGGCGTGTTCCACCTCTGTCCCCATTGTGGACTCATCGCCAAGGATGAGCTTTTCCATCCCAGCGAAGAGGAGGCCTTCCAGGAGTACTCCCTGCATGAGAACTCCTTGGAGGATCCTCTCTACCAGGCATACTTCAGGCGTTTCCTGGAGAGCGCTGTCCTCCCTTTTGTGAAAGAAGGGAGGCTTGCCCTTGACTATGGCAGTGGCCCCACCCCTGTATTGGCCACCCTCCTGGGTGATGGATATGGCTTCCAGGTGGAGACCTATGACCTGTTTTTCTCCCCCGAGAAAGTCTACGAAAACAAGAAGTATGACCTCATTACCTCTACCGAGGTGCTTGAGCATCTTGACGATCCCCTCTCAGCCTTTCAGCTTTTCGCATCCCTGTTGGCCCCGGGAGGAATCCTTGCTGTAATGACCCTTCTGCACCACCATGATGAGGCCCAGTTCCTGAAGTGGCACTACATCCAGGAGGTGAGCCACATCTCCTTCTTTGCATTGGAAACCCTGCAATTCCTCTCGGAAGAAGTAGGCCTTGAGTTGCTCTATTCTGATGAAAAACGGTATGCCACGTTCAAGGGAAGAGCTTGAACGTCGGGAACATTGGTATTATCGTAAGGCTGGAAAGAGCCCTATGAGGCTCATTTCCAAGGAATATGTATGGACAACAAGCAGAAACCGGTTGAACCAGGTCTCTTTTCATCCCGGATAGTGCTTTTCATAATAAGCCAGAACCTCTCCCTGTTTGGCTCCTCCGTCGTAGGGTACGCCATTATCTGGTACATAACCATCGAGACATCCAGTGGCCTCTGGCTTATGTACGCCACCCTGGCAAACATGGTGCCCCACCTGATAATCTCCCTCTGGAGCGGGGTGTGGGCCGACCGGTACCGAAAGAAATATCTGATCATGATCAGCGACGGCTTCATCGCCTTCGTCACCCTGGTCCTGTTCATCCTCTTCAGGCTGGGCTATGACCGCCTTGAACTGCTTTTGATCGTATCGGTCATACGGTCTTTGGGCACCGGCGTCCAGGGACCTGCGGTAAGTGCCATCCTGCCCCAGCTGGTGGCAAAGGAGCACCTTACCAGGATGCAGGGCATCAACCAGAGCATCTCGTCTGTCCTGTTCATGCTTTCCCCAGCTGTGGGAGGGATGGTTTTGGGCCTTACCAACCTCTCCTGGGCCTTTTTGCTCGATGTTGCCACCGCTACGATTGCCATCACCATCTTCAGCTTCATCAAGGTTGACTCGATAAAGCGGGCCAAGAGGACGACACCCGTCACCCATGCGATGGTCGAGGGGGTCAGGTATACCTTCGGCAACCCTATACTGCGTACCCTCATCATCTACTACTCATTCGCGTTCTTCCTGCTTACCCCAGCTGCCATCCTGACCCCACTGCTGGTTGACCGGACCTTCGGCTCTGAAGTATGGAAACTCACGGCAAATGAACTTTCCTGGACGCTGGGGAACCTCATCGGGGGGATCCTCGTCTCCCTGAGGGGACACTTCAAGGATAAGGTGCGGGCAATTGCAATTTCGCTGGTGGTCTTCGGGGTAGGCTTTGCCCTGCTTGGCCTAGCCACCCACTTCTTCCTCTATCTGCTCATCATGACCATTGTAGGGATCTTCATGCCGATCCTCACTACAGCCGAGACGGTCATGATCCAGAAGATCACCGAACCGAACAAGATGGGAAGGGTCTTCTCCATCGTGCAGGTGCTCTCTGGCAGCACCATCCCCTTGGGCATGCTCTTCTATGGGCCCCTTGCCGATGTGGTCTCCATCGAGAGCCTGCTCATCGTTTCCGGCATCCTGATGGCCTTGGTAGGTGTGCTCTACCAACGGACCAACCGAAGGATGAGGGAGCAGGGTGTCTGGAAAGTATAGGGGGCCAGCAACAAGGCTTGTACGCTACCTCTCTTCTTGGTATAGTCAGGATTCCTATTGTACTGCCGGCAAGGAATAAGAAATACCTATGAACGATCTTCCACAACAAGGGCCGAAGAAGCTCTTTACCCCCAGCATTGTGCTCTTCCTGGTAAGCCAGAATCTTTCGATCTTTGGCTCATCGGTGGTTGCCTATGCCATCATCTGGTATGTGACGCTCAAGACATCCAGCGGGGTCTGGATGATGGCCGTCACCCTTGCCACCATGCTGCCATACCTATTCATCTCCCTCTACAGTGGGGTCTGGGCGGACAGGTACAGCAGGAAATACCTCATTATGTACAGTGACTTCTTCATAGCCCTTGCCACCTTTGGCCTTTTTCTGGCCTTTCGCATGGGGTACTCCTCCCTTTGGCTGTTGTTGCTTGTATCGGTGATACGGTCGCTTGGGTCGGGTATCCAGGGCCCTGCTGTCAGTGCCATCTTCCCCCAGCTGGTTGCCCAGGAGCACCTTACCAGGATCCAGGGGATTAACCAGACCATCAGGGCGGTGCTGTCGCTGCTTGCCCCGGCTGTTGGAGGATTGGTCCTTGGGCTTATGGATATTTCCTGGACCTTCCTGCTTGATGTGACGACCGCTATCCTTGCCTTGCTGGTGTTTGGCTTCATCAAGGTGGGGCGCATTGAGCGAAAGGAAGGATCTTACTCCATGCGTAGCGATATGCGGGAGGGGCTTTCCTACACCTTCAGCAACCCTATATTGCGGAATCTCATCATCTACTATGCCTTCGCCTTCTTTCTTGTCACCCCAGCTGCAATCCTTACCCCCTTGCTGGTAGGCCGTTCTTTTGGGCCCGAGATCTGGAAGCTGACGGCAAATGAGATAGCCTGGACTGCAGGAAGCCTGGCTGGAGGGGTGTTTGTCTCTCTGAAGGGCAGTTTCAAGGATAAGGTGCACACCATAGCCATCTCATTGGTGGGCTTTGGGATAGGCTTCACCCTTTTGGGTGTAGCCAAACCCTTTGTCCTCTACCTCATGGTGATGGGCTTTGTCGGTATCTTCATGCCGATCCTGGCAACGGCAGAGACGGTCCTGATCCAGGAGATTGTGGAACCGGAGAAGATGGGAAGGGTCTTTTCCATCGTGGAGCTGCTTTCCGGCCTCTCCATGCCGTTGGGCATCCTGCTCTATGGACCTCTTGCCGATGTGGTCTCCATAGAGAGCATGCTCATAGTCTCAGGACTCTTGCTTGTTCTGGTAGGGTTGCTCTATCAGAGGACCAACCGCAGGATGATCCGCCAGCGAGGGTAGCCCCTCCCTTTGCTTATTGCAGATGGAAGTCTGGGGTGATGACCTTCTCTACGAAGATGGGGACCAGATCGGGGTCGAACTGGGTTCCGCTGCAGGCATGCAGCTCGTCGATGGCCTCTTGTGGGGAGAGTGCCTTCTTGTAGGCCCTGTCACTGATCATGGCAACAAAGGAGTCCACGATGGCTATCATCCTCGCAGGTTGGGGAATCTTCTCACCTTTCAGTTTCTGCGGGTAGCCTGTACCGTCCCATCGTTCATGGTGGTAGAGTACGTACTCTGCAAAGGGAGCATACTCTCCGACTGAACGGAGGATGGTGTACCCAATCTCCGGATGGCGTTTCAGCTCCAGCCATTGGCTAGGTGTAAGCTTCTCCTTTTGGGCGAGAATTCTCTCGTCGATGGCAATCTTGCCCAGGTCGTGTAGGCTTGCCCCACGTTCTATCTGCCAGACCTCTTCCTTGGAGAAGCCCATCACCTGGGCAAAGCGCTTGCCAAGGATCCCCACATTGGTGCTGTGTTCCTTCTCCCATTGGTTGAGTTCAAACTGTTTGACCAGGAGTGTGTCGATGGCATGTTTTTTGAATATGGAGCTTTTGGCAAATTTTTCTGCATACATGCCATCTTCTGCTACCTTGAATGACTCTTCAAAGGTCTCCTCGCTGTTCTCTTTCACCGAATAGCCAAAGGACACCGAGACCTTCAGGCCCCTGATCTCTTCCTTCAGCAGGGCTACATTGAGACGGTCGACAATGGTTTTTGCATGGAGTGCATCGGTCTGGGGAAGCAGTAGGACAAACTCATCGCCTCCGATTCGGGTGATGATGTCATTTTCCCTACAGGTCTTGCGGAAGACTTGGGCAACGGTTTTCAGCAACAGGTCCCCCGCATCGTGGCCGAAGGCATCGTTGGTGAGCTTCAGGCCGTTCACATCCGCAAGCAAAAGGGTCAGGGGAAAGTAGGGTTCGCTGTCGACAGTCTTCTTGATCTGTTCGTAATAACGCCTGTTGTAGAGGCCTGTAAGGGCGTCCCGGTAGCTCAGCTGCCGTATCTGTTCCTCTTCCCTTTTTTTCTCGGTGCTGTCCCGGAATACCAGCACTACACCCTTTAGCTGTTTTTCGTTGTCCAGGATGGGTGATGCACTATCGTCAATATACCGTTCCACTCCATCGCGGGCGATAAGGATGGTGTCATTGAACAGGCAGACTGCCTTTTCATGTTTCAGGACCTCAGTAACAGGGTCTGGACAGATCCTCCGTTCATTGCCGCATACGATCTTGAATACGTCAGAGAATGGGCGGCCCTTGGCCTCATCGGAACGCCACCCGGTAAGGTCTTCTGCAGCTTTGTTCAGGAACTGGACCTTTGCCTCAGCATCGGTTGAGATGACACCATCACCTACGGAGAGGAGGGTTGTCTCAAAGAGTTCCTTCTCATAGAAGACCTGTTGTTCCAGGCGCTTGCGGTCGGTAATGTCATCCATGATGGTAGCGAACTGGTTTTGATGGGGGCTGTACACCGATGCTGAGAAGAACTTGTCCAGAGTTTTGCTATAGGCCTCATAATAGGTTGGTTTTCCGGTAAGAGCTACTTCACAGTTGCGCTCTATCCAATAGTCATCCACCTCCGGCATCACCTGGTAGAGGGTCTTGCCAACAAGGGCCCCGTGTGCAACGCCCAAAAGGGTCTCAAACCTTGGGTTAGTTTTCAAGAAACGTACATCATATGGCCTCTTTCCATCATCGAGGATGACTTCACAGAGTGCGAGGCCCTGGACCATGGAGTCGATGAGCAGACGGCTCTCCTTTTCGCTGGCTTCCAGGGCAAGCTGGGCCTGTTTACGTTCAGTGATATCTGTATGGGTCCCTGTCATCAAAGAGGGTTTTCCCTCCTCGGTCCAGGCAACGATCTTGCCTTGGTCGTGGATCCAAATCCACTCTCCATCCTTGTTTTTTACCTTCAGCTCTGTGCTATAGAGCTCTTTTTGGCCTATGACAACCTCATTGATCATCCCCTGTGAAAGCTTGACATAATCGGGGTGGACCAACCCCAGCCATCTGTCGATCGCTATGGGGTTCAGCTCTTCAGGCTTGAGCCCAAGGGTATCCGACCACGTTCCATTGAGAGAGAGCTTGTTCGTCTGGATTTCCCACTCCCAGGTCCCCACATTGGCCCCTTCGATGACATTGCTGTAGCGGTCCCTGCTCGTTTTGATCTCTTTCTGGTAGGCCTCTTGCCTTTTCCTGAAGGCGGAAAGTTTGGCAATGGCCAGAAATCCAATAAGGAAGGTAACCAGGAGAATGATCAAGGGCCCCACAATGGTTAGGATACGGTCATACCGGAGCAGGGCTTCCAGTTTGGCCTGCTCTTTCACCAACTGCTCTTCAGAGGGTTGGCCAATAGCGTCCAAAAGGGTAAGCATCTCTGAGGTATATTTCTGCGATTGTTGGAATTTTTCCGAAAATTGGGAGCCTTGTACAAACTCCTCTGGGGAAGTTTCCATCAGGGAGCGCAGCTCTAGCATGGGCTCTATGACCTGCTTGTGCATCACGGTAAATATTTCCAGTAGCCTGGTAAGTCTCTGCTGCTGCTCTTCATTTCCCTGGGTCAGGCTGGAGAGCTTGGCGTGATGGAGGGTAAACAGGTCTATCTGTGCATCGATCGCACTTCTCTTTGAAGGGTCTCCTGATAGGAGGTACTCCCGTTCAAGCAGGATGATGTCCTGGAAGGTTACCGTCAAGGTAGCCGACTCATGGAGTATCCAATGAGTTTTTGCTACGAGGCTGTTGACATGCATCACCTTGTGGCTGAGATCTATCTTGTAGAATCCTATGGCCACCATCGTGAGGCATATGATCACAAAGCCTACGACAAAATGGCGAAGTATCATGTCTTTTTTCTTGATGGGTTTTTGTCCTTGCATTGGTAGTAATGATACAAGCGGCAGTGTTTGTTAACAAGAGTTGCAGTCGTAAGAATAGGTAAAAAACCCCTCTTATGACACAAGAAGAGGAAAAAAAGGGGAGAATTTTATTAATAATAAATATTATCAATAAGTACTTGCTATTAACAATAATCTTTGCTATGCTCTAAGCATAAGAACAAACGCTAGACAAGGAGATATTACACATGGAAGAAATGAAAACAAACCAGGGCTTGCCACTCATTGGTGACAAGGCACCATCGTTTCACGCAGTCACCACCCAAGGTGAGATAAATTTCCCTGAGGATTATGCAGGAAAATGGGTAATCCTCTTTTCCCACCCAGCTGACTTTACCCCCGTATGTACTACGGAATTCATGACCTTTGCCTCGATGGCCGATGAATTCAAGGCTCTCAATACTGAGCTTGTCGGACTCTCCATCGACTCCCTCTATGCCCATATTGCTTGGCTGAGAAAGATTCAGGAGCTTGAATGGAATGGTATGAAGAACGTTGAGGTCAAATTCCCCCTCATTGAGGACATCAAGATGGATGTCTCCAGAAAATATGGAATGGTCCAGTCCCAGTCTTCAACCCAAGCTGTGCGTGCGGTCTTCATCATTGATACCGAAGGCATTGTCAGGACGATCCTCTTCTATCCTGCATCCACAGGTCGCAACTTCGATGAGATCAAGCGTGTTGTCCTAGCCCTGCAGAAGGCCGACAGGGACCATATCGCAACCCCTGCAAACTGGATGCCCGGTGATGATGTAATTGTACCAACAGCTGGTTCCTGCGGTACTGCCAAGGAGCGTATGGAGAGCACCGATGAGGACCAATACTGCCTTGACTGGTTCCTTTGCTTTAAGAGAGAGAAGAAGAGCTAGGGTTTTGCTACCTGATTGAGAGAGCAATAGGGGAAGTTGTGACAACAGCTTGCTCGTTGCAGAAAAGAGGGAGCGTCGACTGACGCTCCCTTTTCGGTTTGCTGTACAACACTAGGTTTTTGTTCATGTTTCACACTGGGGATAACGATGAAGCCCTCTTACCGTGATGCGTAAGGTGCGCCTCACGTATACGCAATCGCCCCATTCGGGCATGCATCCACGCACTCCCTGCAGACCAGGCATTCGTTCTTGATGATGCTATGGTGCTTCTCTTCCTTTACGATTGCAAGGGAAGGGCAGACCTTGGCACACTTGCCACAGTTGATGCAAGCCTCTTCGTCAATCTTCATGGCATGCTTTGCCTTTCGGGAAGGCAGTGAGATGATGGCCCCATAGGGGCAGAGGTAGTGGTGCCAGAGCTCTTCAGGGAAGAAGAGGGTCAGGACAAAGCCCAAGCCTACCAATACTGGCAGTACCGGTAGTTTCTTTCCGGTTCTGAAGGTGAAGACCAGGACCCCCAGGAAGAGGAGGAGCATGAAGGCCCTTGACCACTTGGAAGAGAGGGACTTGGGAACCTTGAAGCTTTTGATGTGCTGCTTTTTCTTTGCCCAGGTCACCGGCTTGAGCAAGGTGTTTATCGGGCACATCCAGCCGCAGTAGAACCTGGAGAAGAGGAGGGATGCGATGGCAGACACCACAAAGATACCCATCCAGACCTGAATTCTACCCAAGACCATCAAGGTCAGGAAGAGGGCGAGGAAGAGGAGCTGCACACCCCTTTGTACTACCTTACTCATATGAGGGACTCCTTGTATTTTCGTGGGTGGGGTGCCTTGATGATGAAGAACTCGCCCAGCTCGTCATGGGTGTTGCTTATGTTCATCTTGGTATGGAAGGGCACCTTCACGATGGATCCTTTCTTGTGGTGGTTCGCCTCCTGGTCGTCGAAGATGAAGGTAATGGTACCTCCGACAATGATGAGGTAGACATTTGAGTCGCTGAAGTGGATGGGTACGGTATCGCCCTTTTCCAACGCTATGTGGTTGATCATCACCTCGTCGTCACCTACGAGCTGCTCGATGACCTTTTTCTGGGGTATGGTGAAGGGGTAGAGTTTCTCTAGCATCTTTGGCCTCCTTGGCTTACGTTTCTGTAGTATACTCACTTCGTGAGCGAACAAGCGTTACCTATGTAACACATTGGGGGATAGCTGGTGAGAGTGCAATATCAGGATCTTGCAGAATTGAGCCTTTTTTCCTGTTTCAGCAAGGAAGAGCTCCAAATCATATGTGAAAGTTATCCTTGTAGCCTCAGGACCTATGCAAAGGACCAGATGATCTACCTCCCTGGCGAGAGCTGCAACACCTTGGATGTCCTGCTTTCGGGCAGTGTCTCCATCCAGAGCCTCGATGAGGAGGGTAAGGTCTTCAAGGTGCAGGTTATGGAAGAGGGGGACACCTATGGTGCGACCCTTCTCTTCGGCAAGCGCAACGAGTTTCCCATGACTGTGGTCGCTGATGGACCTTCCCAGGTGCTGCACCTGAGCAAGGCCCTGGTGTTGCAGCTATGCAAGGCCAGCAGCCAGTTCACCTCGAACCTTCTGGGTGTCATCTCGGACAAGGCCCATGCCCTCTCCACCACCCTTACCAACCTCTCCTCACGCTCCTTGAGGGAGAACCTCCTCTCCTACCTCAAGGGTGAGGCCTTGAGGCAGAAGGGGCCTACCATCATTCTAGGGATTACCAAGAAGGAGCTGGCCCATCGCCTTGGGGTGCAGAGGACCTCGCTTAGCAGGGTATTGGCAACTCTGAGGGAGGAGGGGGCCATAACCTTCGACAGGAACCGCATCACCCTGTTGTAGGGGAGAGAAACCTTGTCGATTCTGACTTTTTTTAGTATATGGAGTGTATGCAAACAAAGGAGAAATGACGATGAATCTACGAAAACGTTTGTTCACAGTTTGTTCTTTGCTTTGTGTGAGTGCTGCCTTATTGGTAGCTGCCCCCAATGCAGAGAGACTCTTTAGGGATGTCGAGGCCATGGACCTCCAGGGCCAAAGCCTGGAAGCCATTAGGTCTGCCTACGACAAGCTTGATGATGGAATTGCAAGGGATGCCCTACAGGCCCGTAAGGATATGTTTGAGGCCAAAGGGAAAGGTGACCTCGCTTCCTATAGGGAGGCGTATTCCAGGCTCGAGAAACTGGGTACCTTCCGGATGAAGGGGGAGCAGAGCAACCTCCTGCTCGGCCGCATCTTGGCCGAAGCCGAACCCAAGAGGGGCGAGTACGCCTCCTGGCTCTACCAGAAAAGCAACTTCTACAACCCCGTCCTTACCCTCGATTTCACCTCAGAGGGCGCTACCTACCGCTATAGCTACCGTCAGCAGATCCAGAAGGCCCCCCTTTCGGAGGTCATCCTTCCCGATTATACCCAGCTACGGACAAACAGCTCCCAGGTGGGTTTGCTGAAAGGGTGGGGACTCGCCAAGGACGAACTCACCTATAGGGGAGGCGAGACGATCAAGATGCCCTATACAGACCAGAGCCTCTATGCCATCTGGGAGCCTGGGGTACGTTTTGTGCAGGAAGGTGGCGATACCCTCTATGAGGGCGTAGAGCAGGGTCAGGAGGTAGCAGTTCCTACCCCCTCCACACCCGATGGTTCAGCTGTCTTTGTCGGCTGGTACGACAGGGGGACCAACACCCTGCTCAAAGAGGAGAAAACCTATACGGTAGTAGGGAAGGGAGCCCTGTTCGAACCTCTTTGGAAGAGCATCAATATTGCTGAGGTTGCACCACTCTTCTATCCTGCGGGTGCACTGTCAAAGCATACCCAGCTTGGGGTGGGCTTCCTGCTGGAAAATAGGGGTAGTGTGGATTTGACGGGTCTTGAGGCTAGGCTTACCAGTGAAAGTCCGTTTGTGACGATGCTAGTGGACCGGCTGTCCCTTGGTTCGGTCGCTGCCAACAGGTTTGCAACCAACAACAGCCGCTTCTCCACAACCCGGGCAATGCAAATTCAAGGTGGCTACAATACCTTCAGGTTCGTCATCGCCGATGCGGCCCCAAGCGGGGCTGAGATTCCCTTTGTCCTTACGGTTACCGACAAACAAGGCGACGCTTGGTCAAAGAGGGTGACCTTCAAGGTGGAGTAAAGGAAGTTTTGCAAACCTAGTTAGAGCATAGTTGCACGAAGAAGGACATCCCAAAAAAGGTGTCCTTCTCTCTCAATACTGCTCTGCGATGTATACCCCGGCCATTGAGGGGTCGGTACTCATTCCCATGGGAACCATTTCCGCAGGGCCTGCAAGCAGGGTTGAGAAGGGTGAGTTGGGAAGGACCCGTATGCGTCCAATCTCTCTTTGCTGCAGGAGGGAGAGCAAACTCTTTGCTGACTCCCTGCTTGTAGCCATTGCCTCCACTGCTATTCCCTCGTTGATGAAGGCGTAGGCATCTGGGAGAGCGATCAGATCGTATCCGCTGATGAGGGATAACCACCCTTCTCTATCACGCATGAGAGCTCCATCCTCTCCTGTTGCCTCTCGGTAGATCTTGTCGAGCTGGGAGGGGGTAGGGGTGCTGGATGGGATTTTGCTTTCTTGTTTGTCAGGGGAAAGTGCATACTCCTCCATGCTGGAGGTGGTCAGGTAGCCATGGGCTTCATAGAAGGGCCTGACAGCGGGAAAGAGTGTTACCGGCCCTTCTGTCGTGGCTTTGGTATAGGCCAGCAGCTCGCCCATGATTCCCTGTTTGCGGTGGGAGGCGTAGGTGGCGGCTCCGACTATGAAGGAGCAGTGTTTTTCTTCGCCCTTCTGCCTGTAGGTTGAGGGTAGTGCGTGCAGGGCACTTACGATCATCCCGCCCTTACGGGCGAGGACGATATGTTCAGGATGAAAGCGCTTTGAGAAGAAGTGTTCGAGAAACTGTGGTTCCTCATCGAACACTACGGACCAGAGTGTTTTCAGCTCTGCAAAATCCCTCTCTGACGCCCTCTCTATCTTCATGGCTTTCTCACAATGCGGTACTTCTCGACCATGATGTCCGGTCTGTAGGAGAGCTTTGCCTTTCTCAGGCCTTCCACCCCTGCATCTTCCTGACGGTTGATGTAGTGGACATCGGAGAGGTACATCGAGCAGAAGAGCTGGTTGATGACCGAGTAGATGCCGATATAGGAGGTGTCACCCTTTTCGAAGTGGACGATGGCAAGGTTGTTGTCGATGATCTCCCCGACGGTAAAGGCTGTCAGGTGGTGGTCGACACAGATGAGGATACCAACCAACCCGAGGTGATCCCAGTTGTCGAAGGTCCTTCTCAGGGCTCCTAGTTCGGTCTTGATGTCTTCGTTCCCTTCATCATGGTTCTCAAGCCAGGTGGTGGATGCCATGCGGTAGCACTCTTCCCGTTCTTGTTCCGTCCGTAGTGGGCGTACCGAATAGGTGTACTTCCGTTCGAACTGGGAGATGTGGTTGCGTTTGCTCTGCAATTTCCTTCCACTGAGTTTGATAAGCTTATCGCTTTCGTATACGTAGTCATCAAGATTACGGATGTGTTCGATGGTGTAGCCAAGCTTTTCCATCTCCAGGGCCTGCTCGGTAGGGACACACTCAAGCTGGAAGCGCTGTCCGCTCTGTTTGCAATGCTCTTCGAGGTCTTGCATTGCCTTTTGCATGTTGTCTGTAACGGGCATCAGGAATACATCGTCGACTGCGAGGTGCATGTATAGGGCTGTATCGGTCTTGCAGATGGTAAGGCCAATGGCGTCGCCCCAGATTACGCTGTAGGAGTAGTAATATTCATACGCTAGGTATTTGCTCTCGGTAAGAAACAGGTCTCTGTCCTTTTCGGACGGTATATGGAATTCTAACATGGTACCTCAATAATATATGTGTATGTATTCATACGTTTTTTTTACTCATTCGTCAAGCTTGGGCTGTACAGGGAAGGTAGTGATAAGAGAGCAAGTCGACAATAGCTAGAAGTGTCATGTCGTAAATTCAGTCCTTTTTTTTGAAATTGAGAGGGTATTAGCCAAATAGGCTGTTGCAATCATGGGTATTTTTTATGAAGGAAATGCTCCCACGCTCTGGATTCTTCTCGTATTTTTTCGGTTAGGAAATAGGTATATAGTTGTATAATTCTATGTAATTCCAATCCTAACATGTATTTGTATGGTAAGGTTGACAGAACTTTACCCTAGCCTGTATTCTGGTAGTATGAATACACAGACAAAACTTGCCTCTGATCTTGCCACCAAGGTCCAGAGCGGCAACCTCGCGATACTCCCTCTTTTTTTGGATGCAAGCCTCGATGATGGTTCTTTGGTAGAAGCTTTGCGCTCCCACTACGCTGAGTATATGCAGAGCCATTACCCCAAGGCATGGGCCTACTATACTGGTGAACAGCAGAGTGAACAGGACTACTATAAGCTATCGGCAAGATCGATGGCGTACCTGAGGATCATGGACTACCTTGACCATGAGGGTGAGCGTTTCCCTGATGGGAACCTCCATGGGGAGGATGTTGTATCGCGGCCGATTGGCTTGATGCGAAAGATCCTCAAAGGTGAACATGGTGACTACCATCCTGATTTCCTTGAGGATATGGTCCACCTGTTTTCCCAGCTCAGTGAGGTCGATGAATTCAACATACCCACCAGGGGTCAGGTACAGGGCTGGATGGAACGCCACGAAAGCGGCCTGGACCCAGAGGTCATCGCCTGGAGGGCTCAAAACAAGGACCGTATCATAGGCTTGCTTGGTGAAAAGCTGAAAAGCAAGAAGAATCGGGGTTCCCACTACCAGTTGAAAGAGGGGATGGGTGAGTCCGATATTCGCAAGCAGATACTCACCTGGTGGAGGGAGGACCGCTTCCATCTGCATTTTGCCATCAGGAGTGCTGAGGAATTGAACCGCTACCTCGACTACTCCATGAGCGAGGATGAGAAACGGGTTATGGCGGAGGCTGAGGAGAAGGGCATTCCCATCTTCGCTACCCCATATTTCCTCTCCCTTATCGATACCCGTAGGAGAGAAGAACAGCAAAGGCCTGGCAGCGACCTGGCTTTACGTTCCTACCTCTTCTATAGCCAGGATCTGGTCGATGAGTTCGGCTCCATCGTTGCCTGGGAGAAGGAGGATATCGCCGAGCCTGGAAAGCCCAATGTGGCAGGCTGGGTCCTTCCTTCACACAATGTCCATCGCCGCTATCCCGAGGTTGCCATCTTCATACCCGACACGATGGGACGTGCCTGTGGTGGACTCTGCTCCTACTGCCAGCGGATGTATGATTTCCAGGGTGGTCGGTTCAACTTCGAGCTAGAGAAGCTGAGGCCAAGGCAGAGCTGGCAGGAGAAGCTGGAGCTCAACATGGAGTATTTCCGTAATGATCCCTACCTCTCTGACATCCTCATAACCGGAGGAGACGCCTTCATGAGTTCAGTCAAATCCTTGAAACAGATTCTCGATGGTGTCCTCACGATGGCCCAGAACAAGGTGAAGGACAATGAAAGTAGGCCAGAAGGGGAGAAATATGCAACCATGAGGCGTGTAAGGCTTGGGACCAAGATCCCTGTCTATTTGCCTCAGCGTGTCACCAAGGAGTTGGCTGGGGTCCTGAAGGAGTTCAGGGAGAAGGCAGCCTTGGTTGGCCTGAAGCAGTGTGTGGTGCAGACCCACATCTCTTCAGCTATGGAGATTACCCCTGACACGAAGAAGGCCATCTCCCGGTTGCTTGAAGCGGGGTGGGCTGTCACCAACCAGGAGGTCTTCACTGTTGCGGCCTCCCGTAGGGGTCACTCTGCAAAGTTGAGGAAGACGCTCAATGAAATCGGGGTATTGCCGTACTATACCTTCTCGGTCAAGGGCTTCAAGGAGAATCGGGAGCTCTTTGCCACTAACTCCCGATCTACCCAGGAGCAGATAGAGGAGAGTTCCATCGGGTTGGTTGCCCAGCGGTATCATGCAGCCCTGCGGCCCTTCATGAGTGATGCCCCCCACATGGTGGAGAGCATCGACTCGATCAGGAAATCCGATGAGATTCCCTTTTTGGCAACAGACCGCAATACCCTCAACCTGCCGGGTGTGGGCAAGAGCAACACCTACCGTACCATCGGTATCACCGATGACGGGAGGAGAATCCTGCAGTTTGAGTTTGACCATACCCGACCCCATAGCCAGGTCATTGAGGAGATGGGTGTGGTCATCGTCATCGAATCGAAGTCCATAGCCCACTATCTGAGACAGATGGAGGCGATGGGGGAGGACATATCCGAGTATGAGACCATCTGGGGCTATTCAGCAGGCAGCCTGGCTCCAAGGAGTACGGTATTTGAGGGGTTGGCTTGACCTATATACCCCAATCAGCCAGTGGTGGGTTCCTTGCCGAGTAGGCAGGATTCCTGTAGGCTGTCTACATTATTATAAGGTAAGTATGGAGGGTTGCCCACTTGGACAACCTTTCTTTGTAAGAGGAGAACTACCATGAATCATAGGATTGTCGTACTTGATGGATATACGCTTAACCCCGGAGATCTCTCCTGGGAGGGTTTCTCGGCCTTGGGAGACCTTAAGGTATACGACCGCACAGAGGCCAAGGATATTCTTTCCCGCATCGGGGATGCTGACATTGTCATCACCAACAAGACACCCCTAACCAGGGAGACCATCGAGAAGGCTCCTGCGATCAGGTATATCGGGGTGCTGGCAACCGGCTACAATGTGGTGGATGTCCAGGCAGCCAAGGAAAAGGGCATCCCTGTGTGCAACATCCCTACCTACGGAACGGATGCCGTTGCCCAGTTCGCCTTTGCCATGTTGCTGGAGATCACCAACCATGTGGCCCATCACAGTGACGAGGTGAAAAAGGGCAGGTGGACAGCGAGCCCCGACTTCTGCTTCTGGGATACTCCCCTGATGGAGCTTTTGGGAAAGACCATTGGCATCATCGGCTTCGGGAGGATCGGGCAGGCAACCGGCCGTATCGCCAAGGCCTTCGGGATGGAGGTGCTCGCCTATGACAGCTACCAGGTCCCCAATGCCGATGCCACCTATGTTTCCCTCGATGAGCTCTATGCAAAAAGCGATGTCATCGCCCTGCACTGTCCCCTCTTCTCCGAGACTGAGGGCATCATCAACAAGGAGAGCATTGCCAAGATGAAGGATGGGGTCATCATCCTCAACAACAGCCGTGGTCCGCTGATCGTCGAGCAGGACCTCGCCGATGCCCTGAACAGTGGCAAGGTCTATGCCGCTGGCCTGGATGTGGTCTCAAGTGAGCCCATCAAGGGTGACAACCCCTTGCTGAAGGCCAAAAACTGCATCATCACCCCACACATCAGCTGGGCTCCCAAGGAGAGTAGGACCAGGCTTATGGGCATTGCTGTGGATAACCTGAAGGGATTCCTTGAGGGAAAGCCTGTACATGTGGTGAACCAGTGAATCTCAGTACGATCGGTATGTTTGAAAATTGAAAAAGAGGGTCTGCTTAAGTGTGGACCCTCTCACTGAATTGTTTGCATAACAAGCTCTTTTTCACTGACGTATATCAATATTCCATACAAGTTTCATTATGTTTGTTCGGATTTGAAGCAGCAATGTATGGTATAAAAATCTAATAAGGATTGAGAAAATATAATAAAAATATAATAAAAATAATGTTTTTATAAAATTTTACATTTTAGTTGACATATATCAAAACCCATTTTACTCTATAAGGGAAAAATGAACCAATATTAAGGTTCATACGGAATTATCCTTTGGAGGAAGAAATGAGAAAATTGCTTACAGTTCTTTTGATTCTCGCTATTGCCATGACATCAGTGATGGCTGCTGGACAAACTGAGACTGCTGCTGATGCTAGTTCTAAATGGCCCCAGCAACCTATTAACCTTGTCGTTGCATTTGCTGCAGGTGGGAACTCTGACTACAATGCACGAGCCCTTGGAAAATATCTCACCAAAGAGCTTGGACAACCTGTTGTTGTAACCAACATTGCTGGTAGCGGCGGTTCAATTGGCGCTGCTCAGGTCAAAGATGCAAAGAATGACGGATACACAATCCTTGTGTCCCAGCTTTCCATGAATATCGCACAAGCTGCAAAAATGGTTGATTTCGGATATGAAGATTTCGAACTTGCTTGTGTTTTCTCTGCTTCTGCAGACGAAGTTCTCGTAGCAAATGCAGATGCTCCCTTTAACACAGTTCAGGAACTTATCGCCGAGTCCCAGAAGAATCCTGGAAAGTACAAGCTTACTGCCAACACCGGGGCTTCCACCCAGTGGATTGCAATTGGCCTTCAACAGGCTGGAGCAAAACTTAACATCGTTTCTTCCGGTGGTTCAGGCGAACGCCTTCCCTTGTTGCTTGGAAGACACGTTGACTTGATCCCAATGCCTTACAATATGGTCCAGGATTATGTAGATAAGGGCCAGTTTAAGTATATCGCCAACGTTAGCAATGCACGATCTGCTGCTCTTCCTAATCTTCCTACCCTTCGTGAAAGTGGTGTACCCGCCGGCTACTATTACTACAATACAATGTTCTTCCCCAAGGGTACCGATCCGAAGATTGTTGCAAAATTTAGTGAAGCTTGTGGCAAGATTATTACCACCAACGAAGCCTATCAGAAAGAAATGGCAGCTTTGTTCCAGGCCCCTACCTATATGAATACAGCTGATACTGTTGCTCATTGGTCACAGGAACTCAAGGAAATGATGGCGATCAGTGATTTGCTCCAAGGCAAATAAACAAGCATTGTAAGAATCTATACTTGTTGGTCCGGAAACAATGTTTCCGGACCATGTATTGACTAGACATATTTTTAGGAGTCAATCTCATGAATAAAGAATTGAAAAAGGAACTTGGAGTTGGAATTTTTTTTGCTGCTCTTTCCTTTGCATACTTACTAGGGACAACCTTCGTCTCTACCTTTTCACCCTTTGGTAACCGAGGTCTTGACTCCAAGTCTGTTCCCATGCTTATCGGTGGTTTAGCTCTTGTTCTCAGCGCTTCGCTTATTATTTCGACATGTATTAAATACAGGCAAACCAAAGCGACTACAAATCTGAAGAAAGAACAGGTTTGCGACAGCGATGAGGTTGTATGTATCGCTCCTCCTGATGGAGTGGAAATAACAGATAAGACCAAAAAATTACCCGTTAAGATGGTCTTGTCAGTTGTTTTCCTAGTGCTGTATTTTGCTCTCTACCAAAGAATTGGGTTTATTCTATCCAGCATATTCTATCTGATAGCCGAAATATTTCTTCTTACAGAAAAACAGAAAAGAAAGAAATGGGCTCTGTTTATTATCCTTTTTTCAATAGGTGTTACGGTTTTGATATATGTAGTGTTTACACGCTATCTGACGCTTTTCTTGCCCAGAGGCATTTTAGGATAGGAGAATTAAATATGTTTTCAATGTTAGTTGCAGGGTTTGGTTCGGTTTTCACTGACCCCCTATCCATAATTATGGTTTTTCTTGGAACTGTTGTCGGTATCATCTTTGGAGCCTTGCCGGGGCTTACCACGGTGGCGGGACTCTCCATGTTCTTGCCCGTAACCTATGCGATGGCTAGTGGTACAGGCCTTTCGATGTTGACGGCAATCTACATCGGAGGTATTTCGGGGGGACTCATTTCTGCAATCCTTTTGAATATTCCTGGAACACCTAGTTCCATTGCCACCTGTTTTGAAGGAAGTCCGATGGCCAAAAAGGGAGAAGCTGGTAAAGCCCTTGGTCTTGGCGTTTTTGCTTCTCTCATCGGTACTGTCTTCGGTATTTCACTTATGATCGTCCTCAGTCCGACGTTGGCAGCCCTTACAATTAAATTTGGGCCTTGGGAGTATTTTTCGGTCACTATTTTTGCACTTACCCTCATTTCTGCCTTATGCGGAAAGTCAGTGACTAAGGGAGTCCTAAGCGCTTTGTTTGGTATGATGTTTGCAACAGTTGGATTATCCCCCATCGATAGTGCAAAACGCTTTACCTTTGGATATCTTCAGCTTACTTCAGGATTTAATCTTCTTGCTGTGTTGGTTGGATTGTATGCCATCAGTGAGGTGCTTTCCACCGCGGGCAGTGATAAGCCTCCAGCTAAGGTTCTTGCCTATAAGATGAAAGGACTTGGTTTTTCAATTAAGGATATTTCTGGGCAGTGGTTCAATATGCTTCGCTCTTCCTTAATTGGACTTGGCATTGGAATCCTTCCTGGCATTGGCGGATCCACGAGCAATCTCATTGCCTATTCAGTAGCAAAGAACTCCAGTAAATATCCTGAAAAGTTTGGAACAGGAATTCCTGACGGAATCATAGCTTCCGAATCTAGCAACAATGCATCCATTGGAGGGGCCATGATACCCCTTTTGACTTTGGGAATACCCGGAGATGGAGCTACTGCAATTTTGCTTGGAGGGTTTATGCTGCACGGTATGCAACCAGGACCTCTATTGTTCCAGACGAATGGCGCCACGGTATACCATATTTTTGCTTCCATGATTCTTGCAACCTTCTTCATGGCAATCGTTATGTATGCGGGGATGAGGTTCTTTGTAAAGATACTCAAGGTTCCTTCAAATATTCTGCTTCCCCTGATTGTCGTCCTTTGTTCCATAGGTGCCTTTGCCCTGAACAATCGGGTGTTTGACATGTGGAGCTTGTTGCTGTTTGGCCTTATTGGTTTGGCTATGGCAAAAGCAGGAATTCCTGGACCTCCCTTTATTCTTGGTTTTATCTTGGAAGGTGCTTTTGAAACTAACTTACGACGTGGGCTAGAGTACTCCAATGGTAATTTTCTAGAAGTGTTTACCCGCCCTATTAGCGCAATATTTCTGACATTAACTATATTGAGTCTGGTTCTAACATTGATGAGACAGTACCAATCCAACAAGCGTTTGGCGAGCTCTAAAAATTAATAACACAGATAAAGGACATACCATGAATACAAGATGTGAATTTCCTGTAATTACTGAAATGCTTGTCATCCCC
The DNA here is from genome assembly GCF_032144095.1 of Sphaerochaeta sp. PS. Lineage (NCBI taxonomy): Bacteria > Pseudomonadati > Spirochaetota > Spirochaetia > Spirochaetales > Sphaerochaetaceae > Sphaerochaeta > Sphaerochaeta sp. PS. The sequence goes on from NZ_JAVSNJ010000017.1 coordinate 29,051, forward strand.
GTAGCCGGGCATGATAGCATGTTGCTCTCCCTCAGTGGAGCCCACTCTCCCTATTTTACCCGTAATATTGTTGTGCTGAAGGATAGTAGTGGCAACACTGGGGTAGGAGAGGTCCATGGTGGTGAGGCCATCACCAAGGCTTTGGAGGATTCCATCCCTTTGGTTGTCGGGCAAAGCATCAAGGATTACCGATCTGTGTTGAAGCGTTTGACAGACATCCACAATAACCGTTCCAAGAACAGTGAGGGGTTGCAAAACCTCTCCTTGGCTAACCTCAAGGATGTGGTCCACTCTGAGACAGCCGTAGAGTGTGCCATGCTCGACCTTTGGGGCCAGTTTGTAGGTTTGCCTGTATGTGAGCTTCTTGGTGATGGCCGGCAGCGTGAGGATATTGTTGTCCTCGGTTACTTGTTCTACCAGGCTGACAAACGAAAGACAGACCTCCCCTATTTGGATGAGAGTGACAGCACAAATCCCTGGTTCAAGGTTAGGCGAAACCCCGCTATGGATGCCCAAGCCATTGTAGAGCAAGCAGCCGCCTTGAAAGAGTATTACGGTTTTAAGGACTTCAAGCTTAAAGGTGGTGTATTGGATGGGAAACAGGAGATGGAAGCCATCGCAGCTTTGATCAAGCGCTTCCCTGATGCCCGGATCAACATCGATCCCAATGGAGCCTGGAAACTTGATGAGGCTGTTGAGCTTTGCAAGGGCAGTGGCCTTACCTACGCTGAAGATCCTTGTGGGACCGAACGTGGGTACTCAGGTCGCGAAACCATGGCTGAGTTTAAGATGCGTACAGGCATTCCCACCGCAACGAATATGATCGCTACGGACTGGAAGCAGTTTTATCATGCCGTGTGCGAGAAGAGTGTTGACATTGTACTTGCCGACCCACATTTCTGGACGATGTCCGGTTCGGTCCGTATCGCTCAGGTACTTAATGATTGGGGCCTTACTTGGGGCTCTCACTCAAACAATCACTTTGATATCTCCTTGGCAATATTTGCCCAGTGTGCAGCGGCTGCCCCAGGTGATATCACTGCAATGGATACCCATTGGATCTGGCAGGATGGTCAGCATCTGACCAACAACCCCTATAAGATCAAGGGCGGAAAGATTCATGTTTCGAATGCTCCGGGCTTGGGCCTTGAGCTGAATATGGATGCAGTGATGAAGGCTAACGAAGTGTATAGGAAACTTCCTGTTGGAGCGCGAAATGACGCTGCCTCTATGCAATACCTCATCAAGGACTGGAAGTTTGACAGTAAAAGACCCTGTCTTGTTCGATAAATAATATTTTTTAGGAGTATACATATGAAGATTGGATTTGTAGGACTGGGAATCATGGGAAAGCCCATGGTGAAGAACCTGCTGAAGGCAGGACATGAAGTGGTGGCATTCGATTTGAACAAGGCAAGTTTGGACGAGGTTGTTGCCTCCGGTGCCGTTGCAGGCACCTCTGCCGGCGATGTGGCATCGAAGACCCCCCTGGTAATCACCATGCTGCCCAACTCCCCCCATGTGAAGGCCGTTGTCATGGGTGAGGGCGGCGTCCTCTCCGGTGCCAAGGAAGGCACCATCCTCATCGACATGAGCTCGATAGCTCCCCTTGCCAGCCAGGAAGTGGAGAAGGCCTGTAGGGAGAAGAAGGTGCGCATGCTCGATGCCCCGGTATCCGGTGGAGAGCCCAAGGCTGTCGACGGGACCCTTGCCATCATGGTAGGTGGGGACAAGGCCCTCTTTGAGGAGGTCAAGGACATCCTCTTGGTCATGGGTGCCACTGCAGTCCATTGTGGTTCTGTCGGTGCGGGAAACACGACCAAGCTTGCGAACCAGATCATCGTCGCGCTGAACATCGCGGCAGTCTCCGAGGCCTTCACCCTGGTGAAGAAGGCCGGTGTCGACCCTGAGTTGGTATTCGACGCGATCAAGGGCGGGCTTGCCGGCTCTACGGTCATGAACGCCAAGGCCCCGATGATGATGGACTCGAACTTCAAGCCCGGCTTCAAGATCGACCTGCACATCAAGGACCTTGCCAATGCAATGGACACGGCCCACAGCGTGGGATCCCCCCTTCCTCTCACCGCCAGTGTGCGTGAGATGATGGAGACCCTCCATGCAGACGGTTTCGGTGGAGACGACCACAGTGCCCTTGCCCGCTACTATGCCAAGGTCAGCGGCACGAAGATCGGTAAGTAAGGATGAACATGGACACAAGTTTTATCAAGGGCATAATACCCCCGATAGTGACCCCCATCAAAGCCGATGAGACGATAGACGAGGTGGCGCTTAGGCGCCTCGTCGATTTTGTCATCGAAGGCGGAAGTTCAGGCATTCTTGCTTTTGGTTCCAATGGTGAGTTCTACATGATGGAAGAAGAAGAGATGGAGAAAGGGCTCTCCATTATCGTTGACCAGGTATCAGGGCGTGTGCCTGTCTACATGGGTGTTGGTGCCATTAGGACTAGCAAATGTATTCGCATTGCCCAGATGGGGGTACGTTGCGGTGCAAAGAGTATCTCGATCCTGCAGCCCATGTTCATCAAACCTACCGAGGATGAACTGCTGACACACATTCGTTCCATTGCTGCGAGTGTGGCCGATACTCCCGTGTTGCTCTACAACAACCCGGGCAGGTGTGGCTATGCAATGAGTCAGGCCCTTGTGGAGGAGCTTGCCCATTCCATTCCGAATCTGGTGGGGATGAAGGACAGCAGCGGGGACCTTACCCAGACCATGGAGTTCATCAGAAGAAATGCTGATGTAAACTTTAAGGTGTTCTGTGGCAAGGACACCTTGATATACTCCGGTCTTGGTGTTGGTGCGGTGGGAGCGGTTTGTTCCACAGCTAACTATGTTCCCGAACTTGTCTGCTCGATCTATGACAAGTATATGGCAGGCGACATCAAGGGCTCGTTGGAGGCACAGATGCAGCTCAATCCCATCCGTCTCATGAATGATTACTCGAGCTTTCCTGTTGCTACAAAAGATTGTGCCAATCTGATAGGGATGAATGTTGGAAGCCCTTTTCTGCCAAATAAGCCTTCACCGGCTAAACAGCAGGAAAACCTTCGCAAAGCATTGTTCGTTGGAGAGCCTTCTTGAGTAGAGACCGGGTAGTTTAATAGCGAAAATTTCATTTCAATATAAGCAAATGGCCACCAAATTTGGTGGCCATTGATTTATCCTGTTTACATGACAGAAGCGTTCGTATATCCCATCATATAGGATATTTTTGAAGCAGTTTCCTTAAGCTTGGGAATGGCTCCTTCAATATCCTCTTCGCTCATGTTGGAAGTAAGGGCACTGACACTGATTGCTGCGACAATTACTCCATTTGGCCCAATGATAGGGACAGCCGAGCAGTTGTCATCATTGATAAACTCATTCCTGTCCCGGGCTACACCATCGATACGTACTTTTGCTAGCAAGGCTTTTAGTCTGGCGGGATCTGTAATGGTATCCTGGGTATATTTTGGAAGTCCCTTTTCTGCAATTAGTTTGTCGAGTTCCACTTCACTCAGTTGGCAAGTAAGGATTTTTCCCAAGCCTGTGCAGTGGAAGGGCAACTGTCTTCCTGGTGTGAAATATGTTCGAGGAGTGCTTTGTGTATCGATACGGTCAAGCATGAGCACTTCTCCGTTATAGAAAACAGCCATATTCACATTTGCTCTAGGAAACTGGTTCCAAAGGAGTTCTAGGTAAGGCATGGTCACTTTCCGGATATCTTGCGACTGGAGTGCATTTCTGGATAGTTTGAGAGTTTTCAGAGAGACAGCGTAAAGTCCGGTAGTGGGGTCTTTTGTCATATATCCTGAACTTTGCAAACTTGCCAACAGGCGAAAAGCCATGTTGCTGTTCACATCCAGTTCATTGCAGACCTCTTGAATAGAGATCGGTCCTGGATGATCTGATGCAAAATCGAGTATTTGAAAACATCGCGCAACTGATTTGATATTGTACTTGTCTGATTCGGCTGCCATACAAACTCCTTCACTATTTGGAAAGGGACTAAAATTCTATAATGTCATTATATTATTGCATACTTTTACTGGAAATTCAAATTGATAAAAATTATTTTACTTTTTTTTATTATGGAGGATTTTGTATTTTTCTTTTTATATTTTTAGGATTCCTGACAGTATTACGATGAATGTATGAAATTGTTAGTTCCAAGTGATTTATATTGGAATTATAAAATTTGATGTAATATTTAAAACTTTCTAATAAAAATTGACAAATATTAGATTCAGATATAATATTTATAATACCAATAGTAAGATATGTATATTTCACTAAGTACAATAGAAGACCACGAAAAGCACAGCAGGAGGAATTTTGTATGATACCGTATATCCAAAAGATGGATGTGTACCCAGTAGCAGGAAAAGACAGTATGTTGCTCAATCTCAGTGGGGCTCATGCTCCGTATTTTACCCGTAATATTGTCGTCTTAACTGATAGTCAGGGCAATACTGGAGTCGGAGAAGTCCCCGGTGGCGAGAAGATAACCAATGCTCTCAATGCAATGAAAACAGTGGTCTTGGGAACTAAGCTCAGTGAGTATAAACAGACCCTTTTGAAAGTTAAATCTGCTCTTGGTAATGATGAGGCAGATGTACGAGGTCTGCAGACCTTTGACTTGAGAACAGGGATCCATGTGGTTACTGCCATTGAGGCACCGCTGCTTGACCTGTTGGGTAAATATCTGGAAGTACCTGTTGCTTCATTGCTCGGAGATGGTCAGATTAGAGACAGGGTGGCTGTGCTTGGGTATCTCTTCTTCGTCGGAGACAGGAAGAAGACCACACTCCCGTATTATTCTGATGTAACTAACTCCAATGACTGGTACAGGCTTCGTCATGAAGAAGCACTAGATTCTGAGGCTGTGGTGGAACTTGCCCGTTCTAGCGAAGAACTGTACGGCTTTAAGGATTTCAAACTCAAAGGTGGTGTCTTGCAAGGCAAAGATGAGATGAAGGTCATCAGAGCTTTGAAGAAGGCCTATCCTGATGCACGAATGACACTCGATCCTAATGGAGGTTGGTCACTCAAGGAAGCCATTTCAATCTGTAAGGATATGCATGGTATCCTTTCATACTGTGAAGATCCTTGTGGGGCGGAGAATGGATATAGCGGACGGGAGATCCTCTCAGAGTTTCGTCGTGCCACGGGCCTTCCCACAGCGACCAATATGATTGCAACTGACTGGCGTCAGTTTGCTCATTCATTGGAGTTGCAAAGTGTCGATATCCCTCTTGCCGATTGCCACTTCTGGACTATGAGCGGAGCTGTACGAGTTGGGCAGATGTGTGATGAATTCGGTCTTACGTGGGGTTCCCATTCCAACAACCACTTTGACATCTCCCTTGCTATGATCGCTCAAGTTGGTGCTGCCGTCCCAGGTAACCCGACAGCTATCGATACACATTGGATCTGGCAGGAAGGTATCGAAAGGCTCACAATTGAACCCATGAAAATTGAAGATGGAACGATAAAGATTCCAAATAAACCAGGTCTTGGCATTGATGTTGATATTGAACAAGTCAAGGGTGCCAATGCAGTGTATAAAGAGCACTGCCTTGGGGCCAGAGATGACTCTGCGGGCATGCAATTCCTTATTGATGGCTGGAAGTTCGATCCTAAAAAACCTGCATTGGTACGCTAATCTTAAGGCTGTTGTGGGAGACCATGACAGCCCCTTTTCTTAGTGAGGGGGATACTCTTAATGCCATCATGGCATGGGGTATCTCTCCTTTTTCTTTGTATTTCCAACATGATCGGAATCGCGTTTGTCTTTTCCTTAATCAAGGCTCGCTATGGCTCTTCCTTCCAAGTTGAATCTTGAACTGGCTTTTGTCTCCACGGTACCATTCAAGTACATATTCGACAATATTGCCGCTAGCCGCTTTCCATATGCTTGTACTGTAGAGTACGGGACTGCCCGGTGCAACCTTAAGTAGGTCAGCTTCTTGGGAAGGGGCAGGGATGGCTTCTATCGTCCTCTCCGCAGTCTGAAGAGCATAGTGGTAGTCTTTTTCAATTATGGAGTGCAAGGACCTTGTTACCAGCTCCTCTTTTTTGGATTCAATGGATTCAAAGAGCGCATACGGCAGATATGATTGCTGCACAACCATAGGCCAGCCATCAACAAAACGTAGCCGTTGTATGACAACTACCAGTGCATCTGGTGCTATTTTCAGCTGCCGTGAAACGAAATCCATGCTTTTTTCTCTATGTATGGAAAGGACAACCGTTTCGGGTTTCAGACCATGGGATTGCATTTCACGGTTGAAGTCCTCAAGGGCCCATCTGGTATCTCGGATGACCTTGCTCCGCTTAACGAATGTCCCCTGGCCGGGATGGCGAGTTACCAAGCCCTCTTCACTGAGGCCCGAGATTGCCTGGCGAATTGTTTGCCTGCTTACGCCAAATCTCTTGCAGAGTTCCTCTTCAGTAGGGAGAAGCGTGCCGTTTTCACTCTCCTGTACCCAGATGAGAAGAATTTCTTTCACTTGCTTATATAAAGGCATTTTCTTGCTTTTCACTAAAACCTGTTGGCTTGTACTAGAATTCATGAGCATAGTTTCCATTATAGTATTCTATTTTTCGAGACAATTTTTACGTGCCAAGTATACGGGTGGAATTTCCAAAAAGCAATACTATCCATACAAAATGTATGTATTTACGTATCTATATCATTGTTACATAGGTGCAAAGTGAGTCCTTGATGTTCATTCTACACGCATGTACGTACAAACATATACGCAACCAATGAGGGCCCATGGGTGAATTCCTCAGATGGATCATTTTTTCCTATTCTGCTGGCGATCAGACCAATAGATGCGTTTCCATGCCAAGGAAACTTTAAAGTAATGGTTAAGGGGATTGAAGGATGACTGGACCAATCCTTAAGGAATATTTCAGAACTCTTGAACCATCCACCTGGGGAGATTTTCTCTGTTTGAGTAAAAACATACAAAATGTATTTGACATATGAGACTTTATGATTAGATACTAAGACAAAGAGCAAGGAGGCTATATGAAAAAACATGTTTTGTGTTTGATGCTGGTTACCGTTGTTTTAGGTCTGGTCAGTGTGTCTCCATTGATGGCAGCAGGCGTACAGGAGGAGAAGAAACCTGCGTTTGTCAATGAACCATATTGGACGGCAGAAGGGTATGACTATGACAAGCTAGTCGCCGCAGCACAAGCAGAGGGATCTCTGGTGGCTCGCTGGCAATCAGGGCGCGCACCACAGGCTGCAAAGGTTTTTGAAGAAAAATATGGGATCAAGACTGTCGCAAGTCCCCGTTTTGATGACTCGGAAAATATTGAACGCCTAAGACGTGAATACCAGGCTGACAACGTTCAGGTAGATATTCTCGGGATGGATGACGGTGGAATAATCATGTCTGAGTTTATTCCCAACAACATGGTTGTATCCTGGACACCACCAGATCTTGCTCAATATATCGACGAGAAGGAGCAATATCCTCAGGTGGTATATTGGCAGCCTTGCATCATCGGTTACAACTCCTCAGTGTATTCCCACTCCCCAATAAAAAATCTTTGGGAACTTACTGAACCGAAGTGGAAAGGAAAGTTTGTTACCAGCGATCCACAGATCCAGCCGTACATGTGGCATTTCTTTGCAGCTGCAATTGACCATGGTGACGAATTCGCCGCTGCCTATGAACAGCTTTATGGGAAGGCACTGAAGACATCATACAAGAATGCCGGATGGGAATGGGTGGCCAGGATGTTTGCCAATGACATGATAGCTGTGCCACATGACACTGAAGTCGCAAAAGCCATTGGTTCTCCAGGGCAGACCGACCCTCCAATTGGTATCTTTACCTTGACAAGATTCCGTGATGCAAAAGAGCAGAACCTCTTCCTAGGATTTGACGAGAAGGTAGTACCGGCAGTTGGGTTTGCCATGCCGACCTATATGGTCATCCCTGTTAAAGCCCCTCATCCAAATGCTGCTCGCCTGTGGGCTAGGTTCTTGTTGACAGAAGAAGGGAGTTTTCCTTGGACCACCGTTGTGGGAGGGTTCTCTCCTAACCAGACAATTATGGCAAGCAAGGACAATCCCTTCACCTCCTCTTGGGGAGAATGGTTGGATTACCTGCTCATCTTTGATCCAGAGCAGTCTGCTGCAGTGCGAAGAGATCTTATTGATATGTGGTTGATGTCACAGAAGAAGTAGGTCTAGTAGCGACTACCAGGTCACATGGGCATATGCCCATGTGCTTGGTAGGGTTAATCCTTATTGAGGGAGTACATTTTTGTGAAATTCAACGAGTCAAAACCAAAAGATGGGGGCTCTATGCCAGAGTTAGATTCCAAATTCCATGGCACCTTGTGGTATAAGGTCAGGAACAGGTTACAACCAACAGTGGTATTGGGATTTGTTCTTGCAGTATTGCTGACCTATCTTATTGCTGTCCCAGTTTTCATGCTTCTTTCCGAATCGGTGACAGTCCATTCCATCGATGCAAAGTACTTCAACCAGCAAGCAGGGACCCTTACTCTAAAATATTTTGAAAGGGCACTCACGTCAGTTGTATCGGGGGTCCTGTTCCTGGCCCCCTTATGGAATACCCTGCTAATTGCAACAACCATCACTATTTTTACTACCATAGTGGGATATATCCTTGCCTGGATATTCACAAGGACGGATCTTCGATTCAAGAAAGTCTTCTCAACGTTGGCTGTAGTTCCGTTCATGTTGCCATCATGGAGTTATGCTGCTGCCTGGATTACCCTATTCAAGAACAGGAAAATGGCAGGGGCTCCCGGTATATTGGAAGTTATGGGATTCACTATCCCCAATTATATGGCATATGGAGCGATTCCGATCATCATCTGCCTTACGATGCATTTTTTCCCTTTGTCCTTCCTCTTGTTTGGCAATGCCTTCCAGAGGATCGACAGCCAGATGGAAGAGTCTGCCCAGCTGCTCGGTGCCAACAGGTTTCAGACAGCAGTGCACATCCTCTTGCCTGTAATGCGTCCGGCGATCATGTCATCTATCCTGCTTACATTTGCGCGATCGGTCGGTACATTCGGCACCCCCTATACACTAGGCAGGCCTGTTAAGTTCAACACCCTTTCGACATCTCTCTATTTTACCCATCAGTCGGGGGAACCTGGGGTCATGGCGGTAATTGCCTTGGCCATGCTCCTCATCGGAGGCCTTCTCGTAGCAATGGATGTCTACGTGCTTCGGGAATACAAACGGTATGTTACCATGAGTGGGAAAGGACAGATGTCCCGCCCCTCTGCTTTGGGAAAAGCCCAGATACCGATGAATATCCTGGTGGGCCTCTTTTTATTCTTCGTGATATTTGTACCATTGGGAATCCTTGCCCTCTCGACATTCATGATCACCCCAGGGTGGTTTGTGAAGGACAATTTTACCTTGCAATTTTGGTTTGCAAAAGAAACAACCATACGTGAAGCTGTCCCTGGGTTGTTGCGTGACCCCCATCTGCTGACCATTGCATGGACAAGCGTCAAGGTTGCAGGTATCGGGGCTTTGATCTGTGGAACCTTAGGGACATTGGTGGGATATGCAGTGGTCAGACTGCAGCAGGCTAGGTTGGGGAAATTCCTCAGACACCTTTCGTTTCTGCCATATCTCGTTCCTGGCATTGGGTTCGGCGCAGCCTATCTGGTCCTTTTTGCAACCGGACGGGGACCTATTCCTGCCCTCTATGGAACCCTGCTGTTGATGATCCTCGCCATGAGTGTCATGTACCTTCCCCTGACTACCCGAGCCAGCATAAGTTCGATGGCCCAAATGGGAACGGAGCCTGAGGAGGCCGCCATGATCCTTGGTGCAAAGTGGTCGACGAGGATGTGGAGGATCGTTATCCCTATCCAGAAGAAATCTCTGTTCAGCGGGATACTGCTAGCCTTTATCCAGGGGATGAAAGAACTGAGTCTGGTGATCATGCTCGCTGTGCCGGGTCTTGAAGTGCTTACGACGCTCTCGATCAGGTATACCGATAATGCCCTCATGCAGATGTCCAATGGGGTAATTTTGATCATTGCCCTGATAACCTTCCTGCTGACCGTCATTTCCCAGCATTTCATGAAGACCAATCTTGCACAAGGAATTGGTGGTTGAACCCCAAATACTCATAAGGTGGAGTTGTATGATAGAAATCAAGCTTGAAAATATAACAAAAAAATATGGCAATGATGTGGTTGCTGTAGACAATATCTCCCTGGATTTTGCTCCAGGAAGTTTTGTGTGCCTTCTTGGTCCTTCAGGGTGTGGCAAGACCACAACGCTGCGGATGATCTCTGGCCTGGAACGTGCAGACAAGGGAAGGATCACCGTTGGAGGTGAGGATTTTGACTGGCCGGAGAAACGGATATTTGTGAGTCCTGAAAATAGAAAGCTTGGGCTCGTATTCCAAAGTTATGCACTATGGCCCCATATGACCGTTGAGGAAAATGTGGAGTTCGGGCTACGGATGAAGCATGTGCAGAAAAGTGACCGTACCAAGATCATCACTGAATCGCTCGATCTGCTAAGAATGGGCCCCTATCGGAAAAGGTATCCCTCTGAACTCAGCGGAGGCCAACAGCAACGTGTAGCCCTCGCCAGGATGCTTGCTGTGCAACCTTCAATACTGTTGCTTGACGAGCCCTTGTCAAACCTTGATGCAGCTCTACGGCTGGAAATGAGGTCAGAGCTAAAGGCTCTACATGAGAGGCTGGGAAGCACCGTGGTGTTTGTTACCCATGACCAGCTGGAGGCGATGAGCCTGGCAACCCATGTAGCAGTCATGAACGAGGGAAAACTGGAGCAATATGATGAACCTATGAATATCTACCAGAAGCCAGCAACTGAGTTCGTGGCAAGGTTCGTAGGCAATCCTCCCATGAATATGCTGGATTTTGGTGACAGTGGCAAGAATGCGTGGATGTATGAACTGCAGAAAGCAGTTGCTCAGTTCTATCAAGTCAAACAGGGCCCTGATGGTGTCCGAAAGATTGGCTTCAGACCTGAGGTCATTGCCTTACAGAAACATTCTCATGATGGGCAGGAACCGAAGCCAGGAAATTGGTATTTCGATGGGGTTGTCAAAGCGGTCCTTCCTACTGGTCCTGAACAGGTAATCAGTATCGTGGTGGACCAGTTGCAATTCTATGTAGTAACTCCCCCCACAAAAGAATATGAAAACGGAGATAGGGTCACCCTCAGTGTCCCCCTTCGTTCAATGCATGCTTTTGACAAGGCTGGTTTACGTATTACACAACAAGCGTGATTTCCTAGATCATGAACCTACACAAGTAAGCGGAGAGTCGAAAGAATGGAAGAAATACAGTATATTGAGCAACTACTACAGGACGTGTCTGGTTATGTTTCAGAACAATATGGCCAGAGAAAAAATCTTTCAGTCTATACAAAAGCTAATGCAAATGATTTTCTTACAGAGGTGGACATTACCGTCCAAGGTATCTTGGTCAACAAGATCAGAAAAACCTATTCTTCCGACCTGATCCTTGCAGAGGAGTCGGGCTTGGACAAAATACCCTCTCTGGGTAACGATAGATGCTGGATCATTGACCCAATAGATGGGACCCAAAACTTCCTTCGGGGACTCTTTCCTGAGTTTGGGATTAGTATTGGAGTCATGAAAAACGGAATTCTGCATGCCGGCGGTGTGTTGTTTCCTGTTTCTGGTGATATGTTTTTGACAGAAAAGGGTTCAGGGGCATTTCGTAACGGCAAGCGCATGAAGGTTTCCTCCACTGATGTGTTGTCGCATGCCCGAATTGACATAGACCTTGGAGGGTTGGACAATCGGGACGTGAACCTACATAGGGCAAAGAGCATTGCACAGCAGGCTGGACAGGTCCGTTCCTATGGGTGTTCTGTCATGGGCTTCTGTCAAGTCGCCGATGGACAGCAGGATGCCTACATAGCATTCTCGGTCAAGCCTTGGGATGTTGCTGCGGGTATGCTGCTTGTTGAGGAAGCTGGGGGAAAGGTAAGTTCCTTTACAGGTGAGACTGTCTCTCCTTTTGAATCCCATAAGATCGGGATTGTTTCAAATGGTGTCATCCACAGCCGGTGCATGGGGTGTTTTTAGGTGTAGTCAAGCTTTTGAGTTCTCTACGTGAGTTGAAGAGTTCGATGATGTATCCTCTATTGGATATATAATTCTTGATAATTGTTGTTCAGGGTACTAATAAGAGATATGTCCTTAACTTGCTAAAAGCAGCAAAGAAAGGAGAGATGGCCTGCCATCATGGCATGGGGTATCTCTCCTTTTTCTTGTAGGTAGGTATTACGGTTGTAATACATAGATAAGGGCCAAATGGTATACTACCAACATCCGTTATTCGGTCACCGTTATCTTCGTGCTGTATTTGGGGATTCCTGCCATCCTGTTTACATTGCATGCGTAGCCGATCATCAGGGTCTGGAAGGTTTCCATCACTGCCAGGGCTGCCACGATATCATCCCCAGGAGGGCAGGTGATGGTCAGGGCCTCCTTCAAAGGTGCCAATCCCGATGAGTCTATCACCACAAGGTGGCAGCCACTCCTCATGTGGATATTCTCAAAGCTTGCTGCCAGCTCCCCCAAAAGGCCCTTTTGGCGGAATATGACCAAGACAGAATCATGGGAGAGCACTTCAAGAGGCCCATGTCGCAGTTGCCCTGTCTCATTGAAGACAATGGGCCTGCCTCCCAGCTCTTCACCTCCAAGACAGAACAGTTGTGCCAAACCGGAATAGAGGCTTCGCCCTGTACCGATGATGTGGCTCTTGCTGGAGAGCAGCTCCACGGCTTTTCGCATGGTAGTGCTGTCCCCTTGCCTGAACGCGATCGCTGCAGCTACTGCATCAGAGGAAACAACTCCCAGTTCAGCTGAGACATACGCCATGAGGGCAAGGGATAGGGTAACGCTTCGCGTCCCTGCAAAAGCCTTTTCACTGCCTCCGTATGCCACTAGCGATCGTGTATTCCTGCCTATGGTGCTGTCCGCGTTCAAGGTGATGCCATAGAGGATTGCTTTGGTAAGCAGGTTGAGGCACCTGACGGTCTCCACAGACTCCCCTGATTGGCTTGTCAGCAATACCAACCGGTCTTCGAGAGGGAATGGGTCATAGAGGTATTCTGAGGCTGTAACGGCAATGGCCTCAATGCCAACCTTGCGAAGCTGGAACGAGAATATCTCGTTCACACAATGGGAAGCCCCCATCCCCAGCATCACAATGTTCTTGTGGGCCCTGATGGCATTGGCAAAGCCTTTGATGCTTTCCTTCTGGGTCTCTTGGGTTTTTGTTGCATCTTCCATCTGGCGTCTCATCTCAAGCAGGATCGCTTCAACGCCCGAACGGTCTGAGAGTAGGAGAGAGTACGAACTGATTACATTGAGCATAGGGAGACTTCCTTTGTGTTAGCCGCTTTGGCCAGTTGCTAGCATGGCAGCGCCATAACATCCAGCAAGAGGTCCTATCTGAGAATCTTTCAAGACTGTCTTTCCATATACAGGCAAGAGGGTATCCAAGCGCTCCTGAACAGGGCCCATAACATAGCGGCAGATGAAGAGATGCATGCCTCCCCCTATAAACACCACCTCAGGGTTAAACAGGATCGACAGGGTGATGATGGCCTCTGTCGTTGCATCTACCATGCGGGCCAGGAACTTGCGGTACTGCTCGCTATCGGGGTTTTTCAGCACTTCCTCTGGTGATTGGCCGTAGGTGTCCATTGCATACCGGTTGATGCCGCTACCTGACATCACATGTTCGAAGCAATGGGATTTGTTGCAGTAGCAAAGGTCTGGGGAGCCCACCCCCACACTGATGTGCCCAATCTCAGGGTGGAAAGGACCTGGAAGGCGAAAAAGCTTGCCACCAAGCCGCACGGAGACGCCAATGCCTGTCCCAAAGGTGATCATAATGGAATTGGGGACTGCAGGGTCCATCATGGATGCCTCCCCAACATGTGCTGCATTGGCATCATTTTCACATATCACAGGAACCTCGAATTCGGTTTCCATCATCGTCTTGATGTTGACCCCTTCGTAGCCTGGTAACGTATAGGGGTTGTGGATGGCTCCTGTTTTTCTGTTCACAGGGCCTGTACAGCCGATTCCAATGGCTGTGAGGCTTCCTTTGCGCTCGGCTATGAAGGTTTTGGTCTGTTCCATCAGGGCCTTGATGGTATGCAGGGGATCGTGTAAGCCATAGGTGGCAACAGAGTCCTGATAGAGGATTGTGCGCTTTTGGTCGATGATGGCACTTTTGATCGAGGTCCCACCGATATCATAGCCCACATAGAGGTTCACTCCTTTACCCCTCCCATCGCCAGACCCTTGATGAGGGAGCGTTGGAACAGGAACCCTATGATGACCGGTGGCAGGCTTGCCAGAACACCTCCGGCTGCTATCAGGTTGTAGTTTGACTGACGACCGGATGCAAGGTTTGCAATTACGACGGGTAGGGTAATGGCTTGCTTGCTGTTGGTGAAGAGCATTGCATAGAAGTATTCGTCCCAGGCCATGATCAGGGAGAGCAGTGCCACGGTTCCCAGCGAGGGCAGCAGTAGGGGGAGCACAACCTTGGTGATCTGGGTGAACAAGCCTGCACCATCGATGATGGCGGCCTCTTCCAGTTCATAGGGTATGGCATCGATGTTCTCCTTGATGAGCCATACACAGAAGGGGAGTACTATGGTGCAGTACACCAGGGCAAGGGAAAAAGATTTGTCCAACAGTCCTATCTGGGACAAGATCCGATAGAGGGGGAGGGCATAGGCCACAGGGGGGAGCATGAAGGTGAAGATGGCCGCATAGAGGATGAGGTTTTTCTTTCCGGGGTGGCGGGAAAATACCCAGGAGGCTGGGATGGTGACCACCATGGAGATGGCGACAGCCAGCAGTGCGGTGACAAGGCTGTTGCGCAGCCCATGGAGGAAGAGCTCCCCACGGCTGTTGATGCCCATGGTCAGCAATTCTGCATAGGATGAGAGGTTGATGCGTTTGGGGATCCAGCGCAGCGGTCGGGTGGTCAGGTCCTCAGAAGAGCTGACAGACATGATTATCAACCACAAGAAGGGTGCGATTATGTACACGAACAGGAGAATGGCTGCTGTGTAGAGCAGGATGGTCTTTGTTTTGTTGGTTCGGGATCGCATACCATCTCCTATCGTTTTTTCGTGATGATGCGCATGTAGAACAGGATGAAGATCATGATCAGGGCGACCATGATTACTGCATAGGTGGCACCAGAGCCCATACGTGAGTTGGTGAAGGCCTCCTGATACACAAATATGCTTCCGCTGCGGGTCCGGTTGGCTGGTCCGCCTTTTGTCATGATGTAGATGATGTCAAACACCTTGACGGCTTCGATGATGCGTAGCACCAGGGCAACCTGGAGGGAGGGGATGAGGTGGGGCAGGGTGATGTAGCCAAATCTCTGCAGCGCATTGGCCCCATCGATCTTGGCCGCATCAACCTGGGCGGAGGAAAGGGTCTGTAGCGAGGCCAGGGCTATGAGGGCAACAAGGGAAAAGTTCTTCCAGACGTCGGCGAATATGATCGCCCCCAGTGCCATGTTGGCACTGCTAAGCCAGCTTATGTAGGAATCTATCAGGCCAAGCTGGGTCAGCAGTGAGTTCAGGGCCCCATACTCCGGGTTGTAGATAAGGCGCCACATGATGGCATTCACTACAGTGGGCACAGCCCAGGGCAGGATCAAGAAGGCACGCAACAGGTTCCGGCCTTTGAAGGGCTCGTTTACCAGAAGGGCAACGGCTGTACCCAGGATCATCTCCGAAGTGACGACGACAAAGGCGAAGATGGCCGAGATCTTGAGGGAAGCGAGGAAGCCTTCATTGGTGATTGCATTTCGGAAATTAGCCAGGCCGACAAAGCCGCTGGTGCCGCTGTCCATCAGCTGGGCGTCGGTAAAGGAGAGGAGGATGGTGCGTATCAGTGGCCAGCCAATTACGGCTCCCATGATTACGATCATGGGAACCGTCAACAAGATTTGGTTTCTTGCTGTTTTCTTGGACATGGTTATTTGATCTCTTTGACTTTCTTGACCGCATCAGAGAGAGCCTGTTTTGGGGTAATCTCCCCATAGAGGGCCCTCTGGACATACTGCTGGATGATGGCACTTGCCTCTTGGTAGTTGGGTTCGCTTGGGCGGACATTCATGATGGAGAACGCCTTCTTGGAGGCTTCTACCAACTGCTCCCTACCTACGGCAAGCTTAGGATCGTCATAGGAGGCTGTCCAGACTGGCAGCTGCAAGTCTGAATAGGCATCCTGTACCTTCTTGCTGCTAAGATGGAGGATGTACTGCAAGGCAGCTTCAGGGTTCTTGGACTGGTTCAATACCGACAGCCCCATGGAGCCACTCATTGCTGCAAAATCCTTGACTCCCTTTGCCCCTGGCAGGACCATCACCTTCACTGCTTCCTTGGCGATCGTGCTTTCAGCAGGATCGGTGGCAAGGGCGAACATATAGGCCCAGTTCAAGGTAAAGGCTGCATCGCCGCTTGAGAAAACTCGGCGTACGTCCTCTTCAAGATATTCGAGAGAGTTTGGATTCAACAATCCTTCGTTCTTGAGGGAGACAAGGAATTCCAGGGCTTTTACCCCTGAAGTGTCGAGGATGTAATTGCCGGAGGCATCCTGGAAGGAACCTCCAAAGGCCTCTAGGAAGTTGGCATAGACGCAGATCAGTGCTTCTGCCTGGGCAAGGCTGAATACGAATGGGTATTCAACAATCTTCTTAGCCTTCAAGGTCCTGGCCATATCTACCATCTCTTCGATCGATTTGGGGGGATTGGTGTATCCAGCTTTCTTGAGCATGTCAGCGTTGTAGAAGAGATACATCGTGTCTAGGAACCAGGGAAGTCCCAATACTTTCCCTTGTTTTGTCGTCACATTCCACGCTCCGGCCAGGACGCCTTCCTTATAGCTGGCAGGAACCTTTGCCGTTATGTCGTAGAGCATCCCTTTCGATGCATATTCGGCATACCAGATGTCGTCAACAAGTACTGCATCATAGGGGTTGTTTGAACCGTATGCGAGCATGGTCTTGTTTCTCAGCTCTTCATAGGGGACGAATTCCGTTGATACGGTGATGTTTGGGTTTGCTTTCATGAAATCATCGGTCATGTCATTTACGTTCTTTTCAGAGTATGCTGCTTGTGCCATCCCAAGGAAACGCAGCTTTATTTTCCCCGCATCAGTGCCTTCCTTGGCACCTGCGGCGAACATGGGAACAATACCGATGACCAGTAGCAGGACAACCAGAACAGATACAGTTTTCTTCATGCTTTTTCTCCTTTGGGAATCTTTGTTTGCATCAAAAATATTGATATAAACATAAATTTATTATATATGGGACCCTCTCATAAGTCAAAGATATATTCTGTGAACCAAGTCCAATAGATAGGAATAGCGTAGCATCAAAAGAGGTTGCTAAGATCAATGGCTTGGAGGAGGGAATGCGGCAAACTATGTATCCTTCCAATGGGTTGCAAGGTCTAGGAAAGTAACAATATATCTGCTCTTGCAAGGTCTTTAAGGTGTTGTTGGAATAATTGGGCAAATCCACAGGGGAATGCAGCATGTGCCCCATTGAGATTGGAGAATAGGTTTTTGAGGTGCTTTATCGTCAGAACGAATGGCATCTCTCCCTTTGTGTAGAAAGGAATGATGTTCTCGGCGAAGAGTGGAACATATGTATCAGCGTGCATGGGTGAAGAAAAATGCTGACGACTTTTACATAGGCAATACCATTTCTCCGATAGTTCTTTTTCAAGATGGAGAGTGAGGAAATCTTCGAAATTCATATGGGTGAAGAGAAATTCTGGGATGCTTTTAGGTCGGTTTACATAGGATGCCCAATTGCCATCGTTATTCCGCAAGTAAATATCATAATCGAGGCAGATGTGGATTGGGGTACGGGGGTTGTTCTTTCTTGCTGTTTTGTATGTTTTCACAACCTTGGAATATTGGCCACCATTGCTGGATATGGGTATGTAGACAAGTGGGATTTCTTCTTCACGGAGAAATCTATTCAGCTCTTGCAGGTAGACAGCCTCTGAAGTCCCTTCACAGATAATCATATGAACGTGCTGTCGCTCTTCCATCTCTAGCTCCTAGATGTATGGGAAAGGGATGCCTGTATAGGTTCCATGCAGGTACTGCTTTCTGAAGTTCGTCACGTTACGCACCCCTTTGAAGTCAGAGACTCTCTTCATGGTGGAACCACTTTTTAGGGTTTTGTTGATGATGCATATTTCTGATATACGCAGCAAATCATTGTCGAGTATGTCAGTATTATGGGTGGTAAAGATTATCTGAGAGTTTTTTGTATTGTACCTCTTGTCCTTGAAAAGTTTCACCAGTTCTGAGGTGAGCAAAGGGTGCAAAGAGAGAGCGAGTTCGTCAATGATTACAACACTGCCTTGTTCCAAGGCAAACAGGAACATGGCTATCAAAGAGGAGAGCCTTTTTGTACCTTCTGACTCTTCGTTGAAATCGAACTCAATTTCATTGCCTTGCATATCGAGGTGATAGGAATGGATCGTGTCTGACTGTTTAGTACATGTTCCTAGGCTCGAATTGGTAGTTGAAAAGGCCAAGCGTGGGCCAAGATTGGTTTCCCTGATATGCTCCATTCTTGCAATATCAATATCGAGTTTCTTAAGGATGAAAACAATCTTATTGAATGCTTCCTTTAGCTTTATCTGGTCTTTGGAAGCAGACAACATATCGAGACAGGAAGAAAATGATGGGCGGTTGGTTGTGTATACATCGATGTTTCTTGAAATATAGGAGAAGGCCGCAGAGACATGTTCTGAAAGACCTGTGAAACCTTGGCCAAGGACGGTAAGAAAGGGTTTCTTTTGGTTTTTTTCCTCATCCAAGCATTCGACAGTATATACTTCGTTCAATTTGTCAGTGGTGTAGACCTTTGTGGCAATTGTACCAAAAGCTTGAGTTTGGGTTTCAATTGCATAGAGCGTCTTCCCCTCCACGGTGAGCCTCTCTCTTTGTATTTGTTGCTTGTCATATTCCAGAAAGTATACGTATGCAGTTTCATCGAGGTAAAATTCTAGTTCGAAGGAAGTTGATGGATAATTGGAGTGTAGTCTATTCGGATTGAATGATTGGGCAGTGAGGCCCTTTGCGATAATCTGTTTGAAAGTTGAAAATGCATGGATGATATTTGATTTTCCTGAGGCGTTTGCGCCATAGAGGGCAATGACAGGGACAAGCCGAACCTTTTCCTTTGCTTGAAGGAATGGGAGCATCTCCATGTCTTGGTACCTATTGGGAGCTTTTTTCTCTGCATAGCTTACATCGAGTTTTAGGTCAAGAATTGACTTGAAGTTATGAATGGAAAAGTATGATAGCATGATGCCCCCCTTTTAGATACTTGTAACTATAGCGTACCTTGTTCCCATGAATTTGTAAATATAAACATTTTTTTTGTTTATATATAGAAAAAATACTACTATGAAAACTATTTTAAAACTGCAATACCACACACTATTTGTAAGCGATAGTAGGTGAAGTAAGCATTTTGCAATTGCCTCTCTTTTTGCTTTTTAAGTATACGTGATCCCATGAAACTGTCATTATTCGACAGTTTCATAGGAGTATATGTAAGATAAACATATTTTTGTTTATCCTTGTGTGGAAATGGAGCTGAAGGCTCCTCGGAAAATTTCTTTTTTGAGAATTGAAGATGGTATTTGGCAGATTTTGGATTTGTCAGATATCAGTTGAATAGATGGATTTTTATTCGTGGCTTATTTAGCAAAATAGTAACTGCCAATCTTCCTGAACTTTAATGGAGTCATTCCCAACTCTTTTTTGAACAAGGCATAGAAGTTGCTCAGGCTCTGGAACCCTAGGGAGTAGGCGATGTCTATGATTTCATCATCGGAGTGTTGGAGCATGTTGGCCGCGTAGTTTATCTTGAGGGTGTTTACATAAGCGATGGGAGTGGTTTGTAAGTACTTCTGGAAGCATCTGCAGACATGCTCTTTTGTCTTTCCCGATTGGGTTACAAGGGAGTCAAGAGAAATGGTGCCTAGGGCAGTATTGTCCAGGTCTTGGATCATTTTCTGAAACCAGATTGGAACGTTCTCTTGTGAGGTGATTTTGGAGTCAAAGGTGAGGGCTGGAATAAGATACTGGGTGAAGATATACACCAGCTGGGTCCTAAGGTAGGACTTGATGGCCACGTAGTCATGGATATTAAACAGAGCCAGGCGCTCCAGTTTCGTCCGAAGGTAACTGGTCTCATTGTTTGTCAGGTGAATGACCGGCAGTTCCTCTGCTGCAAGAAATTTCTCCTTCACGCCATCGGAATAGAGATATTCAAATAACGATGAGACAGCCTTGGCAGGAAAGGCCAGATTTATATGTTCGCTTTTTCCTGTTTCGATCTTTTTATGGATTTCTCCTGGCCTTACAAAAATGATATCGCCCTTTTGTAAATAATAGGTCTTTCCCTTAAGGATAAACTGTAGATCCCCATGTGTCATGAAAGAAATCTCATAAAAATCATGGACTTGGGGGTAGATGTTTGGGTTGATCTGTTTCTGGAACGCGTAGTGAGTTTCTGTATCTGTGTTGATGGTCCCGTTTGCATTGACTACGTGTATCATATTGCTTTCCTACTATGTATCAATATACAGCAATAATACCTTGGTTACAAGGAAGAATGTACGTGCCAGTTCGGGTAAAATTAGCCAAAAAGATAAAGGTGCGATATATGAAACTAGGTCTTGGCTTATACAAACATATGCTTACTCGAGATAATTTCAAGTTTGCAAAACAAGTGGGTTGCTCCCATATAATAATCCATCTTGCCGATTATTATTCTCAAGAAAAAGGTGTGGTTACCGCAACGGATGAAAACAACAACTATGGCCTATCCACAACATCTGACCCGATTTGGAGCCTGGAAAGTATGCAGACCTTACAGGCAATGGCCAAGGAAGAGGGTGTAGAGATCTATGGCATCGAAAACTTCAGCCCTGCTGATTGGTACGATATCCTACTCGATGGACCCAAGAAATACGAACAGATTGATACCCTTAAGCAGATAATCAGGAATGCTGGAGCTGCTGGGATACGAAGTTTTGGATATAACTTTAGCTTTGCAGGAGTGTGGGGTCACCAGAGGCGGACTGTTGCAAGGGGAGGGGCAGTCAGTGCTTGTTTCAATGCACACGACCTTGCCATTGATGCTCCGATCCCAGATGGTGAGATTTGGAATATGACCTATCGCGAGGGAAATCCTGGTAAGTTCATAGAAGAGATTACCTCGGAAATGCTCTGGGATAGGTTGGCTTGGTTCTTGAGGAAAATATTGCCCGTTGCTGAAGAAGCTGGTGTGGAGCTTGCCCTTCATCCTGATGACCCTCCTATGCCAAGTCTCCGAAATACACCAAGATTGGTGTACCAGCCTTCGCTCTACCAGAAAGTAATTGACCTGTACGACAGCCCGTCGAACAAGCTAGAGTTCTGTATGGGGAGCATTCAGGAGATGAGTGAGGGGAACCTGTATGATGCCCTAAAGTCCTATGCTTCACAAAACAGGATAAGCTATGTCCATGCACGGAACGTAAAGGGAAAAGTCCCTGTGTATGATGAAGTATTCATAGACGAAGGAGACATCGATATGTTCAAGGCCCTGAGGATCTTGAAACAGAACAATTTCCAAGGGGTGCTTATTCCTGACCATACCCCTGAATTGATCTGTGGTGCCAGTTGGCATGCTGGTATGGCGTATGCGTTGGGATATATACGAGCAGTTTTGCAGGCTTTAGAGATGGAGGAACGGTAATATGGACACATGGAAGACAGAAACAGAAATGTTCGCCTTGATGAAAGAGAGACTCTACACACCTGTTGTCGGTGATATTCTAGACGCTATGGGATATTATCATCAGTTTTTACCACAGGATATCAGGCCTTTGAATGATGGAATGAAACTTGCAGGGAAGGCCATGACAGTGCTGATGATCGATGTGTATGGACAGCAGAAAAAACCCTTTGGCTTGTTGACCGAAGCATTGGACCAATTGGATGAGAATGAGATCTACCTTGCGACTGGGGGGACAAAACGTTGTGCATATTGGGGAGAGCTTCTCACTGCCACAGCGAGGACCAGAGGATCTGTAGGAGCGGTAGTCAATGGATGGCATAGGGATACCCCGCAGGTTCTGGAACAGAATTGGCCAGTTTTCAGTTGTGGCTGCTATGCCCAGGACTCTTCGGTGAGGACACAGGTTGTGGACTTCCGCTGTAGAATCGAGATTGGGGAAGTGACCATCAACGATGGGGATATCGTATTTGGTGATGTCGATGGCGTTATAATCATACCCAAGGATGTTGCCTCTGAGGTTGTTCTTCTCGCCTTGAAAAAAGCTTCCACGGAGAAGGTGGTGAGAAAGGCTATTGAAGGTGGGATGAGTGCAACGGCAGCGTTTAAGGAATTTGGAGTTCTGTAAGGAGAAAACCATGAATGAATTAATCAAGGAAGCATTTGGTTTGGATGGAAAGGTTGCCCTGATAACAGGTGGGGGTTCCGGCCTCGGCTTTGCCATCGCCCGGACGTTGCATGGCTCCGGGGCAAAGGTAATTCTTGTTGGCCATAGCAATGAAGAGAATTTGAAAAAAGCTTGCGAACAGTTGGAAGGTAGTTGCTACTATCTGTTCGATATCACCCGTCATGATGAAGTGGCAGGCTTTGTTGAAAAGGTTCAGAAAGAGCAAGGGGAAATTGATATCCTGGTAAACAATGCTGGGGTCCATTGCAAAAAGAGTATTGAAGACTTAGAAATGGAGGATTTCAAGCGGTTGTTTGATGTCCATTACCTGGCTTCCATTTCCCTGACCCAAGCTGTTCTTCCTGCGATGAGAAAGAGAAAGAGTGGGAAGATCATCTTTCTTTCCTCAATGAGCGCTTTTGTCGGGCTTACAAAGGTCATGGCCTATACAGCTGCAAAAGGTGCCCTTACCGCATCAGTAAGAGCTCTTGCAGCAGAGGTCTCCTG
Source organism: Sphaerochaeta sp. PS (assembly GCF_032144095.1). Taxonomy (NCBI): domain Bacteria; kingdom Pseudomonadati; phylum Spirochaetota; class Spirochaetia; order Spirochaetales; family Sphaerochaetaceae; genus Sphaerochaeta; species Sphaerochaeta sp. PS. The sequence continues at coordinate 52,127 of NZ_JAVSNJ010000017.1, forward strand.
TGAGAATATCCAAGTCAATGCCATAGCCCCGGGTTTTATAGATACGCCGATGTTCCGCCTTGTAACAGATAATGATCCTGCAAGGAAAGAGAAAATATTGGGCCATACCCCTATGAACAGATTTGGAGAACCTTTGGACATTGGGTTTGGAGCTCTCTATCTTGCTTCAAGGGCGTCAGATTTTGTGACAGGGACGACCCTTATCATCGATGGTGGATTTTCCATTGGGTTCTAGGTTTTTTCTCTGAAATTGCAAGAAGTCAATATACAGGAATTATTCCATCTAAAATAGGAAGATTGTCAGGTCAAGGTATCATACCCTGTTGATATAGGTTCTACATATTTATGTCAGAATAAGTCAAAGGAAAAAGGAGAACGTGATGAAAAAATTAGTGCTGATCGCTTTGTGTTCGTTGGTCATCGTATCAGGCGTGTTCGCTCAAGGTGGAGGAGAAAAGGCTACGAAATCTGGTCCCTATCTCATCAAGCTTGCAAATACCCAAGGCGAGAAAGATACCCAATCTATTGGATTGAAGGAAGCAAAGGAACGACTTGAGGCAACTGGCCTATTCAAGGTTGAGCTGTATTATTCATCATCCCTTGGTGGTACTGATGACCTTACGGAACAGGCAATTGCAGGAGCTCCCGTGCTAACAGTCTCCGATCCTGGCCGTCTGATGACCTATGTGAAGGACTTTGGTGTAATCCAGATGCCCTTTATGTTTGATGATGCTTCTGCCTTGAACAAGCTGGTTGAAACTGCTACCTATAAGGGCTGGGAACAGGAATTCGAGAAGCAAGGTATCAAATTGGTTACTTCTAACTGGTATTCTGGCGCAAGAAACTTTGTGTTGAACAAAGAAGTCAATGTTCCTGCTGACCTTAAAGGCCAGAAGATTCGCACCATTGGTAGTCCTCTCTATACTGAATCAGTCAACGCAATGGGTGCTATTGCAACCCCAATGGAATGGGCTGAAGTATATCCTGCTCTATCCCAGGGCGCTATTGATGGTGTAGAAGCCCAGACCCCTTCTGTCTACGCTACCCGTCTCTTTGAGACCAGCAAGTACATCAACAAGACTGAGCATTTCCAGCTGATCGGCTGTGTTGTGATGGGTTCTTCCGTTTTTAATTCTTGGAGCAAAGAAGCTCAAGATGTATTTGTAAAGACTTTCAAAGAAGTTGGCAAGGAGAACCAGGGACTGGTTATGGAACTTACAGCTGAATATGAAGCTGAGATGGCCAAATCCGGAATGATAATCCGTACAGTTGATAAGACTCCTTTCCTCAACGCAGTACAACCTGTCTATGAAAAGTTGGGCTATTCAAAAGCCAGAACAAGCATTCTTGCTGAAATTGCAAAATAATAAATCTAGAAGTGCCGAGGCTAATGACAAAACGGGTTTTTTGTCATTAGCCATCTTAGGAGTCTCTCTCAATGAATGAAAAGAAAACCTTTGCTACAAAGTTGGAGCATGCTTACCAAAAATTTTGCCAGATTGAAATTTTCATTAGTGCTGTCCTATTTATGGTCATCATTGTGTTGGTTTTTACCGCAGCACTATTCCGAAAGTTTTCCATCCCCATTCAGTGGTCCATCGATGTCTCCCAACTGGCGTTTGCATGGTTAGCGTTTTTAGGTGCTGATATAGCGTTACGAAAAGGAAGCTTGGTTGGTGTTGCCTTGCTTACTGATAAACTCCCTGCGAAAATCCAATTTATTCTGAAGTGTATCTGTTATGTATTAATGTTGTTTTTGGTATTTATCTTCATTCGGTATGGCTTTGTTTTGGCGATTCAAAATTGGAACAGGGCTTTTCAAACACTTCCTGTCAGTTATTCTTTTGTTACTCTCAGCCTACCGGTAGCTGCAATTTTAATGGTGTTTTCAATTATCCATTCTATTGTTCTTGATGTTATTTCCTTTAAGAACATAGCTAAGAAGGAGCGTTAGGATGTGGCTGTTACTCCTACTGTTTATAGTTTTGATCGTTATCAACATGCCCATTGCCTTTGTAATCGGTATTTCTGGAAGTGGGTATTTCCTTTTGAACAGTGACATTCCTTGGGCTGTCCTTGTCCAGAGGGTTGTTGCCCAGACACAGTCCTTCACTTTTCTTGCAGTGCCTTTTTTTCTATTTGCAGGAAACCTTATGAATGAGACTGGGATTACAAAAAACCTCTTGAGCTTGTCACGATTGCTCACCCGTAGGATGTATGGAAGCATTGCACAGGTGAATGTTATCCTTTCCACTTTGATGGGTGGGATATCTGGCAGTGCTACTGCTGATGCTGGAATGGAAATCCGCGTCCTCGGCCCTGAAATGGATCGTTTAGGGTACCCCAAGGGGTATACGGCGGCCGTTACCTGTCTTTCAAGCCTAATTACTGCAACTATTCCGCCAAGCCTTGGCTTGATTTTGTATGGTTTTGTTGGAGAAGTTTCTATTGGGAAACTATTTGTCGCTGGAATCATTCCTGGTTTGATCATGTGCGGTGTGTTAATGATTACGGTTAACATAACCAGTCGCAAGCGAGGATTTGAAGTCCCCACGGATGATATAAAACCTGCTTCTTTCAACGAAATCCTTGATAACCTTAAATCATCGGTATGGGCACTACTGTTTCCCTTGATTCTCATCTTGGGCATCAGATTTGGTTTTTTTACACCCTCTGAAGCTGGAGCATTTGCTGTAGTATACGCCCTATTCGTAGGAATCTTTATCTATAAAGAGTTGACTTGGGAAAAATTTAAGAAGGCTTTAATCAACTCCATTATCGACAATGGTGCCATCATTCTGATCATTGCATTCTCAGGAATTTTCAGTTATGCGCTGACCTATGGAAATGTACCTACGATTATGTCCAAGTTCATTCTTGGCTTGACGACCAACCCTCAGGCAATGGTTTTGATAATGCTCTCTTTCTTGTTCATCACTGGAATGCTTGTAGACAGTAATGTAAACATCTTGTTGTTAACCCCAATATTCCTTCCTGTTGTGCAAGGTCTTGGAATAGACCCTGTGCATTTTGGCATATGTATGATGACTATTGTTACCATGGGTATCATGACCCCACCTGTAGGGACTGCTGTCTATATTGTGTGTGGTATTCACAATTGTAGTATTCAGGATTATGTGAAGGAATCATTACCTTTTTTTGCTGCGATAATCATTGAAGTAATTATCTTGGTGTTTGTTCCTCAGTTGACAACATTCTTGCCTAATCTGTTGTTCTAAAGAAGGAGGTTCACGTGAAACCTTTCATGGATGATGATTTTTTGTTGGATAGCGAGACCGCTATCCAGCTTTTCTCTTTTGCCAAGGACCTTCCGATCGTCGACTATCATTGTCATCTGAGTGCAAAAGAAATATATGACGACAAACAATTTTCATCCATTGGATCGCTGTGGCTCGATCATGACCATTATAAATGGAGAGTCATGAGAGCCCATGGTGTCAGTGAGAATTTTGTAACGGGAGAAGCTTCACCATATGAAAAATTTTATGCCTTTGCCGGAAGTCTTCCCTATGCTATCGGAAATCCAGTGTACCACTGGTCCATGCTGGAGCTTCAAAGATATTTCGATATCTACGAACCTCTATCAGAGGCTAATGCGCAAAAGGTCTGGACCCTTGCCAATTCTATCATAGCTGAGCGCGCATATTCGCCACGGAGTATGATAGAACTGTCCAAGGTAACGATGCTTTGTACGACTGAAGATCCTTGCGCTGATCTTTCCTATCACGCTCTTCTGAAAAATGAGTTTGTTTCCTGCTCTGTCTTACCAGCTTTCAGGCCTGACAGATTCCTTGCGATACAAAAAGCAGAGCCGTATTCTGTCGCCTTGGAAGAGTTGGGGAACCTGACAGGGGCAAACATCTGTACATATGGGCACTTGAAGGAAGCCCTAGAAAAACGGATTGATTTTTTTGATAAATCTGGTTGTATAGCCAGTGACCATGATATCAACTTACTGGTTTTTGACCCTATCTCCGACTCTCTAATGACAGCTATTATGCAGAAGTCACTAACTGGGGCTTCCCTCACATTTAAGGAAGTGCATCAATACCGCTCAACCCTGCTACTCTATCTTGCCCAAAGCTATGCAAAACGGGATTGGGCCATGGAAATGCATATCGGATGTAATAGGGACCAAAACATGAAAATGGTCCGATCTGTTGGGGAGGCTTGTGGGTATGATTCTGTTGGTGACTATTCCATCGCCTGTGATCTGGGTCTGTTTTTCAATGCATTGGAAGAAGAGGGGAAGCTTCCCAAGACGATCTTGTTCAGCCTGAATCCGAAGGACAATTGGGTATTGGCAGCCCTGGCAAATACGTACCAGAGCTCAGAAGTTGCTTCAAAAATGCAATTGGGCGCTGCCTGGTGGATGCAAGACCATAAATATGGGATGGAGCAACAATTGCTTGCTTTGGCTAATACTGGGGTGCTCGGGCATTTCATTGGAATGCTTACCGACAGTAGATCATTCCTTTCTTATCCAAGGCATGAGTATTTTAGGAGAATCCTGTGCAACTTTATTGGCCAATATGTCGAAAAGGGTGAGTATCCGAATGACATTGAGGTCTTGAAGGTTCTTGTCGAAGATATTTGCTATAAGAATGTGGTTGTGTATTTTCAGAAAAGAAGAGGGGTGGGCTTGCTTGATTCATAAGGGAATACAATGATTATTTCCTTACAGGCAAAAGCGTGTTTCTACATAGTTTTGAGACTCTGTTGTTCGTGGGCATATTGTAAAATTATCAGCTTCGTCGATTATTTGTATTCGAAAAATCCTCCTCGATTATTCATTATCTTGTAATTATCGAGATGTAATGGCATATTTTACTAGAGATATTCGAAATTTTCGATAAAGAGGCCTGATATGCTTGTACAATTTATTTTTGATAATTACCTCTCATTTGGCACTAGGCAAGAATTTAGTATGTTCAGTGGGAAAAGTAGAACATTTCAAGAGAGGGTTAAACAAACAGGTAATAAAGGAATTCTTAAATTTGCTGCCCTTTTTGGTACTAATGCTTCAGGAAAGTCAAATTTTATCAAAGCATTGTCATTTATGGATCAAGCTGTAGAAGAAGGGAGCATCCCCCTAGGTCAAGGGAACAAGTATTGTCGGACTATAGCAAGTAATCGAGAAAGAACCAGTTACTTTGAGGTGATATTGCTAGAGCAAGATTGTTTTTACAGCTATGGGTTTGAAGTTCTTCTTTCCAAGGGGAATTTTACTTCTGAGTGGTTGATTAA